>JARLFY010000016.1 GCA_031296325.1 Acidobacteriaceae bacterium | reverse complement strand
CCCCAAGGGGATAGATTTTCGTGGTGCGAGCGAAAAGCAGATCCCTCCGCTGCGCTGCGGAATGACAAACAAAAGGCTGCGGAATGACAAACAGCAAGCACAACTGCAATCACAAAAGAGCTATATGTCGATACGGCCTAGCACCCAAACACCCCAAACCGAGAGACGCCGCAAATCAGCCGAGAGCGTCATCCAGTCCCCATCAATCAACTCCAGCGTTGTTTCGATTGCGGACCAGATCGAGCGCCAGCTGTCGCTTCTGACCCCGGCGCAGCTTGCGGAGTTCCTTGCCTTGAAGCCGAAGACGCTTTACGCCAAGGTCGCGCGTGGATCAATACCATCTGTCCGGCTCGACGGTTGCATTCGCTTCGATCCGATGACGACCGCTCGTTGGTTGTGCGCCCGGGCTGCATGACGAGCACCAACAGTCCCAACAGTACAAAGGCCAGCCCCGTTGGGCTGGCCCCAGCCGTATGTTGATCTGACTCACTCCCAGCTTATGGCGTTGATTGCGGTCTGAACTTCAGAGTTTCCGGCTGGCCTCAAATACCGCATGACGGACGCCAAGTCGCTATGCCCAGATAGCTCATTGCTGTTCTTAGGTCAATGCCGCCCTTGAGCCAGCGAGTGATTGCCGTTGCGCGGAACTTGTGAACAAACCAGTGTTCGCACCCTGTTCCCGCGAGACACTTCTCGCAGCTTCCGCACTCCAGAACGGCCTTTTTTACCAGTCGCCGAAGTCGCCGCAACATGTGTGTCTCGACCACGTCAACCCGGCCCTCGCGCTTGCCGAAGATCAGGCAGAAGCCTTCGTGCGTTTTGCGGTATGCCCGAAGCCGCTCGATGAGGTCGTCGGTGAGCGCCACCGTCCCTGAGCTACAATAAGAAAGACTGCGAGATGCAGCAAAGTTCCCGATAATTCATCAGAATCAGAGGTTTTACCTATGTCAATTCTTGCCACGCAGATGCGTCCGGGCATGATTATCAACCACAACGGCCAGCTCCATGTGGTCTTCTCGGTGGAGCACCGCACCCCCGGCAACCTGCGCGCCTTCATTCAGGCCAAGCTCAAGAATCTTCGCACCGGAGCGATGTTCGTCGAGCGCTTCCGTTCGCCCGACCCGATCGATCGCATCAAGGTCGACGAGATCAAGATGGAGTACCTGTACAACGATGGCGACGACTTCTACTTCATGGACGAGTCCTTCGAGCAGACCGTGTTGAAGCGCGATACGCTGGGCGAAGCCGTGGAGTACCTGACGCCGAACCTTTCGATTGAGGTCAGCTTCTACGATAGCAAGGCCGTCGGCATCGAACTGCCAACCTTTGTCGAGATGACGGTGATGGAGACCGAGCCGGGGATCAAGTCGGCCACCGCGTCCAGTACCACCAAGCCAGCCAAGATGGAGACCGGCCTGATCGTGCAGGTTCCTCCGTTCATCAACGAGGGCGAGAAGATCCGCGTCGACACCGCCGAAGGCGCATACATGAGCCGCGCGTAGTTTTCGAATACCGTTGGCTGAGTGCAGAGGCTATGGTTCAACATTTTCTAGTCAAAGGTCGGGTGCAAGGCGTAGGCTTTCGCTGGTTCGTAAACAGCGAGGCCTCCCGCATCGGGCTGCGCGGATGGGTGCGCAATACCGACGACGGACACGTCGAGGCGGTGGCTGCGGGTTCGCCCAAGCAGATCGAGGCGCTGGTCGTGGCGCTGCACCAAGGGACGCGCGGAAGTCGCGTGGACGCCGTCGAGATACTGGAAATGGACGAGAACGAAGCCGCGGAACTACATACATTTCAGATTGAAGGAGCCTGGTAAATGAACGATTCGAAGCAGATTGATTGTGAACCGCTGAAGCAGCTCGTACGCACCGTGCCGAACTTCCCCAAGCCGGGAATTCTGTTCTACGACATCACTACGCTGCTGAAGGACAAGACGGGCTTTGCCCAGTTGATCGACGCTCTGGCGCAGCACTACATCGACAAGAAGATCGATCTGGTGCTGGGCATCGAGGCGCGTGGATTCATCTTCGGGCCGGCGCTGGCGTACAGGCTGAACGCGGGCTTCGTCCCCGTGCGCAAGCCGAAGAAGCTGCCCTCCAAGACCGCTAGCGTCAGCTACGATCTGGAGTACGGCACCGACACGCTGGAGATTCATCTGGACGCGATCAAGCCCGGACAGCGCGTCGTCCTCGTCGACGATCTGCTGGCCACCGGCGGAACGATGCAGGCGACCATTCAGCTCGTAAAGCAGTTGGGCGGAGAGATCGCCGGGCTTGCCTTTGCCGTCGAACTCGACTTCCTCAAGGGCCGCGCCAAGTTCCCCGAGTACGACGTCTTCAGCCTGCTGCACTACGACGACTAAGCTTCCTCGCTCGCTGGACAGTTCAAGAAACACCTGTAAAAATCTAGGCAGCGGGATAGAGGAGCCATTAGCGATATGTCCGACACAACGACCTCCAGCACGACGACCCGCGACACCGTCATTCTTGGTTCTGGCTGCTCTGGCCTGACTGCGGCCATCTACGCCGCGCGCGCCAATCTGAAGCCGCTGGTTCTGGAAGGCCACGAGCCGGGCGGACAGCTCTCCATCACCACGCTGGTAGAGAACTTTCCCGGCTGGCCGCAGGGCGTACAAGGCCCGGAGCTGATCGACAACATGAAGCAGCAGGCGGTGCGCTTTGGGGCCGAGCTGAAGATGGCGCATCTTGTCTCTGCCGACCTCTCGAAGCATCCCTACGAGCTGAACCTGGGCACAGGCACGGAGCCGATCCGCACGCGAACGCTGATTATCGCGTCGGGCGCGAGCGCTCGCTGGCTCAACCTGCCCAGCGAGCAGGCTCTGATCGGCCACGGCGTCAGCTCCTGCGCCACCTGCGACGGATTCTTCGCCTCGGGCAAGGAGATTGCGGTCGTCGGCGGGGGAGACTCGGCGATGGAAGAGGCGCTGTTTCTGACGCGCTTCGCCAGCAAGGTCACGGTCATCAATCGCACCGACCACTTCCGCGCCAGCCACATCATGATGGAGCGCGCGGTGGCTCATCCAAACATTACCCTGCTCTCCAGCAAGGTTGTGGTGGAGGTGCTGGGCGTCGAGGAGAAGGATGTGCGCGGCGTCGTTCTGCGCGACACCAAGACGGACAAGCTCTCGACTCTTCCGGTCTCGTTCCTCTTTCTCGGCATCGGACACACGCCCAACGCGCGGATGTTTGCCGGACAGCTCGACCTCGACCCGGACGGCTACATCCTGACCCACGGCAACGTCTTCCCCACGCACAACGGCAAGGAGGTTCCCGGAGTCTTTGCCTGCGGAGACATTCAGGATCGCCGCTACCGTCAGGCGATTACCGCCGCCGGAACCGGATGCATGGCAGCCCTCGAAGTGGAGAAGTTTCTTGAAGAACACGGGCGATAAGCGAGGAGCCGTTATCCCTGAGTCGCGGTTCACGGCTCTGAGATAGATTTGGCTTTAGAGCATCTCTGTCAACGGTGTAGAGTACGGTGCTACGTACAAAATACGGGGGTTCTTCGCTTCGCTCAGAATGACAATGCATTTTTGCTCCATAGCAAGAGAAATGCTCTTATGACCCGTCTTGAACTGCTTCACATCCTGATTGCGCAGGCTCGCAGCAACGGCTTCGAATTCCGCAAGTGGTACACCTCTCGCCTCGGTCTGCCGTGGGAGGGGACGCGCCAGTCGGTCGAGACGCTCTGCGAGCAGCGACGCTATTATGCGCTTCTCTTCTCCCACGAGTTTGCCTCCAACTTCTGGAAGGCGGGCGAGCAGATCACCTTTCAGATTCCCAGCCAGACCTTCACGCGATGCAAGCCCGACGGCTCAATCGCCACGGTCACGCGCAAGGGCTACACCCGGCGAAGCGCGCGCAACGACGTCTGGCTCTATCATCTGCGCGAACTGGCCGCCTCCGAAGATCCCCTGCGCGTCATGCGCAAGTATTTGCGCGTGGAAGACGACCTCGATCCGGATCAGCCAGCGGCCTCCCGCGCAAAGACCTCGCCGCCCGCCGCCAAAAAGCCAGTCTCTCCAGGACTGGCCCTTGTGCGCAAGAGCCAAAGGCATGCTTCCTCCCAGCCCAGACCGCAGGCCTAGATCGACCTTCAGCACGAAATTCGACGGCCGAAGGCCTGCTCTCTGTGTGAATTTTCGGTCCCAAAGGCTGGCGCAGAGGTCGTACCATGAAGATAATAGTCGTATTTTCGAGGTAAGCGTCGTATTCTAGAGGCGATGCTCACGCACTTTTGCTGAGTACGTTCGAATACAAGTACGCTCACACAAAGGAGATTAAGCATGGCAGGGACAGAGAAGAAGGCGAAGGCTCCAGCGAAGACGCGCACCACCGCTGCTTCAGCAAAGGCGCCCGTTCCCGCAGCAAAGGCAACCAAAACCGCAGCAAAGGCGCCAACAACCGCAGTAAAGGCTCCTGTAGCTGCTGCAAAGAAGACCGCGACGAAGGGCGTCTCGGTTGCCAAGTCTGTAACGGCGAAGAAGCCCGCCAGCAAATCGGCCCCCACCCAGTTTGAGATCGAACAGCTCGCCTACAGCTTCTGGGTCGAGCGCGGCCACCACGGTGGCTACGATGTGCAGGACTGGCTGCGTGCCGAACGAGAGTTGATGGGGAACCGCTAGGGGATTCGGGGCAGGAGCTAGTGAAGTTCCGCTGCGGGGCGATGACGCATCGCCTCGCAGCGCGCTCTGACCTCTTCGATCATTCGCACCGTGCGCGCAATCGGAAGACCCATGACATTGAAGTAACAGCCGTTGATGCGGGGAATCCAGCGCGCCGCATAGCCCTGAATGCCATAGGCTCCGGCCTTGTCGAGCGGCTCGGCGGTTGCGCAGTAGACTTCCAGCTCCGGCTCGGAGATCTGCGCAAAGAGAACTTCGGTCGTTTCTATTTCGCTGATTGTGCCGCAGCGCGAGACCGCTGCCACTCCGGTCAGAACACGGTGCGTTCGCGCAGAGAGTTTGCGCAGCATTCGCCGCGCATCGTCGGCATCGACTGGTTTGCCTAGAACCTCTTCGCCCAGTACGACGCTGGTGTCTGCACCCAGTACGATCACCCCGCTGGCTTCCTCGGCATTAATCACGGAGACTATCCGCGCATAGACAGCCTGCGCCTTCTCCTCCGCCAAGCGAAGCACATACGCGCCAGCCTCTTCTCCCTCGCGCTGCGACTCGTCTACATCCGCCGCTTCGACCGCAAAGACGTAGCCCGCCTGCGACAGCAGTTCGCGTCTGCGCGGCGAGCCGGAGGCCAGAATCAACCGAGCAGCCTGCACTTGAGTCTCTGGCATTTAGCCGACGCTCTCCACCGAGAAGACCGCGCGCATGGTGTGCTTTGCCCCGGCGGGCAGCGTGATCGCACTGTCTCCCTCGTTTGCCGTCTCGACGCAGAGCATTCCGCGCCACTCATCGGGAGCCAGATCGGGGATCGTCGCTGCCAGCTCCGACCAGGGATTCCACACCACGGTCGTCTGCGAATCGGCCTTCTGGATCGCGATTCTGCGTCGTCCCGCCTCGTCGTCGATCATGCAGGTAGCCGTTGTATTGCGATAGACGCGGTCGGTTCTGCCGGTAAAGCGCAGCAGTCCGGCTGGCTGCACCTTCTCCTTCATTCTGTCTACCTTGTCGAGGTAGGTCGCTCCGGCCAGTCCGCTGACCGTTACAGCGGTCGCATCCGCAACCACAAAGTAGGTGTGCAGAGCCTCCTCGTAGGTCAGCGCCGGAGCATCCGAGCCAGCCACTCCAGACTCATTCGTCACCGTCAGATCCAGCGTCAACGTCTTTCCTATCCTTATGCTGTACTCCAGACGAAAGTGGTCATAGCCCAGAGCGCGACTCTCCTCGCTTGGCCCCAGACTCAGCTTCATGTGGAGTTCGGCTCCTGCAACCGTGGCAGATTCCAGCGTCCACTCCTGAAGTCGTGCAAAGCCGTGCAGCGGGCCATCCTTGCCGTCCTTGCGCGGCCCAAACCAGGGAAAGATCACCGGAACGCCGCCGCGGATTGGCCTGCCCGGCATCAACTCCGTGCGCTCGCTCAGGAACAGGACGGGCTGCTTCTGCCCGGTAGGCTTCCAATGCGTCAGGTGTGCGCCCTGTAGGCAGATCGTCGCCTGCGCCGCTGGTGCGGTCACCAAGGCATAGATCAGCCCGGTCGGCGTTGTTCTGAAGTTCAACGCTCCGGGAACTGCAAACCGCGCTTCCAGCTCTGCCACGTCCATCGTTCAAATCCTCCGCATTGCTTCCGCCTGATGCATACAGCTTTGCCAAGGCCCAACGCGAATCCGGCGGAGGAAGTCGCGGGCCAATCTCGAATCTCACCAAGGTAGTGGAACAGATCTTATTGAATCTAAACTCGCCGTGCAATAGAACGTAACTTGCCAGCCGCAGGCGTTACGCTTGCGCCGCTGGAACCAGCTTGCGTCGCTCTGTTTCCAGATAGGTATATCGAATCCGATGAATCACGGTGATCGTCGAAAACACCGCCAGAACCCACAGGCACGGAGCCATCACGCCCCAGCGGTTGCACAGCGCTCCCAGAATCACGCAAACGATCCGTTCTGGCCGTTCCATGAAACCAACCTTGCAGCTTCCAATCAACGCTTCGGCCCGGGCGCGGGTGTAGCTCACCATTACGCACGCTGTCATCACGAACGCCACCAGCCCCACATAGAAGAGCCGGTTTCCCCGAGCGTAATAGATCAACAGTCCAAAGAAAATCGCCACGTCCGAGTAGCGATCCAGCACCGAATCGAAGAACGCGCCAAAGATCGAGACCTGATTGGTCTTGCGCGCCACGCGGCCATCGACCATGTCGAAGATTCCCGCGCCGATAATGATCAGCCCAGCGTAGAAGAACATTCGGTCGGCATTATGCGGGCGCGCAAAGCCGAAGAAACATGCTGCCACAATGTTGATCACAAGACCAATAAAAGTCAGCGAGTTCGGCGAGATCCGCGTCAGCGCCAGTCCATTCACGATCTTCTGTAGCAGCCAACCGCTGCCTTTGCCAAACGCGCTCGTCCAAGTCATTGAAGTGTCATCCGTAGCCCAGCTCTTACATAACTGCTGTCGATAAAACGTTGTTCTCAAATGCGCAACTGTACTCTAGCCGCTATCTATAAATAGAGAGTGAACCGACTTCGCGGCTGTGGCTTACTCCTCCACAACATCGATTACGGTAATTTCCTTCTCCACTACATCGTGGATCGTCGTCAGCTTCAGTATCTCCAACTCGCGCTTCCCGTTGGGGGTTACCACGGTGGCCACATCTCCCAGCTTCTTGCCCAGCAGAGCGCGACCGATCGGCGAGGTGGTCGAGATCAAACCAATGGTTACGTCGGATTCCTCGCTGGTCACTAGTTTGTAGGTGATCTCTTCGTTCTTGCTGGAGTCGAAGACGACGATGGTGG
Source organism: Acidobacteriaceae bacterium (assembly GCA_031296325.1). Lineage (GTDB taxonomy): Bacteria > Acidobacteriota > Terriglobia > Terriglobales > Acidobacteriaceae > Edaphobacter. Next base: position 14,365 of record JARLFY010000016.1, on the reverse strand, counting down.
CGCCGAAGCCCACCTTGTCGCGCGGGATGTTGATCAGGTTGACCATGGCCAGCTCGCCCATGCGCTTCTTCAATTGGCCCAGACGCGCGTTGACAAAGACCTGACGCTGCTTGGCCATGTGGTACTCGGCGTTCTCGCTCAGGTCGCCCAGTGCGACAGCCCTCTTGATCTCCGCCGGAAGCTCCGTCGTGAGTTCGCGCTCCAGCGCTTTAATCTCTTCTTCCAGCCGCTTCTTGATCTGTTCTGGCATTTATTAAGGCCTTCCGTGAATCTCCGACACGCACGCTTGCCGGAATACGACTCCCAGCCCTGCGTCTTGTATCGAATCTCCATTATACTTCCCCGCGCGCTGCGCACAGGGCTGAAGTTCGCAGAATCTGGCTATTGAGCAGGTTTCTCTCCGCTTCCCGCCCCCTGCGCCGCAGAGCGGAAAGAGCGTTTTCGGTAATGGGGTAGACCGCTGTGGTGCGAGCAAGAGCAGATTCCTTCGCTCGCGCTGCGGAACGACAAATAAGTTGATCTACAGCAATTCAGAAACTGCTCGAATCCAGCGTCTTGACATGACTCAAAATGGGGTAAGATTGTAGTAGTCGGGGCGTAGCGCAGCCTGGTAGCGCATCTGCTTTGGGAGCAGAGGGTCGGGAGTTCGAATCTCTCCGCCCCGACCATTCTTTCAAATGAGTCCTTTTGACGATCCCGTCAAAAGGACTTTCTGCATATAGCGGTTGGTTTGCTGCATCGAGAACTCTGTCGCCGGATGGCGGGCCGCCGTGAGTCCAGAAGAGTTATGGGGTTTGCCAACGTATATGCCATGATGATCTGCAATTCAGGCTTGCTTCGAGTCGGGCTGTAGGCGCGCCAGCATCTGGGCCACACTGAGGCCGGAGAGCGGATCGATCAGGTTTGGCGCAATCTCCGCCAACGGTTGCAGCACAAAGCGTCGCTCGGCCATTGCCGGATGCGGCAGAGTCAGCTCGGTGGGGTTGAGTGGCTCTGGGCTGCGCGCGTTGTCGAATACTACGTCGCCCATCAGCAGTAGATCGAGGTCGATGATGCGCGGGCCTTTGATGGGAGCTGCGGGGGCGGCGGATGAGGGGACGCCGGTGCGGATGCGGCCCATGGCCAGCTCGATGGCCAGCAGAGCACGCATCAGTTCGATCGGCTCCAGATCGGTCTCCAGCAGCAGCGCACCGTTCAGGAAGTTCGGCTGATCGGTGTAGCCGACCGGCGCAGTGTCGTAGAAGGAGGAGACAGCGCGCAACTCGCCCAGTTTGGCGACGCGGGCGACGGCTTCGCGCAGGTTTGCCTCGCGGTCTCCCCAATGCGAGGCGAGGTTCGATCCCAGTGCGATGGCGGCGAGGCGACTCAGAGGGGTCTCCGAGATGCGCTGTGGGATTGTCTTTGGGCTGCACTTTGAAGCGATTGGTTACGCATGGACGGGCAAATCCTCTGGATGAATCTCGGAGGGATGCGCTGCGGATTCTGGCTCGGGAGCCTCATCAAATCCGTGGGCCAGTTCCCAGGCGGAGCGGTCGCGCATCAGTCGCTGCACCAGCGCGGCGTGCATGGCGTGGCCGGCGCGTTGGGCGACGACGCGACCCTGAATGCGTCGTCCTGCCAGCGCGAGGTCGCCGATCAGGTCCAGAACCTTGTGGCGCACGAACTCGTCGGGGAAGCGCAGCGGGCCGTTCTGAACGCCGGTCTTGGTCAGCACAATGACGCTCTCGTCCGATGCCCCGCGGATCAGACCCATATTGCGCAGCATTGGCTCGTCTTCCCTGAAGCCGAAGGTTCGCGCCGGGGCGATCAGGCGGGCGTAGTCGCCGGTCTCCAGATCGCCCTGAAAGCGCGACGAGCCGATGGGTTCCGGGAAGTCGATGGTGTAGTCGATGCCATAGCCCGTGCCAGGATAGACTCCGATGAACTTGCTGCCATCGCGCACCTCGACGTCCTTCAGGATGCGCAGAACCTCGCGGCGGCGACGTTGCTGTTTAAGACCAACCGACTGAAAAGCCTCGACATAGGGAAGGGCGCTGCCGTCGAGGATGGGAACTTCGAGGTTGTCCACCTCAACGATGACGTTGTCCACGCCGAAGCCGATCAGAGCCGAGAGCAGATGCTCGGTGGTTGAGATCAGCACCGAGCCGCGCATCAAACTGGTGGCATAGCTGACTTTCGCGACGTTGCGCCCATTGGCCGGAATCTCGAAATCATCGAGATCGGTGCGGCGGAAGACGATGCCGGAGCCTGCGGGCGCGGGAACCAGACGCATCGAGACCTCTGCGCCGCTATGCAGACCTACGCCGTGGAACTTGATCTCCGATCGAATTGTCTGTTCGGACTGCGTAATCTGAACCAAAAGAGGTCACTCCCAACCAATGCAAAATCCAGATTACAGCCGGAGGAATACGGATGGGTGTGGCTAAATCGCCACACTTGATGTATCTCTTTTGATTCGGGGGCCTCATCGCACTCGACCGTATCAATATATAGATGAAATAGCGCGGGCCTCAGCCCTAAAGACAATCGCAACGGCTACAGGGGCGACTGCAAAAGCAGATTCCTCCGCTGCGCTGCGGAATGACAAACAAAAACAGGCAAAGACAACCGCAACGGCAAAGACAGGAGCAGGGAAGGTTACAGTTCGACCAGTTTGTGGGCGATAGCGAAGAGAGCCAGTTCCAGACGGGTCGAGACGCCCGTCTTGTCGAAGACGTTGGAGAGGTGTCGCTTCACGGTCTCCTCGCTGATGGAGAACTGCTTGGCAACGTCGCGGTTGCTGCATCCTTCCACAATGCAGGAGACGACCTCGAGTTCGCGGGGAGTCAGTCCGTAGGTCTTGCGTTCAGGGGTGACGGCGGCCTGCTCGGTGAGTTGCTGCAATGCCTTCAGCAGGTTTGCCACGCGCTCGCCGCCGATCCAGTAATCGCCTCCGAGAACCGCGCGCAATGCCTCGGCGAGGTCTGCCACCACCGCGTCCTTCAGGATAATTCCACGCGCTCCGATCTGTAGCGCTTCGATGATCTGCTGCGGCGTGATTGTGCTGGTCAGCAGCACGATCTTGACTCGCGGAGCCTTAGTCATGATGGCGCGCATCGCCTCCAGGCCAGGCAATCGCGGCATCATCAGGTCGAGCAGCAGGATGTCCGGCTCCAGTTCGATGGTCTGCGTAATGGCGTCGTCGCCGTCGCCCGCCTCGCCGACAACGGCAAAGCCTGGATCGTTGAGCAGCATATTCCTGACCCCGAAGCGCACCACCGGATGGTCGTCTGCCACAACGATGCGGATGGGGGCAGCGGTCGGGGGCGATTTCTTCGCGGTTTGCTGACTCTTTACATCTTTTTCAGGCATTTCCGTAACCTCCACAGCCTGTCGGGGAATCTCTTGCTGGATACGCTTGAACCCACGACTCAAACACAGACCCGTGACTAAACCACAAGCCGTCTACCCTGCCTATCTCTTCGCCTGCGTACTTTCTACTTCATGGGATTCCTGTAACTAAAATAAGATACGTGAATTTGGACGTGAAATTATTCAATAATGCTTCAAGCGAGGACCCCAAGGACGCGTTCCAGCCGCGCACACGCTGCGGCGAGATCATCTAGAGAGTTTACGGCTTGTGTTGCCGATGCGCCAGAGGGTTCGAGTCCGCACGCTTCCATCTGAGCCGCCAGTCGGTGCAACTCAGTCGCTCCCAGCATTCCGCAACTCCCTTTAATGGAATGGGCTTCGCGCACGAAGGACATCATCTCTCCCGCCGCAGCAAGCCCGCGCATCGCCTCCATGCGTCTGCGAACATCGCTCACGCACATGGCATATAGCTCGTTGAGTTGCTGCGCAGAGAGCGTATCCGACAGCTTTTTGTATACGCTCTCATCCAACACCAGATGGACGTCCGTGCTGTCTCCCAAAGCAGAGGGCGCAGACGGTTCCGCTTGCATCGGGTTGTCTATTTCATGATCGGATGCAGAATGTATCGCTTTGGCAGGGTGTCGGTGCGTCTGTAGCGCGTCTGCAATCTCCGCTAACTTGAAGGGTTTCAGAAGAAATCCGTCGTAGTGTGAGATCTCCTGCGCCAGCGGACGACTTCCGCTCATCGCCAGCAGCAACGCCGTGGCCGGTCCAGCGCTCCGCAGCATGTCTGCCAGCCGAGAGCCGTAGATTCCTGGCATCTGTAGGTCGGTCAGCACCAGATCTGGGGCAAACGCACCCTGCTGTAGCACCTCAAGCGCGGCCGCTCCCGACTCTGCAACCTGTACCGCGTAGCCTTCCCTGCCAAGCAGGGCGGCGAGCAGCTCCCGACTCATCGCATCGTCGTCGATCAGCAACACGCGCATTGGCATAGCTTGCAGCATATGTTTACTACATCATCATATGCTTGCAGCAGCCTGTTTCTGCATGCTCCAGATATTTGTTAGAAATTCACTCTCTTGCGGCGCATCACAACAACAGTCCCCAGCAAGCCGGTTCCAAGCAAAATCAGGCTGGTTGGCTCTGGCGTGGAAGTGGAAGGAGGAGGATCCGTCATAAAGATCTGGGGTTCGCCGCCGTTGGGGTAGCTGCTGCTTGGGACGAAGATCTCATCATTCGCGAAGTAGCTGGACGGCAAGGCGTTGCTGCCGGTGACCTTGCTGAGAGCCTGCGCGGCCAGAGTCTGCGCATTGGTGTCGAAGCCGCTATAGGTGGGAACGCCGTTTACCACCTTTAGATCGGTGGGATCCATGATGCTCCAGATGGCAAACTGAATATCGGAGGTCAGTTGGGTGTTGCCAACGGCACCAGCATATTGGTTATAGAGATATGCGTCGGCCAGAATATCGACTCCCGACTCGCCGTCAATGGTGGCGCTGGAACTGATGGTCGAGACGTTGATGGCGGTCGCACTCCAGGACTCCCCAATCGAAACTTCGCGGTTGAAGTTGAGGCAGGACATATCGATCTGCTTGATCGTTCCCCCCGCACTTTGATCCGTGAAGATATAGGGATTGACGTAGAGGTTGTCGGTGCTTTGTCCTCCCACGCCAGTCATCGTAATCGTATCGGCAAAGCTTACTCGTGAAACCAGACAGATGAGGGAGAGGGACAAGGTTGCGACAATATTTTTCAAGCGCATAGTTGAAATCCTGAATAGTAGACTTGTGGAATTTTGATGTTATCGATGAACTAGACGGTCTGTTGCTGTCTGGACTGTCGTTTATGGATCATCATTTTTTACTGAGAACAAGTGCTACTCTTCTGATCGCTTGTGCCGATTCTGTCGATCTATGTCGACTCGTGATGCTGTTCCTGTGAAAGATCAGAAGCGGTGAGATGAAAATAAAACTTTCTAATACATACTATAGGCAAACGTTTGCATTTCCGTAAGGCACTAAATGGTAACAATCTGAACTCGTTTAGGGCTGAAAACTGGTTACTTGCGAGCGGAAAATCTGGTTACCTTCGTGTTATATCCTTGCTTGCCAAGCCCTGTCCGCCGACGAGTTGATGGTTCAGGCCGCATCGATATATGGATGTATTGAGGTTTGCGCGAAGGCTATCGGGCGGGCCTTTGGCCCTTGCCAGGCAACGACAACGACAAAGGCAACGGCAGCGGCAAAGGCTAGTGGTGCGATCTGTATACATCCCATCCATCGCTGATGAAACCGCGATGGATGGGGCACCCTGCAATAGAGGGGCACCCGGCAAAGGAAAGGCAACAGCAACGGCAAAGACATGAATAACCGCAACTGCCGTGGGAGTCGTGACTGTAGCTTTCAATCTAGTATGTCGAACGGCCTGAGACTCGAAAGAGGGAAGCGAATCTACCCGCAAAGCCAGACTGCTGGAGTGCGTCGGGGTAACTGTGTGAGATAACAGAGAAATTAATCTGAGCAGCGCGCGTCCTTTTCCCCTGTCTTCCCGTCTGTAGAAGTAGTTTCCATCTCATCTGGTGCTGTTCGGAAGGACGGGCAATGAAATATCTTGGCAGAACAAGTGCGGCCATCGCGATAGGTCTCCTGCTGGTTTCAGCTACGCAAGTACAGGCTCAAACAGATAGCCAAATGGGTGGATTCCCGATGGGCGGTTCGTCCGGCCAGCAGCGCGGGACAGGTCAGGGTGGACGAAGCGGCTTCGGCGGAGGGCAGCCGGTGCAGGGAATTGTCACCGCCGCGACCGCCAGCGGGCTGACCCTCAAGACAGACGCGGGCGATACCTACACGGTTACCGTCGGCGATACTGCTCGCATTATGCAGAATCGTCAGGCAATCAAGCTGGCCGACATCAAGGTTGGAGACTCGGTTACCGCCATGGGTACGGTCGATGCCGGGAAGAAGACCGTGCAGGCCATGATGCTGATGGACATTGACGCAGCTACGGTCGCCAAGGCCAAGGCGAATCTGGGCAAGACCTACATCACGGGCAAGGTTACCGCCGTCGATGCGGACAACCTGAAGCTCACCATCCTGCGTAGCGACGCGGTGAGTCAGGTTGTTGCGGTTGACGATGGAACATCCTTCCAGCGCGGGACGCGCGGCGTTGCGGCTGACGTGGTCGCCGCCGGAGGATTGCCTCAGGGCGGAGGTCGCGGACCGGGCGGAAACAGGCCGGGCGCGGGTCAGACAGCCGGAGGAACGCAGCCATCCGGCCCGCCTCCCGCCGAGAGCATCACGCTGGCCGACATCAAGGTTGGCGACTCCGTAATGGCCACTGGCGCGCTCAAGAGCGGCGTCTTCACGGTTCTCAAGATGGGCGTATCCGGGCCTCCACCCTCTGGCGCATCCCGCCGCGGCCCAAGCGATCAGCCGCCGCCAGATGGTGCGCCGCAGCCTCCCTCTGCGCAGAATTCGGATGCCCCGCCTGCTCCTCCGCAGTAAAAAATCCTTCTGAAAAAGAGGCGTAGAGATGGAATGCTCTCGCCTCTCGTCGGAGTACGCAGTCAATGATAAAAGAGCTGGGATTGAACGGTTTTTGTAAGGTGTATTCCGTCGTCGAGTGAAGGAAAGCAGATTCCTCCGCTTCGCTGCGGAATGACAAACAAGAACTGCGGAATGCAAATAAGAAGCTGTGGAATGACAACCCGTAATCCCACATGCAACCGGAATAATGCTAGTAAGTTTAGTCTTAGGTAGTAGATAAGGCTCCAGGGTCGTCCTGCGGGACTGATGGAGTTCTCTCAGATCGCAGTTCAGTTTTGATTCTGTTTCAGGAGTGTGTTTGTGCGTCGAATTAGTCGGATACAGCAGTTTGCAGTTGTAGCAATGGGCGCGGCCATGATGGTCGGCTCCACGGGTCTGGTGGCAACCGTTCTGGCACAGGGCAGCGATCCTGCGGCGCAACCAGTGGCTTCTGTACCGTCTCCGGCCGTCATCGCAGTCGCGCAGGGTGGAACGATCAAGGGCACCGTCAAAGCTGGCGTAGTTCCCCTGCCCGGGGTCTCCGTCACCGCGACCAACACGCTGACCGGCAAAAAGTATGCAACCACCACCGATATTGACGGCGCCTTTCAGATGGCCGTGCCGCGCAACGGGCGCTACGTCGTCAAGACTGAGCTGACCGGCTTTGCCTCGGTGACGCAGGAGCTTCTCATCAACGCCTCCAGCGAGAACGGGGGCCTGCCCGCGCAGACTGCCGAGTTCAAGATGGATCTGGCCTCGCGTGTCGCCACGACCGCGACGGATACAAGTACGACGACCGCAGGTGCGAGCACGCAGGTCGCTGGCAGAACCGCCTCCAGCTCCGTCGCTCGGGTTGGGCGCGGAACCCAGTCGCTGACCGTGCAGAGCAACGAGAGTACGGATGTGACCGACGCCAGCGCGGGAGAGGGCAATACCGGGGCGCAGCTTCCCTCGCTCGCCACAACCTCCAGCGATACCACCGCGACCGAGTCGATCGCCGTGACCGGCCAGCAGGGCCAGACCAACGGACTCGCTGGATTCAGCGAGGACGATCTGCGCGGACGCATTCAGGACATGCAGCGCAACGGCTTTACCAATGGAGACATCGCCAGCTCGCTGAGCAGCGTCATGCAGACTGGAACCTTCGGCCCCGGTGGTCCGGGCGGCGGACCCGGCGGTGGCGGTCCGGGGGGGGGCGGTCCGGGCGGAGGATTTGGTGGTGGCGGAGGACGCGGCGGCGGAGGATTCAACGGCTTTGGCGGAGGATTTCGCGGGCAGAATCCGAACGCGTGGCACGGCTCCTTTGGCTACTCGGGAAACAACAGCGCACTCAATGCAAACCGTCGTTCGTACACCGGAACGGACGCACCGAAGGCGGACTCGCAGCAGAACTCGCTGACTGCCAGCTTCTCCGGCACACCGTATATCCCCGGCTTGCTCAAGGCCAACACCAAGCAGTTCGTCTTCCTCAGCGTTTCGGAGTCGCACAGCTCCTCGCCCTCCACGGCGCAATACACAGTGCCGACTCTGGCGCAGCGGCTGGGCGATCTTACGCCTGCCTACCAGATTGGAACGGTGGTCAACGGCACGGTCTACGATCCAAATACGGGACATGCCTATACCGCATCCGGCTGTAATCCTGCTCTCTCCGCGATCGATCCCAACCCGACGGCCTGCATTCCCTACTCCGAGCTAAGCGGCACGACCGCCTCCGCCAGTGCGCTTGCGGCGCAAAAGCTGCTCGCCTACTATCCGCTGCCGAACATCACGCCAAACGCCTTGCAGGATAACTATCAGGCGAACTTTCCCGGCAGTTCGCACTCTGCGCAGGCCTCGCTGCGCTACAACCGCAGCTTCGGTGCGGCGCCGACGCGTGGTCAGCGTGGTGCAGGCGGGCGAGGGCAGGGTGGCGGACAGAATCGCAACGTCGCTCCCACTCTGCGGCAGAGCATTGCCGAGAGTTTTTCCTACTCGCACAACGCAAGCTCCAGCTCCAGCTTCTCTCCCGCGCTCGGCGGAACGACCGTGGGCAATGGCTACAACCTTACCAGCTCCTACACCGTGGGCTACGGACGCATCAACAACTCCGCCACGCTGGGCTGGAACCGCTCGCGCAACCTGAGTTCAAACTACTTCACCAATGGATCCGACAATCCCGCGCAGGACGCAGGCATCAACGTCGGCGACTCCACCATCTATTCCAATCCCTTCTACTTCGGCGTCCCGTCGGTTGGTATGACCGGCCTCAGCGGTTTGAGCGAAAGCAAAACTCCCAGCGACTCGATCAACCAGACCATCAGCTTCTCCGACTTCGTCAGTTATAGCCGCAAGAAGCACAACATGCGCTACGGCTTCGACTTCCATCGCATCCACAGCGACTCCATCGGGGGAGCCTCCCCGCTTGGATCGTTCAGCTTCACGGGTTACGCCACCGAGGATCCGAAGCAGCAGACCTGCGTACTGAATAGCGATCCAACGAATCCAACCTGCAACTTTGCTACAGCCAGCGGATCGGCCGTCGCCGACTTTCTGATCGGGCAGCCGCAGCAGACCTCGATCACCGCCGGACACAGCAAAATCTATCTGCGCGGCAACTCGTGGGACTGGTATGCGCAGGACGATTGGCGCGCGCGGGCCAACCTCACCTTCAACTACGGTCTGCGCTGGGAGTACTTCTCGCCCTACTCGGAGAACAACTATCACCTGGTCAATCTCAACATGACCGGAAGCGGCTCGACCCTCGCGATCAACAACGTCTGCCCGGCTCTGTTCGCTGGATGCCAACAGGCAGGATCTCCTCCCACGTTGGTAAAGCCGGATCGGTCGATGTACTCCCCGCGCGTGGCCGTGGCCTGGTCGCCAAAGTTCAAGTGGACGAAGAATACGGTTGTCCGCTCCAGCTACGGCATCAACTACAACACCGGGCAGTACTCGCGCTTTGCCTCGCTGATGAGCTTCCAGCAGCCCTTCGCCGTCACGCAGACCAACACCCTCACTACGCCTAGCAGCGCGACGACCTGCCTGTTGCCGTCGCAGGTTTCCTCGCAAACGGGAACAGCGATGACGCTGACGAATGGCTTTGGCTGCTCCACCCAGAGTACGCAGAGCAACTTCGGAGTCAATCCGAAGTACAAGCTGGGCATGGTGCAGGCCTACAATATGGGCGTTCAGCGCACCTTCGCTCAGGGCATCGTTCTGAACCTCGACTACACCGGAAGCTACGCCATCAATCAGGACATCATCCGTGCGCCCAACCGCACCGCCTCCGGCGTTCTCACTCCAAAGGCGGGTCAGTTCAAATACGAAGACTCGCTCGGTTACCAGCGCGCCAACATCTTCTCGGTCAACCTGCGCGAGCGCATGCACAAGGGTGTCTCGCTGGGTGCAACCTACACGCTGGCTCACTCCATCGACGACGCGACCTCGGTCGGCGGCAGCGGCAGCTCCATCGCGCAGGATGACCAGAATCTGGGCGCCGAAGAGAGCAACTCCAGCTTCGTCGTTCGCAATACGCTGCGAGGCAACTTTATTCTCGAACCACCCTTCGGCCCCAACCGCGCCTTCCTGAATAAGGGCGGCGCTCTGGCGCAGATCTTTGACGGCTACTCCATCTCGGGCAGCTTCACCTTCGCCTCGGGAGCCTTTGCCACGCCGCAGTACTCGGGAACCCCGGCTGAGACGGCTGCGGGAGCGGGCAACTCCCTGCGTCCGAACCGCGTTGCGGGCCAGGCGATCAAGGGGCCGCGCACCCTCACCGAGTGGTTCAATACCGCCGCCTTCTCCGCTCCAGCCGCCGGAACCTACGGCAACGCATCGCGCAACTCCATTGTGCTGCCGGATAGCATCTCGCTCAACACCTCACTCTCGCGTAACGTCTCCTTCGGCGGAACACGCAGCTTCGAGGCCCGTATCAATATGAACAATCCTCTGAACACTGCGCGCTACTCTTCGGTAAATACCCAGATCAATCAGGCGGGCTTTGGGCAGGTGACTGGCGCCGCAGGAATGCGCTCCTTCACCTACAACGCAAACTTCCGCTTCTAACTTCTGCGGCCAATGAATCGCCGAATCAATCGGCAGAATATTAATTCGATTTACCCCGTTTCGGAGGAGTAACAAATGCGTCAATTTACAGCGGCGATCTTAGTAGCAGCCATGATGGCTTCCCCTGTGGGCACACCAGTGGCAGCCGTAGCCCAGCAGCCGCAGGTGGCGACGTTCAAGGTTAGCTCCGAGACTGTGCTGACCAACGTCGTCGTACGCGACAAGAAGACTGGCGCGGTCATCAAAGGTCTCAAGGAATCCGACTTCACCATCTTCGAGGACAAGAAGCCGCAACACCTCATCAGCTTCGACTATCAGAATGTCGATGAGGCCGTGCAGTTGGCCGAAAGAAACACCGTCTCCGGCGTCAGCGCCACGAAGAAGAAGACCATCGCCGACCTCATCAGCAACGACTTCGCCGCCAAGCCGGAGGAGTTGAAGGATCGCCGCCTGATCGTCCTCTTCTTCGACCTCAGCAGTATGCAGCCGGAGGACATCACTCGCGCCGTCGATTCGGCCAAAGACTACGTCAACAAGCAGATGGCTCCAGCCGACATGGTCTCCGTCGTCAGTTTGGTCTCCAGCCTCAGCATGAATCAGGACTTCACTACAGATAAGCCCACGTTGCTGAATGCCATCAGCCAGCTCGATCCCACAGCCAGCAATGGCTACGTCGCTGGCAGCGAGGGCGGCGGAACCGACAGCACCTCCGACGACTCCACCAGCTTTGTCGCCGACGACAGCGAGTTCAACGCGCTGAACACCGATCGCCAGCTCTACGCCATTCGCACCATCTGCAAGTCCATCGAGAAGGTGGAGCAGAAGAAGAGCATGTTGTACTTCTCCGGCGGCCTCACCAAGCAGGGCATTGAGAATCAGGCCAGTTTGCGCTCCGCCACCAACGAGTGCGTCAAGTCCGACACCGCCCTCTACGCCGTAGACACGCGCGGCCTACAGGCTCTGAACGTCGTCGGCGACGCCAATCAGGGCAGCAAGCGCGGCACTGGAGCCTACAGCGGAGCCGCCATGCAGAGCCAGTTGGACTCCAACTTCAGCTCACAGGAGACGCTGGGAACCCTCGCCAGCGACACTGGGGGCAAGCTCTTCGTCGATTCCAACGACTTTGGCCCAGCCTTCACTCAGGTGCAACGAGACTCCGAGGCCTACTACATCCTCGGCTACCACTCCACCAATGCGAAGCACGACGGAACCTTCCGCCATCTCACCGTCAAGCTGCTCAACCACCCCGACGCCACGCTGGAGTATCGCCCCGGCTACTACGCCCCCGCAGACTTCCAGCATGCCAAGACCGAAGATCGCGAGTTGGCCCTGACCGAGCAGATGCGCAGCCAGATTCCCGCCACCGACGTCTCCGTCTACCTACAGGCGCTCTACTTCCGTCTGGCCGACGGAAAGTTCTACATCCCTGTCTCGCTGGTCATTCCCGGCTCGCAGATTAACGCTGTCACGGTCAAGGACAAAGACAAGGCCACCATCGACATTCTGGGCGAGGTCAAGAACTCCGCCGGAATCGCTGTCGGTCAGGTGCGTCAGACCGTCAACCTCGCCGTCGACGCCAATCTACAGGTGCAGAAGAAGAATGTGCAGTACTCCACCGGATTCACGCTGGCTCCGGGCAAGTATCACCTGAAGTTCGTCGTGCGCGAGAATCAGTCCGGCAATATGGGCAGCTTCGAAGCCGACATTCAGGTTCCAGACATGAAGAAGACTCCGCTCAAGCTCAGCTCCATCGTCATGTCCAGCCAGAGCAAGCCGAACACCGCCAAGAAGGTGATCGACCCGCTGGTGCGCGACGGACAGGAGTGGGTGCCGAACGTTCCCCACGTCTTCCGGCAGGATCAGCACCTGAACTTCCTGTACGAGGTCTATAGCCCGACCAAGGATAAGGACGCAGCCGCGCAACCCGCTCAGTCGAAGAAGGAGGGAACGCCGGTGCGCGTTCTCACCAGCATTGAGTTCCTGCTGGGCGGCGTGAAGGTCTACGAGACGCCGCAGGTCGTCGCCACCGCCATCAACATTCCGGAACGAGACGCCGTAGCCTTCCAGTTCGACGTTCCTCTTGCCGGACTGAAGCCGGGAACCTACGTCTGCCAGATCAACGTCATCGACGACACAGCCGGCAGCTTCAGCTTCCCCCGTATGGCCCTCCGTGTAATCCCACCCGCAGCGGTTCCAGCGGTTGCGGTTCCGGCAGTCGCAGCCCCAGCACCCGCGACCCCAGCTTCTCCTAGCCTCTAGCGATCTGTTCTTCGCAGAGCGTAGTGAAGAAGTCGTGGACTCCATTCGCCGAACAACAAGAGAGGCTCGAAAGCTAACAAGCATTCGAGCCTCTCTTGTTGTTGAAAACCAACCTATCCTGCAACGAACCAGATACTTGGAAAAGCAGCTATATAAATAGCTGAAAATGCTTGCGATGGACGAGCGGCCCTATTTGTTCGACAATAGAGAGTGGCCATGATCCCGCAAATTATCGACGCGAACAACGTCAAGCCGGACGAGCGAGTTGCGCCCCTCGTCGTTAAGCCCAACGACATCAAGGCGAACGCTATCAGCGCGAACGACCACATCATTCTGCGTGGCGCGCGCACCCACAACCTCAAGTCCATCGACGTGGACATTCCGCACAATGCGCTCACCGTCGTCACCGGCGTCAGCGGCTCGGGCAAGTCCTCTCTGGCCTTCGACACCATCTACGCTGAGGGGCAGCGTCGCTACGTCGAGTCGCTCTCCGCCTACGCGCGCCAGTTTCTGGAGCGCATCGAGAAGCCCGACGTGGACTTCATGGATGGACTTGCCCCGGCCATCGCCATCAAACAGAAGAACTCCACCCGCAACCCGCGCTCGACCGTCGCTACGGCCACCGAGATCTACGATTACCTCCGCCTGCTCTACGCGCGTTGCGGCACCGTCACCTGCCTGCACTGCGGCGGCATCGTTCGTCACGACACGGTCGACGAGATCGTCGCCGCCTTGCTCGCTCTGCCCGAGGGAACGCGCGCCTATGCCCTCTTCCCCATCAATCGCGCCGAGATCAAGTTCGAGCCGCTACAGCCCTCCACCATTGAGGCCGCACCCGAACCACCCAAGCCCGTCAAGAAATCTGCGTCGAAGAAATCCGCGAAGGCCGTCTCCTCCGTAATTGGTTTGGCCTCGGTCACCGACACGCTGAAAGATCGCCTCGCCGAGCTTCGTCGCCGTGGCTACAACCGCCTCTACCAGCAGATTGAGTCGCAGTCCGGGCAACCTGCCCAGCCCGGCAAGATCGTCGAGTTCTCCACCCCTGAGTCTCTTCTCGAACTCGATTTCGACCAGCCGATCTTCGTCCTCATCGACCGGCTCTCGCTTGCCCCTGACACACGCGCCCGCATCGTAGATGCTATCGAGACCGGCTACCGCGAGTCCGGCGAGGTTCAGTTCCATACCGT
>JARLFY010000015.1 GCA_031296325.1 Acidobacteriaceae bacterium | reverse complement strand
CGCAGCCATTATAACGTGGCCGTGCCGGATATGGTGGGCCTGGGTAGACTCGAACTACCGACCTCACCCTTATCAGGGGTGCGCTCTAGCCAACTGAGCTACAGGCCCGGCCTTGTTGCCGGCTGCCACAGCCAGAAGGCTGCTGTCTCGATGCCTGCGTCCCGAAGGACGCCGACACACAAGATCTCGAAAAGGTTTCGAGGACACAGTTGAACATGCGAAACGGCTAAGCCGCTTCTGACCATCGTTATCGATGTATAGCGATCAAGAGAAGATTGAGTTCAAGCTCTTCCGCACGCCTCGCTTCGGCCAAGACCGAATTGACTTGCTTGGAAGGTGTTCGGATTCAGCGTTCTCAGCTTTAGCCAAGCTGCCTGCAATCGCAGGGCGAACAGTGGATCCGAAACGATCTCTCTTAGAAAGGAGGTGATCCAGCCGCAGGTTCTCCTACGGCTACCTTGTTACGACTTCACCCCAATCATGAATTACACCTTGGGCGGCTGCTTCCTTGCGGTTAGCGCACCGACTTCTAGTGCAACCCACTTTCGTGATGTGACGGGCGGTGTGTACAAGGCCCGGGAACGTATTCACCGTGGCATTCTGATCCACGATTACTAGCGATTCCAGCTTCACGCAGTCGAGTTGCAGACTGCGATCCGAACTGAGGACGGCTTTTTCCGATTAGCTCCCCCTCACGGGTTTGCGACGGTTTGTACCGGCCATTGTAGCACGTGTGTAGCCCTGGACATAAAGGCCATGAGGACTTGACGTCATCCCCACCTTCCTCCCCGTTATCCGAGGCGGTTCTGCCAGAGTGCCCAACTTAATGATGGCAACTGGAAGTAAGGGTTGCGCTCGTTGCGGGACTTAACCCAACATCTCACGACACGAGCTGACGACAGCCATGCAGCACCTATATTACGGTCCCTTGCGGGAAAGGAATATTTCTACTCCGGTCCATAACATTTCGAGCCCAGGTAAGGTTCTTCGCGTTGCGTCGAATTAAACCACATGCTCCACCGCTTGTGCGGGCCCCCGTCAATTCCTTTGAGTTTCAGCCTTGCGACCGTACTCCCCAGGCGGATTGCTTATCGCGTTAGCTTCGACACGGCAGGATTGGGTACCTGCCACATCAAGCAATCATCGTTTAGGGCTAGGACTACCAGGGTATCTAATCCTGTTTGCTCCCCTAGCTTTCGTGCCTCAGCGTCAGTAATGGTCCAGTGAGCCGCTTTCGCCACAGGTGTTCCTTCCGATATCTACGCATTTCACCGCTACACCGGAAATTCCACTCACCTCTCCCATACTCAAGCCCGACAGTTTCCTGTGCAGACTATGGGTTGAGCCCATAGATTTCACACAAGACTTGTCAAACCGCCTACGCACCCTTTACGCCCAATAATTCCGAACAACGCTTGCCCCCCTCGTATTACCGCGGCTGCTGGCACGAAGTTAGCCGGGGCTTCTTATATCGGTACCGTCATTATCTTCCCGATCGAAAGGAGTTTACACCCCAAGGGGCTTCATCCTCCACGCGGCGTTGCTGCGTCAGGGTTTCCCCCATTGCGCAAAATTCCCCACTGCTGCCTCCCGTAGGAGTCTGGACCGTGTTTCAGTTCCAGTGTGTCCGTGCGCCCTCTCAGGCCGGATACAGATCATCGCCTTGGTGGGCCATTACCCCGCCAACTAGCTAATCTGCCGCGAACTCCTCTCCAAGCGCATTGCTGCTTTGACCCGTGGGTATTATGCGGTATTAGCCAAGATTTCTCTTAGTTATTCCCCACTCGGAGGTAGATCATTCACGTGTTACTCACCCGTGCGCCACTTTACTCAGGTATTGCTACCCTTTCTCGTGCGACTTGCATGTGTTAGGCACGCCGCCAGCGTTGATTCTGAGCCAGGATCAAACTCTCGTTTAATCTTGGTTTGCTCGCCACCACAGCGACAGGGGTCGGGGTGGATCGAGCGCCTCCAGCTGCTCGAAAGAGCTGAAGGTTTATAACTAGTGAGAATGACTAAACCAAATTCTGCATCATCTCACGACTGGCACGTTCAACTATGTTGTCAAAGATCCGAACTGCTTCCGCCTGAGCGGGCAGCTTTGGATCAAGGACCAATTCAACCGAAGTCGAATATGTGTCCTCGAACTTGAGGCGCTATGTGAACCGTCTATACAATTGACGCTCTCCGGTAATCAGCTCTCGGCATATTAGTTCTTATCCTCGTTGAACTTACAGCGTATTCAACCGGACTTTCGAGAGCCACTCGGTAGCGAATGACGTTTTGCGCGAACTTTCTAAGAATATCGAAGTTTCGCTCGCTTGTCAAGCCCGTAGCCAAACTTTTTTCAAAGTTTGACGCTCGACCCGAAAGCTCATCTTAGCGTTATCCGCCAAGCAAACTCAGAACAGATTCACACAGCACAATAAATCAAAATATCCAGACGTCCGACAAGCGGGCGCGGAGCACTTAGCTCCTAAACTTTCTCTCAACTGCAGTGGCTTGGGTTTGGATGCCGGTCGACCTTGTGTTCTGGTCGTAACCGATCAAACGCTTGGACTGCGCTCCGTCGTACCCTTGGCAGGCAGTCAATTAAGCCGCCCAATATAGCCGAGGTGCGAAGCTATGTTTCTTACTTCTCGGTTGCTGCTTCCAACCGTTCACTTGCAGCTTTCTAAGTGTATCAAACATTCACACTCTTTGCAAGCTCTACGCTTTACTGCCTACAACCTCGAACCGTACCGCCGTTCGTTCTACTGTTTGCAACTTACTAAGAGTATCAGACTTTCTTACCCCTTGCAAGCGACTTGCTTTAT
This sequence comes from Acidobacteriaceae bacterium, assembly GCA_031296325.1. GTDB lineage: Bacteria > Acidobacteriota > Terriglobia > Terriglobales > Acidobacteriaceae > Edaphobacter. The sequence goes on along the minus strand of JARLFY010000015.1, from coordinate 11,367 downwards.
TGCTATCAGCCCGGCCCAGTGTTTACGTCCGTCTTGCTGTTTGCAACTTTTCAAGAGTATCAAACTTTCTTACTCTTTGCAAGCTGTAACTCTTGCTACTTGCTCGTTTGGAGCATTTAACCAACCGCTCGTTCCCTTGCAACTTCCAAAGAGTATCAGTAACACTCCTGTCACGCAACCCAGAGCTGTGGAGAACCTGTGCATTGTGCTATTTTTCTAAAATTTATCAAGAGATACTCCACTCCAAGAATGACACAGAGCAGTATTGAACCTCAGGTTACCCACACTAACCGCATTTATTTCTATGGCATACAGAAATGTAGCTAAGCGCCATCCTAAGTATGCGCGCTCAGCCCTCGATCTTCTACCTTCTACTCACCCGTCTTTGTATGAAACATCGCCATGGCTTCGATCTCCACCAGCAGCTCAGGCCGACAGAGCTTCGCCTGCACTCCGGTCGACGCAGGATACGGATTCAACCCCTGCTCGTGAAAGAACTCATTGCGGACCCGATTGAAGTCCGCATAGTCGCGATCGATGTCGCGCAGAAAGCAGCGTGTCCGCACGATATCCTTCCAGGTAGATCCCTCTGCTTCGAGCAGCGCGGTAATGTTGTCGAAGGTGCGCCGCAGTTGCGCGCAGAAGTCGCCAATATGAACCGAATTGCCATGCTCATCGATGCTGGCCGTGCCCGAGATCATCAGCATCGTTACCCCGTTGAACTCCAGTCGCAGCCCGCGCGAGAAGGCGCTGCCATAGTCGGGCGCCTCGTCCAGAACCTTCAGGTTGGTGATGGCGGTCCGTGCAATCGGCGTGTGCGTCTCTCTCGGTGTTTCGGTATTAGTCGGCATTACTCTATCTCCCTTGGTTGTTATTACGCAAAAACTGTTATTACTGCATAAAAATGGATCTACCCCTTACTGCAAAACGCTTCATTGCGGCGTCGTATTCGCTGTAGGCTGCACCGCCGGGACGACAAACGGAATCGCAGGAAGTTGTACCGTCAGCGTATTCACCTTCCCCTTGGCCTGTGGGTTGGGTCGATCCGTAATCATCGACAGGATCAGGTTCCCCCGCAGTCCAGCCTTCGCCTTATCCGCCGTTACATAGACTGCAAATCCTCCATTCATCGACTCCACATGATCGACCGCGATTCCCTCTGGAGCATCGCTCAGGGCAAACTTTGGCGGCGCGGTCGGCGGCAGCAATAGGTTGAACTTCAGCACCGCTGGCCTTCCCTTCCCCATCTCCAGCGGACGATCCCAATGCGCTCCCATCCACGGCGGCCTCTTTTGCTGGCCGTTCACGGTGACCAGCATCTCGCTGGTCTCCACCAGATGATGAAAGAAGAAGGCCTGCTCCCAGTCGTCTGCTGGAACGCTCGTCCGCTGCACCAGCTTGCCCGCGATCGTAGCCTCGCCCACCAGCGTCAGGTGGCTGGTGCGGTTGCCTCCCAGCTCCGGCATATTCAGCGTCATCTGGATCTCCGACTGGTTGCCGGGGATCACCTCGCCGCCCAGCTGAAATCCCTGCGGAGCGTCCTTCAGGCGCAGCACGATGTCGCCGTCGAAGCCCCCCAACCGCAGTGCGTGAACCGTAATCGGCACCACCGTCCCTGCACGCGCATCGATGTTCGACGGAGTAATTCGCAGCTCGAAGTCCGGCTCGGCGGGACTGACCTGTAGCCGATAGGCGAACTCCGGCCCACCGTTGCCTTGACTATCGTTCAACCGCAGAAAGTAGGTTCCATCGGCGGGCAGTTTGTACAGAATCCGCGAGTCGGCATGATCCGTAATCAGCCCTTCGCTCTCGTCGTAGAAGTCGTCGTTGGCCGCCAGCACCTTGCCGTTGGCGTCGGTCAGCGTCAGCACCGAGTCGAGCGGCGAATCCAGCCTGCGCGCCATCACCTCTGCCTCAATCTGTTGTCCAGCGCGCCCCTTGAACTGGAAGAACTCCTCCTCGTCCGGCTGGCTCACCCGTCCATTCACGATGACCGGCAATACCAGCCTCTGCGCCTTCTCCCGCGTCTGGATGTTGCCCTTCACCGTCATCTCCGGAAGGGTGTCGAAGGCGAAGGGTCGCGCATTGAACTCCTCCTCGCCTACCGAGAGCGTCTGCACACTCTTCTGCTTCTCACCGGAGTGCTCGGTCAAGTGCGTCTGCGGCAGATTCCATCCCGCAAACTCCACCTTGGTCTTGTCTCCGGCATATCCGCCCAACGGGAACATCGCGGTCACAAAGGAAACCTCGCCCAGCATCATGCGATAGACAAAGTCCTCCCGCCCGCGATAGATCGAGTCGTGAATCGCTACGGTATACATTCCATCCGCCGGAATCTCGTAGAGAAGCACCGGGTCGGGATGAAATCCATAGTGATCGGCGTACTTCAACTCCTTACCGTTCGCGTCGTAGAGCGTCAACGAGGCCTGAAACCATCCCGGAACCGCGTCGGCGATGTACGGAATCAACTCGCGCGCGCTGGCTGCAATTACCAACCGCTCTCCCTTGTGCGCGGCGAAGCGATACTGATCCACCCCTCCCGCCGCCACCTGTCCGTTTACGATCAGCGGCGTTGTCACGTCCACGACTGGCGTGGGCAAGGGATTATTCGAGTTTCGCCGCAGATCGCCCTGCTCGTTGATCTCTGCTTCAGTGACCGTGCCTGCGGGCAGCTTTCTCCACTCCGGCAGGCGTCCGACGTAGAAGTAGATTGGATTGGTCGCTCCGTTCGCAGTCACCAGCCGCAACTCGCGCTTGCCCGCAGCCGCACTGTGTTCGACAGTGATCTGCAAGCGCACCTTCTCGCCGATCGCCGGATTCTGCGTACGCTTCTGATACTGCGCCAGCATCAGGCGAATCTCGTTGGCCTCGTGCTGGTCGGCGGCGGTCCAGACCACCGGTGCAGTGTTAGCCACGGACGCAGTTCCATTCGCAGGCACGGCAGATGAAGCGGGAGCAGCGGCTGTAGCAGGAGCCGAGCCGCCCGCCAGCGCATTCCCCGCAGTCGCGGAAGCATTATCCGTAACGGAAACCACTGTCGTTGCTGGAGTATTCGACGCGGAAGCAGTCGCAGAGGTATTCGCAGTCGCTAGAGCGTTTGAAGCAGGATTCGCGCCATTCGCCGCCGCACCAGGCTTGCCTCCGAGAGCCAGCCGTCGTTTTTCATTCAACTCCTTCAGCCGATCCCGCCAAGCACTGACCTGCTGTTGCTGCAGCGGTTTGACGCTCTCCAGAACCATGACGCGCACTCCGTCGCCAGAGATCATCGCACCCTTCACGCTGTTCAGAAACTGCCCGCCAACAACCGCCTCGAAGCTCGATTCCTGTTGCCCGCCCGCCGGATAGACATAGCCAATGTGCGGCGCATTCTGCTGCCCCCACGCCGACGGAGCAAGCCCAGCAAGTATCGCCAGCCCGCACACAGTCAGCCCGCGCAACGCCGACAGTCCCGCGACGTCTCGCCTCCCCGCCCGCATCGCACTGCAACGCATCAGTCCGGCTCGCATCACACCAGCTCCTTCAGAAGCCCTGCCATCGGCAGCCCCTCCGCCTTCGATGGAATCGTCGTCACGTCGAGCCCCTCCGGGTGGGGCAGCCGCGCATCCGCCGGAATCCCCATCTGGCGATAGATGCTTCCGATCAGGTCCAGCGGATAGACCGGCCTGTCCTTCACCTCTTCGCCGCGTGCATCCGACGAGCCGACGACGTGCCCGCCCTGAAATCCTCCTCCCGCAACCATCGCGCTGAAGACTGATCCCCAGTGTCCGCGACCGCCGTTCCACGGAGCTTCCCAGGCTACCTTCGGGGTGCGTCCAAACTCGCCGCACCACCACACCACCGTACTCTCCAGCAATCCGCGATCCGACAGATCCTGCAACAGCGTCGACAACCCCTTGTCCATCTCTGGGAGTCTGCGCCGCATCGTCTGAAAGTTCTGTTTATGCGTGTCCCAGCCCGCGTTGTAGTTGATCGTCACATACGGAACGCCCTTCTCCACCAGCCGCCGCGCCGCCAGACACGACTGCCCAAAGGTCGTCCTCCCATAGCGATCGCGCAGTTCGTCCTTCTCCTGCGACAGGTCGAAGACCTTTCCCGCGTCGCCCAGAATCAGCTCATAGGCCTGCCTCTCGGTCGTGTTGAGCGCGGCCACCTGCGGATCGTCCTTCAGCGAATTGCCCAGCGAGTCCATCTGATGCAGCAGAGCGCGGCGATCCTTCTGCCTCTGATCCGTCACTCCTGGAACCACCACTCCCTCCACCGCAAAGCGCGCCTGATTCGGATCGCCTCCAGTCGCGAAAGGCTTGTACTGCTGGCCCATGAAGCCCTCTTCGGCGAATCGCCCCTGCGGCTCGGTCAGCACAATGTACGGGGGAATCAGCCCCTTGTACCCAGCCTTGTAGCCCTTGAACAGCGACACCACCGCGCCCACATTGGGGAAGACGTCGTGCCCTCCGCTCAACCGCCCTGTCTGCACCGTGTAGGAGGCTGTCTCGTGCGAGTAGAGTCCATGCGTCATACTGCGAATCAGCGAATACTTGTCGCCCTGCTTGGCCAGCAGAGGCAGCAGTTCGCTGATCCGCATCCCACTCACGTTGGTCTCAATCGGATGGTCGAGCGGCCCGCTGTAGTCCGAACCCGCCTCCGGCTTCGGGTCGAAGGTATCCAGATGCGCTGGCCCGCCCCACATCCAGATCTGGATCACCGACTTGGCCTTGCCCATCGTCACGATTGGCGCAGGCGTCGTCGCCCACGCTGGCAGGCTGAAGCCTCGCGCCATCATCGCCGCTGCGGTCAAAAACGATCCCTGCATCAAGGTCCGCCGCGTCATCGAGCGAACCGCCGGTTCCGTTCCATAGATCTCTTTTTCCGTCATGGCAACATCCCTTCTGACTTCAATCTTCTGAGCCCGACCTATTTCTTCGTCAACCTGAACATCTCCAATACCGCTATAGACCAACTGTTTGTCATTCCTTAGCCTTTTTGTTTGTCATTCCGTAGCAAAGCGAAGGAATCCGCTTTTGCACGCACCACAATGTCTACCATGCAAAAAAAATCTAGTGCCGATACAAAAACTCCGTGCTATTGAACATGGCCCAAGTCATATCCATCACCGCCTCGCGCCGCCCTCCGCCCTGCAACTTCTGTTTGGCGGTGGCGCGTTCGTCGTTCGATGGGCTTCGCGAAAGAACCGTCAAATAGAGCAAATTCACCAGATCGTCGTTGTTCTTCGCACCACGCGCCAGATCCTGCAACGCAGGCCCCTGCTGAATCTTCTTCTGCACATGCGAGGAGTTCAGCATATGTAGCCTCTGCGCGTCGTTGAAGCTATTATTGCGCTCCGATTGCAGCCCAGTATCGCGCGCTGGCTTGCCAAACAACTCCAGAAACGAGCTGGTAATACTCCCATCGGGCAGGCTGATCGCCCGCGTCCCCTCGGGCATAAACGTGTACGGCTCAGGAATCGCGCTGGAGTAGTCCTCGCTCGTCCCCGTCACCTGGCAGAGCGCGTCGATCAGCACCTCCGCATCCAGCCGTCGCGGCGCGTACGAGGCAAAATTTGCCCGACTCTTCGCTCCATCGCCCACCGGAATCGACGAGAGCTGATAGGCCTCCGAGGTCAGGATCAGCCGATAGATCTGCTTTAGATTGAAGTGCGAGCGCACCAGCTCCTGTTGCAGATAGTCCAGCAGCGCGGCGTTCTCGACCTTGGCTCCCGGCCCCGTCTCATCGGGATCGGCCGTCAGCCCGCGGCCCATCAACCAGAACCAGACGCGATTCGTAATCGCTCGGCTGAACCACGGATTCTCCGGCGTCGTCAGCCAGTCGGCGAAGACCTTGCGCGGATCCTGATCCTCCGCCAGCCGCACCTTCTTCCCATCGGGCAACACGGCGTTCAGCGGCAAGCTCACCGCAGCCAACTCCGCCGCAGTTCGCTTCACCCCGCCCTGCTCGCCCGTCGGATCGAAAAAGACGATCTCCTCCTTCCACTCCCGCGTCGGCTTGTAGCCCACATGCGCAAAGAAGACGGCCATCTGGTCGAGCTTCTCCGGCGGCCAGTTCTCCGCGCGCGTCCCCATAAAGGTCAGCGCCACAGTGCGCGCAATCGTCTTCGGACTCTTGTCCTGCATTGCGCGATAGAAGTTCGCCGGAGCCTCGCGGAAGTCGCTCCCGCTAGCCGTCAGCATCGCCTGCGCAAACTGATCGTAGGGCATATCCTCATGCAGCGCCTCACGAATCCAGTGGTGATAGCTCTGCGCCGCATTGGGCCACAGATTGATGGGGAACTCGGCCTTGATGCGCAGCGTATCGCTCCACCGCATCGCCCAGTAGTCGGCAAACTCGTCGCGCTCCAGCAACTCGTCAATCAGCCGACTGCGCTTCTGCGGAGCCGTGTCTGCCAGAAACCGCTGCGTCTCCGCCTGCGTCGGCAGCGTCCCAATCACATCCAAATAGGCTCGCCGCACAAAGACAGCGTCCGAGCAAAGTCGCGCAGGCTGTACTCCCGCCTGCTTCCAATGGGCAAAGACCAGCTCGTCAATCCGGTTCTGCGGAACCACCGCCGCCGCACTCTCATATACCGGATCAACCTTGCCAGCCGAGCCGAACCCCGCAGTTTTGGCCGCAGCAGGCTTCTGCGCGAGTATCGACCCGCTAACCAGAGTGACCATCACCGCAACCGTAACCCACATTTTTTTCATTTCGCCTCAGACTGACTCGACTCACGCCTGAACCCAACGCCTGACAAACCAATGGTGCAGGACACTCTCTCAGCCACGCACACTCCATCTCCGAATAACTATAGTTGCAAACCCAAAGCGTTGGATAATGTTTCGCACAGAGTGTTCCCGATAAACATTTCACTCAGAGACTGAGAACCCGACCTGTAACTTCAACGAACGACAGACTAAAAACATCAGGTCAGGATTTCGGTCGGAATGCAGCGGAATCGCGCCTTCACGTTTGCCGTTTTCGTACGTCGAAGATAATAGACAGAGAAGGCCACAAACCAGAACAGAGATCCGATCCCTTTGGCAGAAGAGATGCATCAAAGGCGGGTACAACTCGGTGCAGGCGATGCATTGAGGTCAAACGGTCGAATCGCACCTCGGAGATGGAGCAAATGACACGCACTTTTCACTGGAACGCTCACATCTCGATAATCCTCGTACTGCTCGCAGTCCTGAGCGTTTCGCTGGATTGCGCGGCGATTCCCTACGCCAGACGGGCGCACGCCAGCGCAGTTGCGCCGAGAGCGGCGGGGGCAAGGTCTGTGGCGCATAAGGGCCGAGCCGCCAGCGCGGGCAGATCCTCGGTCGCTGGAGCACGGGACCGTAGATCGACCGTACACGGCAGGGCCTCCCGCGCAGGCCGTCGCGGTCGCGTTGGAAGTCTGTGGACGGGACGCCACGAGACAGGCGAGCGCTTCTATGCCAACTCCTTCAACGACAATCAGACGCTGGGCGATGCGCCCGCCGGAGAAGACCCGATCGTGCGCGATGCGGCGATTCAGGCGCTGGGCAATATGAACGGAACGGCGTTGGCCATCGATCCATCGAGCGGACGCATTCTCGCTATGGTCAACCAGAAGCTGGCGCTGTCGAGCGGCGCCGAACCCTGTTCGACGATCAAGCTGTCGGTAGCGCTGGCCGCGCTCGACGAAGGGCTGATCAAGCGCGACACGATGGTTAACGTGGGAGGACACACCAAGACCAACCTGACTCAAGCTCTGGCTCACTCCATCAATCCCTACTTTGAGACGCTGGGCCGCATGATGGGCTTCGAGCGCGTGAAGTACTACGCCAACCAGTTTGGGCTGGGCGAACTGGCTGGGTACAACATCCCCGGCGAACAGCTTGGTGTTTATCCCGACACGGAGCTTCCCGCAAGGCTGGGAGGTGTGGGGCGGATGTGCTCGTTCGGCGAGGGCATCTCGATGACTCCGCTGCAGTTGGGGGCGCTGGTCTCGGCCATAGCAAACGGCGGTACGCTCTACTATTTGCAGCATCCGCAGACGCCCGATGAGATTGCCAGCTTTGAGCCCAAGGTCAAGCGCATTCTGGACATCGCGCCGCTGATTCCGGAGATGCGCGACGGTCTGGAGGGTGCGGTCGACTACGGAACCGCCCGCTCGCTGCGCAGCAACTTCCACGAGTTCCCCGTGCTGGGCAAGACCGGAACCTGTTCCAACGACGGAACTCGCTTCGGCTGGTTTGCCTCCTACGCCGACACTCCGACCGGACGCATCGTTACCGTGATCTTCCTAGAAGGCGGACGACCGACCTTCGGGCCCAAGGCCGCCGAGTTGACCGGCCAGTTCTACCGTGCGCTGTGGGATCACAACTACTTCGCCCCAAAGATTCCGCAACTCGCCTCGTCGTATAGCGCCGACACGCGTCCGTAAAGAAACGAGTAAGGCGACAAAGACTTAATACGGATTTGTGCGGTTTCGCGACAAAGGCAAAGACAGCGACTCGTGGTGCGATCTGTACTCATCCCACCCATCGCAATGTTGCTGCAATGGATGGGGCACCCGTCCGCTTTTGCATGACGAGCAGAAGGCTCGGGGCTAAGGCTCATTGAAACGAAATGGCTTATTCAGGGGACTGAAGCCCACTGCTCCCCCCAAAAGGCAAAAGCGGATTCCTCTGCTTCGCAGCGGAATGACAACAAAAAAGCGGCGGGATGACACCGTCGTCGGGATCTTTACAGGCCAAAGGCGAGTTGGCCGAGCAGGACTACGTTCAGGGCGATGATGACGGCGACGGCGGCCCATCCGGCGATCTTCATGCGGAGCGCGCTGGAGAAGCTGCGCATCACGTCGAAGCGATTGGTGAGAAGAAGCAGTGGAATCAGTGCGAAGGGCAGCGCGAAACTGAGAATAACCTGCGAGAAAACCAGAATGCGCAGCGGGTCGAGTCCTGTCGCGATGATGGCGATGGCCGGAATCACGGTGATGGCGCGGCGCAGAAAGATGGGGAACTTGATGTCGAGGAAGCCCTCGATGATGACCTGACCCGCCATGACGCCGACGGTCGATGACGAGAGGCCGGAGCAGAGCAGAGCGATGGCGAAGACGGTGGCGGCGAGACGTCCGAAGAGCGGGCCGAGGGTCAGGTAGGCCTGCTCGATGGTGGGTTGCAGGTAGCTGGAGTGGACGAAGGCGACCGCCGCCATCAGGATCATGGCGGAGTTGATCAGCCATGCGCCATTCATCGCTACGAAGACGTCGATCATCTCGTAGCGCAGGAAGCGGCTGAGGATGGCGAGGCGAGGAATCTGGGTCGAACGATGGTGCGCTTCGAGGTCTTGTATGGTCTCGGTGGCCGGTATGTCGGAGCCGGTCAACTCCTTCAACCGAGGCTGCACCAGCGCGGAGTGGAGGTAGATGACGTGTGGCATGACGGTTGCCCCCAGCATGGCGACCGCAGCGTAGAGACTGTCGTGGAAGTTTTGCGAACTGGAGTGGTCGAGCGTGGGCATCAGAGTGTAGATCGTGGCGAGCTTCCAGTCTGGATGGACGAGGAAGATCTCGAAGGCGTAGGAGACGCCGACGATGGCGACAAAGGCCATGATGCCGCGCTCCAGCCAGCGGAAGCCGGCGAGATCGAGCGCCAGAATCAGGAAGACGAGGACGGTGGAGACCAGCGCGGCGGCCAGCATCGCCTCCTTCGGCGAGAAGCCGTGGGCGTAGAGCAGAGGGCCGAAGAGAAGATCGAGGCCAATGGCCGCGCCCAGAAATTCAGCCAGATCGGTGGCGACGGCGGCGATCTCGGCGGCGATCCATAGAATGAGCGTGGTGGGGCGAGAGAAGTGCTTGCGGCAGTTTTGCGGCAGGGTGAGGCCGGTGACGATGCCCAGCTTGGCGGCAAGGTACTGGATCAACATCGCCATCAGGTTCGACCAGAGCAGAACCCAGAGCAGGCGATAGCCAAACTGCGTTCCGCCCAGAATGTTGGTGGCGAAGTTGCCCGGATCGATGTAGGCGACCGAGGCGACGAAGGCTGGGCCGAAGTAACCCCACATCTCGCGGCGACTAAGAGTTGAAAAGAAACCTATTTTGGGCGCGCTGGGGGGCTGGAGCGGAGTTGTGCCGACTGCGTTCGCCGCCGTCTCCGTGGAGACGGTGGGTTCGGTTCGCGATGAACGAGGATCGGGCATTGCGCTCCAAAGTCGGATTCAGGCTGATGTTGCGTTCTTGCGGATGCGCTCGGCGGAGAGACAGCCGAACAATTCAGAACTGCGGGCGAGACTTCTAATTTAGCCTCACCTAAGAATTAGGTATACCTAAATTCGCGAAATAGGTCAAACTGAAAGAGAGGCTGGAGAGGGAATAATGACGGCGGGTCAACGGGCAAAAAACAACACGGAGTCGGTGGATAACTACCTGAAGGCCATCCTGTATCTCAGCGGAGTTGCGGAGTGTCGGGTAACGATCAAGGCGCTCTCTGAGCGGCTTTTGGTCGCTCCGGCCTCGGTGACGAACATGTTGCAGAAGTTGGCCGCCGCACCCGTCTCGCTGGTGAAGTACGAGCGGCATCGCGGGGTGCAACTGTCGGCCTCGGGCAAGCGGCGCGCGCTGGAGGTGGTGCGCCATCATCGGCTGATCGAGACGTTTCTGTACGAGGTGCTGGACTACCCCATCGACGAGGTTCACGAGGAGGCGGAGCGGCTGGAACACTTCATCTCGGAACGGTTCGAGGAGCGGATCGCGGCCAAGCTGGGAGACCCTAGAGTCGATCCCCACGGCCACCTGATCCCGACCATGGACGGCAAGATGCCGGAGAGGCTGCCGCGCGATCTGATCCTGCTCTCCGACGTGGAGGAGGCGGGAGCGTATCTGATCGACAGCTTCTCGGATCGCAGCGTCAATACGTTGCGACTGATCGAGGCCTGCGGCATTGCGCCGGAGGTGCGTCTGCGAGTAAAAAAATGCGCCCCAAAGGGCTACGAGGTCAGCGTCGGTCGATCGACGAAGATCTTCGACCTCTCCCGCGAGGTGGCGCGCGACCTGCGCCTGATGCGCCTGCCAAAGTAGCTTGTCCGCAGACTCTGGATTCTCGCCGCAGGAGAATAACTTAGAGCAGTTCTCCCAAAGGTGTGCCCCAAATTCGTTTGTCATTCTGCGCGGAGCGAAGAATCCCCGCATCCGTTCGTGCTGCAACACTCTCCCCCATTGGTAAATATTCCTAATCAGCCCTTGCGACGCTGCTCGGCGACGGGCAGGGCGAGAATCCTGCGCGTCTTGGGCGGCATCTTGGCCAGGGTGATCTCGTAGGCAGCGCGCAATTCGCTGTGCCACTCGGCGTCGGAGAAGACGTCCCAACGCTCGGCGGCGACCCAGTGGGCGCGAGCCAGATAGGGCGCGGG
>JARLFY010000066.1 GCA_031296325.1 Acidobacteriaceae bacterium | reverse complement strand
GGCTGCTGAATCACTCGATGTCTACCGCGCTGATCGGCAAAGATGGCAAGCTGCGAGCCTGGTACGCGACCAACGAGTGGACTCCCGCAGAGGTTCTGGCGGCGATGAAATCCGCTGCCGCAGCCTAATTGAACGAGTTGGGCTGCTCCGTCAGGCACATCAAATTCAAGCTATTCAAAGGAGAGGCACGCAATGGCAAAGATAACCATCGGTTTCGGAGTGGTTTTGAGTGTGCTTGGCGTATGGGGATTTATGGCGTCGGGAAATATGCATTGGACGGCGCTGATCCCGACGTGGTTCGGGTTGGCGCTGATGTTCTCCGGCGCGCTGGCGATCACCGAAGACGCCAAGCGGCGAATGCTGTGGATGCATGTTGCGGTGACGTTGGGTCTGCTGGGTTTTCTTGGCTCGGGGCCGAGAGCGATCACGCTGTTGGTGAAGGCGCATGGCGCTCCGCTGGCGCATCCGTTAGCGGTCGAGGCTCAGTCTGCAATGGCGACACTCTGCCTGATCTATGTGGCGCTGTGTGTGCGGTCGTTCATAGCCGCGCGCCGCTCGGGCAATCTCTCGGCCTAGCGTGAGCGCCGAGACTTTCTCTGCAAAAGCTGGGAGAGTCTACTTCGATCTGGCGGCAAGACAGGCCTGAAAGTAGGCTAGAGATCTTTCGAGGCCCTCGCGGAGGGGAACCCTCGGCTCCCAATTGAGCAGAGCGCGAGCTTTGGTGATGTCGGGGCGGCGACGCGTGGGGTCGTCCTCTGGCAGGGGGTGATGAATGATCTTCGACTTCGATCCGGTGATGGCCAGAACCTCCTGCGCGCACTCCAGCATGGTGAATTCAGATGGGTTGCCGATGTTGACCGGAGTATGTTCGTCGGTGTGAGCGAGTCGAATGATGCCTTCGATCAGGTCGGAGACGTAGCAAAAACTGCGCGTCTGCTGGCCGTTGCCGTAGATGGTCAGCGGCTCGCCTGCTAGAGCCTGCATCATGAAATTGGAGATGACGCGACCGTCGTTGGCCTGTAGGCGCGGGCCGTAGGTGTTGAAGATGCGGACGAGGTGGGTGTCTACGTCGTAGTAGCGATTCCAGGCAGTGACGGCGGCCTCGCTGAAGCGCTTGGCCTCGTCGTAGACCGAGCGTGGGCCGATGGGATTGACGCGTCCCCAATAGGTTTCGACCTGCGGATGAACCTCGGGATCGCCGTAGCACTCCGAGGTGGAGGCGTGCAGGAAGCCAGCTTTATACTTGCGCGCGATGTTGAGCATGTTGATGGTTCCCGCCGAACCGACCAGAAGCGTCTCCGGGCCGAGGCGGGCGTAGTCGATGGGACTTGCCGGAGAGGCAAAGTTGAAGACGTAATCCACCGGGCCGGGATCGAAGGGCTGGGTGATGTCCTGATTCAGGAAGGTAAAGCGCGGCTCGTCGGCAAGGTGCGCGAGGTTGGCGAGATTGCCCGTGGCGAGGTTGTCGACGCCGAGGACGGCGTGGCCTTTGCCAAGCAGCGCATCGGTGAGATGAGAGCCGAGAAAGCCTGCGGCTCCGGCAATGAGAATCTTTTTAGACGTCATTAATTCGGTTTCCAATACTGCCAGCTAAACGCTGACTGTGGCCGCAGATTCTAGTTCGCGGGCGGGATTGACGGCGGGTCTACCGATGCTGAGGTAGGTAAAGCCGTGCTGTTGCATGGTTTTTGGGTCGAAGAGGTTGCGCCCATCGATGACGATGGGGTAGCGCATGAGGGTGTTGATCCGCTCAAGATCCAGTGTGGCGAACTCGCGCCAGTCGGTGAGGACCAACAGCGCGTCGGCGTCTTTGGCTGCGGCGTAGGAGTCTTCGACGTAGCGAAGCTGCGGGCTGGCGGGCAGCTCGGCCTGCGCGCGCTTCATGGCTGCGGGATCGTAGGCGGTGATCGAGCTGCCCTCGGCCAGAAGCATCTCGACCAAATCAATGGCGGGGGACTCGCGGATGTCGTCGGTCTCGCCCTTGAAGGCCAGGCCGAGAACGGCGAGCCGTTTGCCGCGCAGCGTCCACAGCGCGGTGCGAACCTTGGACAGAAAGCGTTTCTTCTGGCTTACGTTGATCTTCTCGACCTCGGTGAGCAGGCTGAAATCGACGCCCAGGCCGTCGGCGACCGAGCGGAAGGCGGCGACGTCCTTGGGAAAGCAGGAGCCGCCGTAGCCGATGCCGGGGCGCAGAAAGCGCGGGCCAATGCGGCTATCCAGACCCATGCCGCGGGCGACCTGCTCGATGTTGGCGTCGGTGGCCTCGCAGAGGTTGCTGACGGCGTTGATAAACGAGATCTTCAGCGCGAGAAACGCATTCGAGGCGTGCTTGATGATCTCCGCCGACTTGGTGGAGGTCTGGAGCAACGGCGGCGGCGTTGTCGTGGTGCAGGCTCCGGGGATGGCGTTCGGTTGCGCATAGTAGGCTCCCGTGGTGAGCGGCGCGTAGATGGCGGCGAGCAGTTCGGCGGCGGCCTCCGAGTCTGCGCCAACCACGATGCGGTCGGGATGCAGGAAGTCGGAGACGGCGGTTCCTTCGCGCAGAAACTCCGGATTCGAGACCACATCGAAGATGTGACGGGCGACTCCGTTGCGCTCAATGGCACGGCGAATCCACTTGTTGGTATAGACCGGAACGGTGGACTTCTCCACGATAACCTTGTAGCTGGTCAGGGAGCGAGCGATCTCGCAGGCGACGGCTTCGACGTAGGAGAGATCGGCGTCGCCGTTCTCCGACTGCGGGGTTCCGACGGCAATAAAGATCGCGTCCGAGGTGCGCGTAGCCTCGCCGAGGTCGGTGGTGAAGCGGATTTTGGTGTTGCGATAGCGATTCAACAGCTCGGGAAGATGGTTCTCGTGGATCAGCGTGTCCCCGGACTGGAGTGCGGCAACCTTGCGCTCGTCGTTATCGACGCAGACAACATCGTGGCCAATCTCGGCAAAACAGACCGCCGCAACCAGACCAACATACCCCGACCCCACAACTGCTATCTGAATGGTCTTGTTCATGATTTAGGGCAACCGCTTCCTTTGCAACGCGTTGATTGCAGTTTAGTGGATATTGGTGCGGTGCGGAAAGCTATCTCTTGCAGGGGGGGAAGAAGTCGCACCGAATTTGAGGTCTGTAACAGCGTAAACTAGCCTCTGGATAGAAGGAATCTGGTTTATGTCGACGAGCAATATAAATGATAAAATGCCTGTGACACACAACGGAGCGCTTCCGGACGCCAAGGCGCTGTTTGGGCTTTCGCTGGAGGAGTTGCGCGCGGTGGTGGGGGCGCTGGGGCTGGCGAAGTATCGCGCCGTGCAGTTGGGTGAGGCTCTGTACAAGCAGCGCGTCCAGTCTCTGGAGGAGATTACCACTCTGCCGGTCGAAGTGCGCCAACAACTTGCCGCAGAGGGATACTGCGTCGGTCTGCCGGAGATTGCGCAGACGGCGAAGTCAATCGACGGAACCGAGCGCTACCTGATGCGCATGGCCGACGGCGAGAGCGTCGAGACGGTGTGGATGCCCGATGGCGATGGCGGCGAGCAGGATGAATCCGAGGACGACAGCGAGGTTGAGGCCGATGGCTACAAGCGCGCGACGATCTGCATCTCCAGCCAGGTTGGCTGCGCGGTGAACTGCCAGTTCTGCCTGACGGCGAGGCTGGGGCAGAGGCGCAATCTGACGGCGGGAGAGATCGCCGGACAGGTGGCTGCGGTGCTGAATCGGCAACGAGTGCGCATCGGCAGCGGGCGCGGCGTGGAGACGCCTTCGCGCATCAATCTGGTGTTTATGGGCATGGGAGAGCCATTTTTGAACTACGATGCCTTCATGCAGAGCGTCCATGTACTGCGCGCGATGGGGATTCCCGAGTCGCGGATGACGGTCTCGACCAGTGGCATTGAGCCGGCGATTCGCCGCTTTGGCGAGGAGGCGGTGCGACCGAGGCTGGCGCTGAGCCTGAACGCATCCAACGACGCGGTGCGCGAGCAGATCATGCCGGTGACGCGGAAGTGGAATATTGCCGCGCTGCTGGCTGCGGTGCGCTCTCTGCCGCTGGGCAAGCGCGAGTACGTCACCTTCGAGTATGTTCTGCTGGGTGGGTTGAACGATCAACCGGTACACGCGCGCGAGGTTCTGGCTCTGCTGGCCGGAATGAAGGCCAAGGTGAATCTGATTGTGTGGAATCCCGGACCGGGAATCGACTACCGCGAGCCTGCGGCGGCGGACGTTGCGATCTTCCATCGAATGCTGATCGACGGCGGCATTCCGACCTTCACGCGACGACCGCGCGGACGCGACATCTACGCCGCCTGCGGACAGTTGAAACGGACTGTAGACGCTCCCGCGGCTCTGGTGGAGCTAAGTTAGCTGCGCCTGCGTGTAGGCCGATTCGTCTGATTCAGCGGCGGGTCGTCAGTGCAATTTTTAGCAGGGCCTGAGTGACGCGGTCGGGATCGTGGCGGAGCAGGTTGCCTTCCAGTGCGAAGTCGCCGGGGATGGGTTCTACACCCAGCGCGCGGATGCGGTCGAGGTCAGGTTCGATGGGGGTCTGGCCTTCGCGTGCGTACTTTTCCAGCAGCGTGGGCGAGATGGGCGCGGTGTTGATCAGCGCGTAGTCGAAGATCTGTTTGCCTGCATGTTGCAGAATCTTCTCAATGTGCTGCGAGGCGGTGAGGCCGAGCGATTCGTTGGCCTGCGTCATCAGATTGCCAATGTAGACGCGAGTGGCGCGCGAGGCGGCGATGGCCTCTGGAATTCCTCGAACAAGTAGATTTGTGACCAGCGAGGTGTAGAGCGAGCCGGGGCCGAGGGTGATGAGGTCGGCGTTGGCGATGGCCGTGAGCGCGGCGGGGAGCGGTTTTGCGTCGGCGGGAACCAGCATCAGCTCGACGATGCGGTGCGGACTGGCGGTAATGTTGGTCTCGCCGTCGACGACGGAGCCGTCTTTCATGCGCGCCGAGAGGGTGACGTTACTGTTGGTCGCCGGAAAGATGCGCCCGCGCGTGGCCAGAATCTGCGAGGACATCTGCACGGCTTGGGCGAAGTCTCCGGTGATCTCGGAGAGTGCGGCAAGGAAGAGATTGCCGAAGCTGTGGCCGTCCAACTCGCCGTGCTTGAAGCGGTGCTGGAAGAGGCTGGTGAGCAGAAGTTCGTCCTCGGAGAGCGCGACCATGCAGTTGCGCACGTCGCCGGGAGGAAGCATCTTGAGGTCCTCGCGCAGACGTCCAGAACTGCCTCCGTCGTCGGTGACGGTGACGATGGCGGCGAGGTCGCCGATGAGGCAGGGAAGTGCTGGAGGTCGCGATTCCTTGTGGCGATTGGCGTTGAGCAGGGTACTGTCGGCGGCACGTCGAGAGGTCGTGGGCGCGGCGACGTATCTCTTGAGGCCGCGCAACAGCGTGGAGAGGCCAGTGCCGCCGCCAATGGCAACCACACGCAGTAAATTCTCCGGCACCGCATCGGGACGTGATTCAGAGGCCGGGTTCAAAGTCTGGACGGGAGGCATCGTTGAATAGAGGGTATCAGGTTCGCGATGCCGGATGCACGGAACTGAGGCTCATCAGGTGATTCTGCGCGTTGAAGGCGGGATCCTCGTGCGGCGGGCGGATGTAGCTGCCGTCGGGCTGGAGGAGCCGTGCCTTGGTGTTGTCGGCCAGATACGCAGTTAGAATCTCGTCGCGCAGGCGGGTGGCGAGGGCTGGATCTTCGACCGGAAAGACCGTCTCGGAGCGCTCGAACAGGTTGCGCGGCATCCAGTCGGCGCTGCCGCAGAAGATCTCCGGCTGGCCTCCGTTGGCGAAGTTGAAGATGCGACTGTGTTCGAGAAAGCGTCCGACAATGGATCGAACGCGGATGCGCTCGCTAAGGCCCTTGACTGCGGGGCGCAGGGCGCACATGCCGCGCACGATGAGGTCGATCTCGACTCCGGCCTGCGAGGCTTTGTAGAGCGCATCGATGATGGGGCGGTCAAGCAAGGCGTTCATCTTGGCGACGATCGCCGCTGGACGGCCAGCCCTGGCGTGCGCCGTCTCGCGGGCGATGAGGGCCAGCAGCGCAGGGGCGAGGGTCAACGGTGCAACCAGCAGCGGCGCATAACTCGCCGCCTCGGATTCGGCGGTAAGGTAGCGGAAGACAGACTGAACCGCTGCGGTGATCTCAGGCCGCGCCGTCAGCAGGCTAATGTCGGTGTAGAAGCGCGCGGTGACGGAGTTGTAGTTTCCCGTGCCCAGATGCGCGTAGCGGCGGATGACGCCGTCGGGATCGCGGCGCACCATCAGGGCCATCTTGCAGTGCGTCTTCAGGCCGAGGATGCCGTGGAAGACTCCGACTCCTGCGTCCTCCAGTTCGCGCGCCCAGCGGATGTTAGATGCCTCGTCGAAGCGCGCCATCAGCTCAACGACGACGGTAACCTCTTTGGATTGTGCGGCCTCGCTGAGCGCGGTGAACAGCGGCGAGTCTTCGCTGGTGCGGTAGAGCGTCTGCTTCATGGAGATGACGGCGGGGTCTGCGGCAGCCGACTCGATGAACTGCTCGACCGTGGCGTAGGAGTCGAAGGGGTGGTGCAGCAGAATGTCGCGCTCGCGCAGTTCGTCGAAGAGATTCGCCGACTTCGCGGCCAGAGCGTAGTGCCGCCCGTGGAACTCCGGGTACTTCAGGTCGGGCCGGAGAATCTTGCCGGGAAGACTCATCAGGCGCGAAAGGTTGACCGGGCCGTCGGTACGAAAGACCTGCAAGGACTCCAGTTCGAAGTTGATGCGCAGGCGTTCGACGATCTCCGGCTTGGCGGAGGACTCGATCTCCAGACGCACGGCGTCGCCCTTGCGCCGATTGTAGAGTTCGGCGCGAACGCTCTCCAGCACCGAGCGCGATTCTTCGTCCTGTAGGTAGAGATTGCTGTTGCGGGTGACGCGGAAGGCCGTGCTCGATAGTACGTCGTAGCCGCGATACATGCGCTCGACCTGCGATTCGATGAGCTTGTGCAAAAGGATGAAGTCGTGGTGTCCCTCGTCCGAGGGCAGAGCGATCAGGCGCGGCAGAGCGCGCGGCACGGTGACCACGCCGAGCGTTGGCGTGGACTTGGGCGAACTCTTCGACTTGCGCTTGGAGCGCAGCAGAAGTGCAATGCAGAGAGCCTTGTTCAACACGCGCGGGAAGGGATGCGAGGGGTCGATGGTGACCGGAGTCAACAGCGGATCGACCTCGGTCTCGTAGAAGCTGAGGGCAAAATCGCGGGCACGGTCATCCAGTTCGCGCCAGCTCAGGACGCGGATCTTGTGCTTGCGTAGAGCGGGCAGAAGAAGGCGGTTCCAGCAGGCGTACTGCGCATCGACGAAGCGATGCAGAATCGCACTGAGACGGTCGAGATGCTGCTGCGGGGTGAAGCCGTTTTCGTCGGGGCGACTGGGCTGGTCGAGTCCGTCCTCAATGCGTTGGAGCAGGCTGGCCACGCGAATCTCCACGAACTCATCCAGATTGCTGGCCGTGATGGCGAGAAACTTGGTCCGCTCCAGCAGAGGATTGCTTACATCCTCGGCCTCCTCCAGAACGCGCTGATTAAAACGCAACCAGGACTCATCGCGGTCGAAGAAGCGATCTTCTGGTACGGCTGTCTTTCTGGCGGCTGGCTTGCGCGCGGCTGTCTTCTTCGCTACCGTCTTGCGCGGGGTTCCAGCGGGCTTGCGCGTGGGGCGTGGGGCGGCTGAGGAAGAATTCTCGGCGGGTTGTATCTTCTCTGGCATTTGTCTCTAAGAGACTATCGCACATGCGCTTCAAAGTGAGTGAAGACGCGGTCAATTTCGGTCAGGAAGCGAATGTCTGAGCGTTTTTGCCAACTGGAAAGACCGTCGTGTAGCGAGCTAAATGCGGGGATTCTTCGCCCCGCTCAGAATGACAATTCATTTCCGGGCTACATAAATTTGAAAACCGCTATAAGCGGAATATTCGGCTCGTGTTACTGGACCGGGTGTCGGGGAGTGACCGGAACGCCGAGGCCGTTGAGTCGGCTGCGTGCCTGTGTGGCCTCCGGCGATCCGGGGAAGCGCGTGATAAGGGCGCGCAACTCGCGTATTCCCGGCTCGGTCATCTTCATAGCAAGAAGCGCCTGCCCCTTGTGCAGATGTGCGACGGGAACCTTTGGATTATCGGGGAACTGGTCGAGGACGTGGTCGTAGTCCTTGACGGCGAAGGAGAACTTGCCCGCGCGATAGTCGATCTCGCCGAGGTAGTAGAAGGAACTGCCCGCGTAGGGATCGCCGGGGTAGGTGCGCGTGACCTCGATGAACTCAGTGGTGGCGATCGAATACTTTGCCGCCATGTAATCACTGAGCGCGGTCTTGTAGATTGCGGCGGCCTGAGCTGCGCTCTGCTTGGGCGGAAGAACTTCGGCGGGTGCGTCCGAGACAGGTGCGTCTGACGCAGCGGGCGCAGGCAATGGCGCGACAACTGGTGCAGCGGCGATGGGCTTACCCTTCTTGTTTCCGGTGGGAGCGGCGGGCGAGAGCGCGGAGGGAGTGGATGGAAGCGGTGTTGCCGCTCCGGGAAGGGGTGCGCCGGAGTTGGGCGCAAGGTTCTGTAGAGCGGCGTTGATCGACTGCTGCTGGTTCTGTAGCGCCTGCATGGATCGTTCCAGAGTGTTCAGACGCGCCTTGATCTCGTCAAGCGAGTCATTGAGCGCCTGCACCTGTCCAGAGACCTGCTCCACCTTGCCGTTGGTTGCGTCATGCTGGGCGTGCAACTGCTGTTGCAGACTGTCAACGACGACCGACATCTTGTTGACCGAATCGGCGCTCTGCTGGACGAGGTCGCGCAGAACTCCCATGCGCTCGTCGTTGGACTGTTGCAGACGGGCGACGGAGTTTTGTAGCTCCTGAACCTGCGTCTGCAACTGCACCATGTCCTTGTTTGCGGCAAAGGCGGAAGGCGTTGCCAAAGCAAGGACGACGAGAGCGCAGGCGAGGCCTGTGCGCTTGAGAGCGAGATGCATCATCATGAGATTCGTTCCTCCGGTAGGGTTAGCCCGGTGATCCGGTTAGCGATCGAGCGAGAACTGAGCGCGGCGATTCTGCTGCCAGCAGGATTCGGTATCCTCGGCGCAGAACTGCTTCTCCTTGCCAAAGCTGACGACGCGAATGCGCGCCGTAGCGACTCCGGCGTTGACCAGCGCGGTTTTGGCGGAGTTGGCGCGATTCTCGCCCAGGGCCAGGTTGTACTCAGCCGAGCCGCGGTCGTCGCAGTAGCCGCCGATGATGACGCGGATGTCGGGGTGCGCAACCAGATAGGCTGCAGCCTTGATCGCCGAGGCCCGTCCTTCGGCATTCAGCTCGAAGCTGTCGTAGTCGAAGAAGATATCCTGTACATTCTCGTGGAAGACGGTCTCTGAACCCATGTTGGAGCCATTGGCTGAATCGGACGAATCGGCGGGAACGGTGGGCGCGACGGGAACGCGAACCGTAACGCGAATGTTGGCTTCAGTGGTTCCGCCAACGCCCTTGGCGGTAATGTGGAAGTTGGTCGAGGAGGAGGGCGAGACGGTCTGCGTTCCGTTGGGACTGACCGATCCGAGGCCGTCGATGGTGACGTCCGTAGCGTTCGTCGTGCGCCAGTTCAGTACGACAGATTGGCCGAGATCGACCGCCAGAGGCTCGGCGACCAGCGTCGCGGTGGGAGCGGGAGGAAGCTGTGCAGCCGCCGGTGCGGTGCTGTCAGCGGCGGTCTTGCTGCTGGCGGTCTTATGGCAGCCAGTGACCATTCCTAGCGCAATGGCGAGAATCAGTGCGGAACGAAGCGACCGGACGGTAGTTGAGTGCGACGGAATAGATCCTGTGAAGTTCATTAAGCTCTCCTGCGAAACCAAGGTTACTTGCTACCTATGTTACTGAAAATCAATTATTCCGTCAGCGAGGTATTGCTCCAATGGCGGAAGGGCGGAGTTGAGGAGTTTTATTTCCAGCTCCAGTTGGGCATATCTGCGCCAAATCCGGTGAGCGGGCGTCGCTGTGTTCCATCGTTGAGCATAGTCCAGATGCGCATGTGGTCGGCGCGTCCGTCGCTGGAGTTGGCGTAGGCGATGTGACGTCCATCGGGTGACCAGGTGGGGAAGTCGCAGCGTCCTCCGTCGTGAGTGAGTTGCACGATGTTGTAGCCTCCCTGCGCGCCGGACGAGACCTGGATAAGATAGATGTCCTGTCCGCCGGGAGCGCCGGGGCCGTACTTGCGATTCCAGGCAAAGGTGAGGAACTGTCCGTTGGGCGACCAGGAGGGCGAGGAGACATATCCGCCGTCGGTGAGCCGCTGCACGCCGGAGCCGTCGGAGTTCATGATGTAGAGCTGCGGCAGGCCGGTTCGGTCGCTGATAAAGGCGATCTGCGCTCCGCTCCGGGGATTGAAGGTTGGGCTGACATTGCCCCCGCGAAAGCTGGTGATGCGTCGCCCCAGCGTGCCGTTCAGATCCGAGATCCAGATCTCGAAGGAGCCGTTGGGTGCCGCCGCATAGGCCAGTTCGTTGCCGTTGGGAGACCACGCAGGAGACTCCGTGCTGCCGTTTCCGGTGGGAAAGTTCATGTAGCGGTTGAGCAGCAACGAGTACATCTTGATCTGGAAGCCATACTTACCGAGCGAGGCGAAGGCAAGGCGCGTGTTGTCCGGAGAGACGCGAGGTGAGATGGAGATGGTTCCGAGGTGGGTGATGGGGTGTTGATTGGCCCCGTCGTAGTCCATCTCCCAGATCTCCTTGGTGGCGTTGCTGGCGACGTTGCCCGTCATCTTGACGAAGTAGAGTTTGGATTCGGCGATGCCGGGCGTTCCCCCTCCGAGACGGAAGATGATCTCGTCGGCAAAGCGGTGGGCGATCTGGCGGGCGGAGTCTTCGCTGGGAGCCTCGCTGTACTGTTTGGCAATGACCTGCGGATACTGTTGATTCTTGGCGTCGAACAGGTACCCGTTGGCGATGAGTTTGCCGCCAACCTCGCCCAGAGCACCGAAGGCCACCATCGCCGCGTTGGTCGGCTCGCTGGCGTAGAGCGGCAGCTTAATCTCGGAGGGCGAACCCGGCGTGCCGGAGGGCATCAGGCTCTTGGAGACGATGTCGAAGATTCCGGCGCTGGCCAGATCGGCGTAAAGGGTCACGTCGAAGGTCTTCTTGAATTCGCTGGTCTGCGCGTCGGAGCCTACCGGCTTGAAGTCCGCAACCGCAATGCGGATCGAACTGACGCCGGAGTTGGTTCCGGTAAAGATGTTGTCCTGCGCGCGGATGGGGCGCGCGATCAGGGCGGCCAGCGTCAGAAGTAGCAGGGCAAAGGCCGGTCGAAATGGGGCGGGACGCTTGCGGAGTGTGTGAGGCGTACTGTCCATACTGACTATGTTAGACGGTTGGAGGGAACTTTGTCTGAGCGCATCAGATTAGTTACTGTCACACAGCAAAATGCTGCCATTATATTTTGCAAAATATTGTCGATCGATCCGCAATATCTTGTCCATTTATCCCGCAAAATATTGTCATTCCATCCAACAAAATTGTCATTCTGAGCGCAGCAAAGAATCCCCGTATTTGCTCGCAGCAGAATTCATTACGCCATTGTTGATACGTTATAGGGCCGTTCCGGTAATGGTGCATGTTGCCGTCGAACGATGCATAAGCAGATTTCTCGATCCGCGGCGGTCTACACCATTACCGAAAATTCTCTAGAACCCCTGATCGGGGCGGAAGGCCGTGACGTGACCCTTCTCGAAGGTGACGGCCATCGGCTTGTCGAGGTTCTGAAAGATCACCATGCGGTTGCCAAAGTCCTGGCTGGTACTCTTGGAGACCTGACCGAGCGATAGATTGACCTCGCGCTCGCTCATGCCCAGAATGACCTTATGCGCATCGATCGCCTGCCAGACATCCGTTCCCCATTGGCTGTAGAGCTGGTGAGGATCGTCGTAAAAGAAGATGTCGTCGTTCGAAAAGGTGTAGTCGCCGGCCTGTTTGTATCCGACGGGAACGGCGTAGAGCTTTGCCGGGTCTGTCGACTTCGGCATGGTGAAGGCCAATAGAACCTGCTTGTCGCCGCCCGCGATGCGGAAGGTGGCCGACTTGGGAGCGACCTGCTCAAAGGCGTCCTTGATGACCAGCGGCTCGGCCCCGAGCAGCGTTCCAACGGACTTGGAGTAGTCGGCGTGGTGCGCGGCGTAGGGGTAGTATTCGAGCTGGCCTCCCGCAGAGATCCAGAGCGTGGTGCCGATCAACTGCTTCACGTCGGCCAGCGACGACGGGCGCTCCTTCTTCAAAAATACCAGTTCATCGGAGTTGACCTTTACCAGTGGCGGAGGAGCCGCTGATCCAGCGTCGTTGCGCTCGTGATGCAGCCATGCAACCTCGCCCACTACCGCTAACAGCAGAACCAGTGTTCCGCCGATTATTGCCTTCTTGCCTGAAGTCATCGCTTCCTTGTCTCCTTGATTAGCCTCTACAGGTGCAGGGTCAGGATGACAGCTTGTTGCTAGGTTCGGCAAGTACAAAGTTAGGAGGTAATCTGACTGTGCATTGCGAGGAAGAGCAGTCTGTAAAACACTACTTGCCGTTCTCGATCTTCAGCGTGATGTCGAACTCTTTTCTGTTGTCGAAGGAGCTGATGGTCTTGACCGCGCTCTTTTTTCCAGCTTTTTCTGCCCAGATCTGGTAGTCGACGCTCTGGTCAAGCTGGCCGAAGCGATACGAGCCGTTGTCGCTGGCGATATAGCTCTTCACCGCGAGCGAATGGCTGTCTTTGAGGAAGACGGTTGCTCCCTGCAGCGCCGCGCCCGAGCCGTCAACGACCTTGCCCTGCACCACACGCTGCGCCTGTTGGGCCATCAGAGGCGCGGCCATAGGCGCAAGCGATGCCGCTGCACTCAGGGAACACAGCAGAGCCAGAGCGCAGGCCATTTTCCGCACTCGATTCGCAGGACGAGTCGTTCGTGTCGATGCAGCAAGACGATCAATTCTTGTCATAGATGCAACTATACGCGGAGTGAGAGGCGTGTTGGGCGCTGTGCCCTTCACGCTACTCTTCATCCTCGTCGATGTCGCGTATGTCGTCCTCATCGTCGTAGCCAAGCTCCTCCACCGGAGCCAGTTCCAACGGGTCGACCGAGATGACCTCGAGATCGAGTCCGCACTCTTCACACTGCACGGTCTCGCCCTCTTCCACTTCATCGGGGTCAATCGTGATAGGGGTATCGCATTCAGGACACAGAATTGCCATGATAAAGCCTCCGCAGCTTAGAAGTTAGATCTCGACCGTGGGTTGCCCCCATCGGCCACTTTTGCACCACCCTCTCCGAACCCACGTTCAGAGATGCATATCGGCACACCCGCCTTCGATAGTTTCAGTGGTCGTCCGGCTTCACGTCAAGCTGACTATTCCACAGCCAGACTTTCCCCATCAGACGATTCACACAGTCATTTGGTTTCACTTTGCATCAATAAATTTCTCGCATCTTCATCTGCCAGCGAAGGCCTGCGTCTCTGGCCATCGCTCTGTTGAGGATGAGATGAACTCGCAGGGAAGAAAGATGTGGTGAAATGGATTTGATACGAAAGTTGCCATGCCGAGTTCCAACCCAATCACGATGACCTTCCCACCCTTTGCCGGAGCGGTGCGCAAGCTGGTAATAGCCAACGTTGCTCTCTTCTTCATCGCTGCGGCGCTACAGTGGCTCGCGCCGGGGCTGGCCAGCCTGCTGCTCGACCATCTGCTGCTACAACCGCTGGCGGTCGCGCACGGGGCGATCTGGCAGCTTGCCAGCTACTCCTTCCTCGACTTCAGCCTGCTGGACATTCTCTTCGCCATGCTGACGCTGTGGTTTCTCGGCTCGATGCTGGAGGGTGCCTACGGCAGTCTGTGGCTGCTGGAACTCTACTTCAGCTCGACCATCGGCGGAGCGCTGCTGGCTTCGGTCGTCTCGTTCACGCACCTGCTGCACCTCAGCCCATACGCGGTCGCCAACGGATCATGGGCCGGAATCTTCGGGCTGCTGATCGCCATTGCCATGCGCTTCGGCGACCAGGAGTTTCTGCTCTTCTTCGTCGCCAGCATCCGCGCCAAGTACATGGTCGCGATCTACATCCTGATCGCTGTCGCTGTTCTTCTGAAGGATGCGAACGCCTTTGGCGCGCTGCTGCAACTTTCTGGCGCGCTTTGCGGCTATCTATTCGTTCGCTTTGCCCCACGGCGCGGCCTCGCCTTCGGACTCAGCGAGCAGTTCTACGGGCTGCGCAACGCCTACTACCGAGCCAAACGTCGCCGCGCCGCGCGCAAGTTCGAGGTCTACATGGGCAAGCAGGGAAGACAGGTTCGCTTCGACAAAGAGGGCCGCTACATCGCTCCCGACGACGCGAACAAGGACTCCGCCGAGCGCAAGGATTCCAACGATAAGCGTTGGATGAATTAGAGCGTCACCGCGATAGCGCAATGCGTTGCGTCGCGCACAAAATACGCAATTCTGCGGTACTCTCGAAGACATGGCAGAACACGGGAAAGCACGGCGAATTGGAGTGCATCTGAGCACGACGGGCGGATGCTGGATGGCGGTCAATCGAGCGGTGGAGATTGAGGCGAATTGCTTCCAGATGTTCTCGTCCAGTCCGCGAATGTGGCGCGCCTCGGCGGTGAAGCCGGCGGATGCGGCCAAGATGGCGGCGTTGCGCGCGGAACACGGCGTGGGGCCGGTGGTGGTTCACGCCAGCTACCTGATCAACGTGTGCAGCCAGACCGATACGGTGCGGGCGAACTCGATTGCCGCCTTCCGCGGAGAGGTGGAGCGCGCGCTGGCGTTGGGCGCGGAGTACCTGGTGCTGCATCCGGGAAGCTGGAAGGGGCTGACACGCGAGGAGGGCCTGCGATTGGCGGCTGAATCCATCGAGCAGGCGGTGCAGGGAATCGACTTTGCGGGAAAGAACTTTCACCTCCTGATCGAGAACACGGCGGGGGCGGAGTTTTCTCTCGGCGGCAAACTGGAGCAGGTGGCCGAGTTGGTCGAGATGTTACAGGCAAGTTTGCCGGTCGGGGTTTGTCTGGATACCTGTCATATTCATGTGGCTGGCTACGACATCGTTTCGGAGGAGGGCTACGCCGAGACGATGAAGCAGGTCGGCGCAACGGTCGGATTCGACGCGGTGAAGGTGTGGCACTGCAACGATGCCAAGGCGGCCATGGGATCGAAGCTGGATCGCCACGAACACATCGGCGAGGGGACGATCGGCGCAGCGGCCTTCCGCCGCCTGCTGCACGACGCGCGCTTTGCCCACTGCGCCTTTATCGCGGAGACGCCGGTCGATGCGCCGGGCGATGAGGCTCGCAATGTTGCCATGTTGAAGACACTGGCGGCGGAGTAACAGCGGCAGGCTAATAACTTCATGGATTTACTGGTCTCTTCTGACGCAGAGGTGTTACTCTTGACGTCGAATTTGTTTAGCGATCTTCGATTCTTCTTCGATTTATAAATTGAGAGCTACGAGCGTCGTCAAGTAAGAACGAGGGCCATTCATGATTCTGCACGGGTTGAGTCGTATCGGTAGAAATATTGGCATCTGCGGCGTTGTCGTTGGAATGAGTTTCGGGCTGCTGACGGGTACGGCTCTGGGGCAGAGCGCGCCGGGCGATATGCTCTTCGAGCCAGCGCTGAACGTGGTGCTGCACGCGCCCTTCACCGTTACCGTGGAGTGGACCAGTACCGAGACGCCGGCCGAGGGCAACCCCATCTATCACCGGAGGGTCAGCCGCATCCTGCGCGACTCGCTGGGCCGGCAACGCTTCGAGGACGGACCGGATGAGGCCGGCCCGCACGCCGGGGAGAGTCCCACGGTGCGCCTCTACAATCCGGCGAAGCGGCTCTTTGCCAGTCTGGACGCGAAGACCGGTGTGGCTCGGATCTCAACTATGGGATGGACGGCGGCGGCTCCGACCAAGGGCACTGAGACGACCCCGACCGCGCCCCCCAGCGGTGGCACGGCCAATCCCGCGCAGGCCAAGGACAAGGGCGTGACGCGAGAGGCCCTTGAGCCGCGCGATCTCATCGGGCTGCACGCCGAGGGGGTACGGACGACGACGAAGATCCCCGCCGGTCGCGATGGCAGCCCCGCCTATACCATCACCGATGACGTCTGGCAGACACCGGAGTGGAAGATGCCTCTGCTGCACATCCACACGGACTCGCGCGGGCCGAGCAGCCAGGCCCAGGTGACCGCGCTCGACCGCTCGGAGCCGGATGCCGCGCTGCTGCAGCCGCCGAGCGGATACACCCAAGACCACTGGGAGGATGCCAATAAATTCTCGGTGGTGCTGCCCAAGGTCTCGCCCCTGCCCGCGCCGATCCTCGACGACGATCTGGCCAAGGCCAACGACCGCATGTTCGCCGCATCCACCGCGCACACCGAGGACCTGGAGGCCCCCTACCACGAGCGCTACGAGCTGACCATGACCGACTATCGGGGACAGAAGCACACCGGATCCTACGAGAGCTGGATCAACGACTCGGGAAGTCGCAGGGAGATCCACACCGACAGCTACAACTACGTCTTCGTGATGGACTTCGCGAGCAAGCGGCGGTGGGAGTCGAAGGAGGGCGTTGAGCCGCTGCGGGTGCAGGAGTTCTACTGGGATCAACTTTACCCGGAGAAGATTCAGCAGAGCCTGCTGCATCCCTACACGGTCAAGAGCGGCAAGGTGCAGGCGGGCGATACGATTCCCACGCTCGTGCCGGAGACGGCGGGCGAGGCGCAACTGACCTGTGCGACCAATCAGGCGCAGGCGAAGATGTGCTTCGATCTGGCGACGGGATTTCTGGTCTCGGGCTCGTGGAAATCCGAGCGCGTCGAGTACGAGGGATGGCACAAGATCGGCATGAAGTACCGCGAGAGCAGGCTGCGTATCTTGCAGGACTCCAAACCACTGGTCGAGGCCAGACTCGCCCTCGCCACCGATACCGTCGCGAACGACGAGATCTTCCAGAAGATCGACGAGCTGCGCGAGATCTTCCCCGGCGACATAAGCGGCGACATGCCACGCCATCAGTCGTATGTGTATGGATATATGCTGACCAATACAACTCCCCATACGATTCACTGCTACGCGCAGGCGAGAGTCTCGGTCAATGAGAAGGGCAAGGTGGCGCATGCCGAGCTTGAGGACGCCGACGACGAGCAATGCGCCGCCGCCGCACTCGATTGGGCAAAGAACTCTCTGTATAAGCCATACACTGTTGATGGAAAGGCAGCCAGCTTCGATACGACCCAGATCATCTCGCTCGATGCAACCAGAAAATCTTCGTATTGAAGTCGAATCGACAGACCACTCCTCCGCGCGGGAGCGATTGACCGCCTGAAGTGCGGGCGGGCGATTTACAATCGAGGCTATGGCTGAGATTGTGAAGAGCGAGAGTGAGGGGCGGTACACGCCCGCGGAGATCGAACCGAAGTGGCAGGCGCGTTGGGATAGCGACCCGACCTTGTATGCGGCTGAAGCGCATGAGATAGGCAAGCCGAAGTTCTACTGCATCGAGATGCTGCCCTACCCCAGCGGCCAGCTGCACATGGGCCACGTGCGCAACTACGCCATCGGCGACGCGCTGGCGCGCTTCATGTGGATGCGCGGGGCGAACGTGCTGCACCCCATGGGCTGGGATGCCTTCGGCCTGCCGGCGGAGAACGCCGCATTAAAGAACAATACGCCTCCTGCGGAGTGGACGCTGGCCAACATTGCGGCCATGCGGCAGCAGATGCGTCGCATGGGCCTGAGCTACGACTGGGCGACCGAGGTGACGACCTGTCTGCCGGAGTACTATCGCTGGAACCAGTGGTTTTTCCTGCAGATGTTCAAGGCGGGGCTGGCCTATCGCAAGAAGAGCAAGGTGAACTGGTGTTCCGAGTGTCAGACGGTGCTGGCCAACGAGCAGGTCATCGATGGCAAGTGCTGGCGGCACGACGACACGCTGGTAGAGCAGCGCGACCTGACCCAATGGTTTCTGCGCATCACCAAGTACGCCGACGAGTTACAGAGCGGTCTCGACAAGATGGAGGGTTGGCCGGAAAAAGTTCGCACTATGCAGCGCAACTGGATCGGGCGCAGCGAAGGCACGCTGGTAGACTTCGTGGTTGCAGCCAGCGAGCAGAGCGTGCAGAAGATTATTGTCTTCACCACGCGGGTGGACACGATCTTCGGCGCGACCAGCATTCAGCTTTCGCCGGAACACCCCATTGCGAAGAGCTTTGCCGAGAATAATCCGGTGTTGGCTGGGCAGATCGAAGAGATGCTGGCGCAGCAGAAGGCCGCGCGCGAGGCCGGAGATCTGGGCGCGATCGAGAAGCACGGCGTTCCCACGGGCAAGTTCGCCATCAGTCCCTTCAATGGCGAGTTGCTGCCGATCTGGGTTGCAAACTACATTCTGTCCGACTACGGTACGGGCGCGATCATGAGCGTTCCCGCGCACGACGAGCGCGACTTTGAATTTGCCACGAAGTACGGCCTTACGGTGCGGCGTGTGATTGCGCCGAAAAAGGCTACAGATGAGGCTCCGACGCTGCCGTTCGTTGAGAAGGACGATGCGGTTCTTGTCAACTCCGGCCAATGGACGGGCGAGTCCTGCGCCGAGGCGCAGAAGCACATGGCTGCGTTCGCCAAGAAGAATAAATTCGGCATGGCGACGACGACCTATCGCCTGAAGGACTGGGGCGTAAGCCGTCAGCGGTACTGGGGTACGCCGATCCCCATGGTCTATTGCACCAACGGCCACGCGGGCGTGGAAGGCAATGCGGCCGTGGATCCGGGGGGCGTGGTTGCGCTGCCGGAGAGCGCTTTGCCCGTGCTGTTGCCCGCGCAGGTGGAGATTACCCAGAAGGGCGGATCGCCGCTGGGACGCGTGGAGGACTTCGTCAACACAACCTGTCCGGTCTGTGGCGGGCCTGCGTTGCGCGAGACCGATACGATGGATACCTTTGTCGATTCGAGTTGGTACTTCTATCGCTACACCGATGCGAAAAATTCGGCCGCGCCGTTCGACTCGGCGAAGGCGAACTACTGGTTTCCCATCGACCAGTACATCGGCGGCGTGGAACACGCGATTCTGCATCTGATCTACTCGCGCTTTTGGACCAAGGTGATGCGCGATCTTGGTTTGATCAACAACGACGAGCCTGCGGCGCGTTTGTTTACGCAGGGCATGGTCATCAAAGACGGCGCGAAGATGTCGAAGTCGAAGGGCAACGTCGTCTCGCCCGACCTGATGATCGAGCGTTACGGGGCAGATGCGACGCGCATGTACGCGCTCTTTGCCGCTCCGCCCGACCGCGATCTGGAGTGGCTGGAAGAGGGCGTTGGTGGAATCAGCCGCTTTCTGGGCCGCGTCTATCGCCTGACGACCAAGTTCAGCGAGTTTGCGAGACAGCAAGGCAGCGAGACAGTGCCGAACGCTGCCGAGGCGAAGCTGTTGCGCACACTGCACCAGACCATCGCCAAGATCACCGAAGACTTCAGCGGACGCTGGCACTTCAATACAAGCATTGCGGCAATCATGATTCTGGTCAATGAAATCGCAGCGGCGGAGACGTTGATGGACGAGGGTAAGATCTCTGGCGCAGTCATAGCGGAGATCTTCCGCTCGCTCACGCAGTTGCTTGCACCCTTCGCTCCGTTCCTTGCCGCAGAGCTTTGGGAGACGGTCGGAGGCGAGGGAGTGGTCTTCCGCGCCGCATGGCCAGTGGCCAATGCAGAACTGGCGCGCGAGGCCGAGATGGAGATTCCCGTGCAATGCAACGGCAAACTGGTGACGGTGATCTCGGTGCCTGCGGGCAGCGATTCGGCGACGATTCAGGCCGCTGCGCTGGCTGACGCCAAGGTCGCGGCAAAGATGGAAGCGAAGACCGTGGTGAAGGTGATCGTGGTTCCGGGCAAACTGGTCAATATCGTGGTGAAGTAGCGCAGTTATGACGGCGAGGCCGATCTCGGACTCGCCGTCATAACTGCAAATGCTGGTTAAACACGAAAAGGGACAGCCGAAGCCATCCCTTCCGTAAAACCTGGTTGAAGCTGAACAATATAGATCAGCCCCGGGTACTAGAAAACTGAAACCAGCATGTAACTGAAAACAGAAGACGAGTTCCCGTAAACCACTAGGCTAAAGACTAGAGAGGCTGAACGTCAGACGCCTGCCAACCCTTGGGCCCCTTGACTACGTTGAACTGCACAGCCTGACCTTCTTGAAGGCTCTTGAAACCGTTCGAATTGATCGCCGAGTAATGAACAAACACATCCTCGCCGTTCTGACGGCTGATGAAGCCAAACCCCTTGGCATCGTTAAACCACTT
>JARLFY010000065.1 GCA_031296325.1 Acidobacteriaceae bacterium | reverse complement strand
TTGCACTTGCCGTTGCACTTGCCGTTGCACTTGCCGTTGCACTTGCCGTTGCACTTGCCGTTGCACTTGCCGTTGCACTTGCCGTTGCACTTGCCGTTGCACTTGCCGTTGCACTTGCCGTTGCACTTGCCGTTGCTCGTAAAGCGCCAAAGGCGCGTTCTATATCAGCCTGGGGCGAAGCCCTAGGTGCGAGACCAAAACAAACCGAGGGCTGAAGGCCCGACCTATATTTTCAAGGAACCCGATGAACTTTTCCGACTTAGGCAAGATGAAAGAAATGATGTCGCAGGCTCGCGAGATGCAGGCGCAGATGGAACAGAAGCTGTCCGCAACCATCGTCGAGGCAGAGAGCGGCGGAGGTATGATCTCGGTGCGCATGAACGGCAAGAAGGAAGTGCTGAGCCTGAAGATCGAGCCGACCGCGCTGGGCGCGTCGAGCGGCGACGTTGAGCTGCTCGAAGACCTCATCATCGCAGCGGTCAACGAGGCAGGACGACGCGCCGACGCCGTCATGAAGTCTTCGGTCTCCAGCATGATGGGCGGTCTCAATCTCCCTGGGTTGGAGTAGTCGATGGCGCGCTTCGCCGAACCCATGACTCGCCTGATCGACGAGCTGCGCAAGCTGCCCGGCGTTGGCACCAAATCCGCGCAGCGCCTCGCCTTCCACGTTCTGCGCGGCACAGACGACGACGCCCGCGCCCTGGCCGACGCGATCCTCCACCTGCGCGCGCGCCTGCACCTCTGCTCCATCTGTAACAACATCACCGACGTCGATCCCTGCGGCTACTGCACCAGCCCCACGCGCGACCAGCAGACGGTCTGCGTCATCGAGGAGCCGACCAACATCGCCACCATCGAGAAGACGCGCAGCTACAACGGCGTCTATCATGTGCTGCACGGCACGCTCTCGCCCATCGGCGGCGTTGGCCCGGAGCAGCTCCGCATCAAGAGCCTGCTCGCCCGCCTCGCGCCCGAGCAAGCCAGCAACTCAGATCAGGCCAGCACAGAAGCCGCGACCGTTGAGGCGGGCAACTCCGATGGTTCGCCCGAGCAGTCCGCCGAGCAACATCCATCTATCAACCATATAAACCACACCGTTCGCGAGGTCATCCTCGCCACTTCGCCCACCACCGAGGGCGAAGCCACCGCAGCCTATCTCGCCCACGAGATCCGCCGCATCAACCCGAGCCTGCACATCACCCGCATCGCCACCGGAGTCCCCGCCGGCAGCGACATCGAGTACGCCGACGAGGTCACCATGACCCGCGCCCTCGAAGGCCGCAGAGACTTTTAGTGCATTCAATCACACACAAGCAGCACGGGGATTCTGGATTAATAAGAATCCCCGTGCTGTTGCTTGCTTATTTCTTACTCGCTATCAGACTGTGAATCGATCCTTGAGGCGCAGAAATCTCGTCTCGTAGAAGCGATAGCTCAGGTACGAGAGTGCCAACGAAAAAATAAATCCGACCAAGGCCACAAGATATGTAAATGCTGGGCCGCTCTTTTTATAGAAGTGCGCAACAAGCAAAATATAGGCACAGATGGGAACATTGTGGAAGACATAAAATCCATAACTCATCTGTCCCAATCGGTGGAGTGGTCGAAGGGTGAAAAGACGATAGAAGAAGCTGCCGGGTTCAAGCGATAGCAGAATTAGAAAAGCGCAAAATAAATTAATGATGCTATAGCCTATCGACGACAAAGTAGGAGTATTGGCAGAATAAATAAAATGATGCATATGGCTTCGATAAATAATTTCGGAGACAACAATACCGGCTATTAGAAAATAAAAAGCAGGGCGTAACAGCTTGAACAGCCAGCGAGACTCCGGGCCGCGCAACATCAGCGTAATGAGTCCACCGAGAAGGAATCCATCGGCGCGAAAAGGCGTGATTCTATACAACAATTCATTGTCAATATAAACATGAGGAATTAGATGGAAGCATGCTAAGCGCACCAAAGGAGTTAGGATGCATGCCGACAGGCAAATATTCCGCAACCAGATACGATCCTTAACTAGAAATACGACTAGCGGCCATACAAGGTAAAATTGTTCCTCGGCTGCGAGAGACCAGAAATGTCCAAAAAGAAGAAGAAACGGGGGATGAAACTGTCGAGTAGAACGTAGACACTCCACAATTCCAGATCCATTAATATACGCTGGCATCCAGATAAATCGAGAGTAATTACTTATATAAAGAGGCCACATAAACCATGTCGGGTGCCATTCCCAACGGAAAATCGGGTAGAGAAGTAGCGTGATGAGTAATATTCCATAGTAGAGCGGAAAGATGCGCAGTGTGCGTCGAACGTAAAAATTGCGGAAGCGATACGCCGAGTTGCGAGTGTCGTAAAGAATCCCGGTGATAAGAAAACCGGATAAGACGAAAAAGATATTTACCCCAGTCCACCCCCATGCAAGTCCTGGTCTCGGGCTAAGGCTGTAATGCGAGTAGAAAACCAGAAGTACAGCAAGCGCGCGAAGTCCATCAAGCGCGGGATAGAACTGCTTATTCTCGGGGGCAGGCAGTCCAGCAACCAGATCCGCAGAGTGCGAGTCGGAATACTCTGCTAGGCTAGGTTGTGCCTGTACTTCCGATTCAGGGGTGATGAAATTCATAACAGTAGTCTACATAATCTGTTTACCGCTCTGTGCGGGTGATCAGAAGGTTTAAAGAAGCACATGTCATGTAAAAAGGCCGGACTGCGATGTATCGCAGCCCGGCCTTTTTTGTAGTATTGCTTGTTTGACTATGCGTAGCTGGTGACGCTCTTGGCGTTCTTGGCTCCGCGTTCGTTGCTGATCTTCTCCACGTAGCCCGAGGCCTTGAGTTCGGCCAGCGGCTCCAACGGCAGCTTGTGGGTCTCGCGCCACGCCTTGAGCATCGGGCGAACGTCGGTCCAGAAGGCTCCACGGAAGAGTTCTTCGGCCTCCACCAAATTGCACGACTGCTGCAACTCGGCCAGCTTCTCGCGGTCGACCAGTGCGGCCTTGGCGAAGAGTTCCTGCGCGGTGACGACCGACTGAACCATCGCCTCCATCTTGCCCTTCAGGTTGTGGCTCTGGTCGATCATGTAGGCGATGCCCTGAACCGCAGGCGAGCTGCTGGACAGAATCTCGTGGAAGATGCGGAAGACCTGATACGGATCGATCGAGCCGATGGTCAGATCGTCGTCCGAGTACTTGCGGTCGTTGAAGTGGAAGCCGCCGAGCTGGTTCAGGTTCAGCAGCCATGCGACGATCTGCTCGATGTTGGTTCCCAGCAGGTGGTGGCCTGTGTCGACCAGAACCTTGGCCTTCGGCCCCGCGCCGCGCGCCAGTTCCAGAGCCATGCCCCAGTCAGCGATGTCGGTGTGGTAGAAGGCCGGCTCAAACGGCTTGTACTCCACCAGCATCCGCTGGTTGACTCCGAGAGCCGCGTGCGTGGCCGAAAGAACCTCCTGCATCCAGGAAATGCGCTTCGAGATTGACTGTGTGCCGGGGTAGTTCGATCCATCGGCGATCCACAGTGAGACGTCCTTGGAACCCAGTTCCTGACCGATCTCCACCGAATCCAGAAGATGCGCCAGCGCATTGCCGCGAATCTCCGCGCTCGGGTTGCAGATCGAGCCGTACTTGTACTCCTGCGCCTGAAAGAGGTTCGGATTGATCGAACCTGACTTGACGCCGTACTTCTTCTCCATCTGCTTGATCTCGGCCACGTCACCCTTGCCGTTTGGCAGATCCCACAGCACATGCAGCGCGACGGTTGGGCTTGCTCCGGTCAGGCGATTAATCTCGCCCGCATCGGCAAACTTCTCTTCAATCGTGGTTGCTGCGCCCGCCTGCGAGAACTTGCCGAAGCGCGTTCCCGTGTTTGCGAAGCCCCACGAGGGAACCTCAATGCGAAAGCTGTCCAATGCTGCAAATACACGCTCCGTCGCACATGCTCCGGATCCTCCACAACAATTCCCCATGCCCCATCCCCTTTTGACTGCGAATTATGAAAATATACTCTCTGCAACGAACAACTCGCCAACTCTTGCCCCAGCCTATGTGACCAGAATCACATCCAGGAAGCGCGGCCCATGAACGCCCTTGATGCGCGTCATCTCAATGTCTGCGGTCGCCGATGGACCGGAGACAAAGGTCGTCGCCAGCGAGGCCGTTGCTGCCAGCCGCGTCATCGCCTCTGGAACGTTCTCGACCACATCACCCGCGCGCACAATGCACAAGTGATAGTCGGGAACCAGCGTCGGAGCGCGTCGTCCCTCTCCGGCAACATTCTGTAAAACGATCGTTCCCGTCTCCGCAATCGCCACGGTGGACGCGGTGACGACGCCCTCGAAGCTGTCCAACTCGGTCGTGCTCAAGCCCTCATCGACGACGAATTCGAAGCCCGCCGGCAGCGCCTCGCCCAGTGCCTCGGCGAGTCCCTTCGGAATCACCAGCCGATGCTTGCCGCGCTCGGTCAACTGCTTCGCAATCGTCTCTGCGACCGCGCCCGACTGAATGCGAATTACGCTGGCATCATAGTCGCGCAGCCTCTCGTCGAGCATCTCCAGCACTGCCTCGCGGTCCAGCGAGCCGACGCGGTTATACTCGCGTGGCAGCGTGTTCCACTCCGCCTCAATGGCCGGAGCGTTGGCCGCCGGAGTCCCAATCGACGTGCGAATCCTGCGCAGCACATCCTCGCGCGCGCCTACTGCAATCAACTCAACGTCCATTGTTTGCCCCCTGCTTATTCTTCTCTCGCTCTTCGAACCACTCACGGAAGGTCTGCTTCGGCATCACACGCAGATCGCGCACCTGCGTCCAACCGCCGAGCATTCCCGGCAACCAGTCGATCCATCCCACGCCCTGCCCGTCCTTGTGCGAGAGTGGCAGTTCGGCCAGCCGTCCCAGCTTCTGCGAGACGCGGAAGACCTTGTCGCTGCGGAAGACCTGCGCGACCGCCTTCAGCGCCATCACTTCGGGATTTGCCAGAATGTGGAAGCCGCTCGACTGCTGCTTCACCACCTTGTTGCGCAGATGGATCAGCACCTCGGGGATGTTGATCTTCACCGGGCAAACCTCGTAACAGGCTCCGCACAGGCTCGACGCATAGGGCAGGCTCTGCGCGTGGTGCATCTGCATCAACTGCGGCGTAAGGATCGCGCCAATCGGCCCGGCGTAGACGCTGCCATAGGCGTGTCCTCCGGTCTGTTGATAGACCGGGCAGGCGTTCTGGCAGGCTCCGCAGCGAATGCACTGCAATGTCTGGCGCGCCTCTTTATCGGCCAGAATCTCGCTCCGCGCGTTGTCCATCAGCACGACGTGGAAGGTGCGCGGCCCATCGCCGCCCTTCTGTGTCGGATCGACGCCCGTCCACAGCGAGTTGTACGGATTCATTCGCTCGCCGGTAGCCGAGCGGGGAAGCAACTGCAACAACACTTCCAGATCCTGATAGCGCGGCACAACCTTGTCGATGCCCGCAACCGAGATCAGCGTCTCCGGCAGGGTCAGGCACATGCGCCCATTGCCCTCGCTCTCGACGATGCAAACGCCTCCCGTCTCCGCGACCAGAAAGTTCGCTCCGCTGACGGCGGTCTTGACGCGCAGAAACTTCTCACGCAGAAAGCGTCGCGCCGCGTCGGCCAGATCCTGCGGAGTTCCGCCCAGATCCGGCAGATTCATCTCGCGCATAAAGATCTCGCGAATCTGCGCGCGATTCTTGTGCAGCGCGGGAACCACAATGTGCGAGGGCTGATCGTGACCAAGCTGAATAATCAACTCGGCGAGATCGGTCTCGTAGGCGTGGACGCCAGCCTCTTCCAGAGCCTTGTTGAGCTGAATCTCTTCGGTGGTCATCGACTTGATCTTGATGACCTCGGTCGGCGACTCGCCCATTGCGCCGCTGGACTTCACCAGTCCAATGACGATCTGCCGAGCCTCCTCGGCGTTGCGCGCCCAGTGAACCACGCCGCCCGCCGCCGTACAGTTGCGCTCGAACTGCTCCAGGTAGAAGTCCAGATGGCGCAACGTGTGCTGGCGAATCGCTTGTCCCGCCTCGCGCAGCTTCTGCCAGTCGGGCATCTCGGCCACAACCTTCGCGCGCTTGGTCTGAATCACCTTGGTCGCATGGCGCACGTTCTTGCGCATCTGCGAATCGCCCACCAACACCCGCGCCGCAACCTGAAACTTCGGCGCCGTCCTTGGATCGAGTCCTGCTCCACTCATCGAAAATCCTCCAGGGGGAAGGCCATGCCTTCCAACCCCTAATCTCCAGCCCCTGTCGAACTACTCCCCAGCCAGAATCTCAGCGATATGCACCGGACGTACGCCCGTCCGCTGGCGATGCAACGATCCGCCGATGTGCATCAGGCAGGAGTTGTCGCATCCGGTAACGACCTCGGCGCGGGTGTTCAGCACGGAGCGAACCTTGTCGGCCAGCATCGCGCTCGATACCTCTGCGTTCTTGATGGCGAAGGTTCCGCCGAATCCGCAGCACTGTTCAAGGGTCTCGATCTCCACCAACTCCAGCCCGCGAACCGCGCGCAACAGTCTCTGCGGCCCGTCGCCCAGTTGCAGACTGCGCAGTCCGTGGCAGCTTGCGTGGTAGGTCACGCGATGGGGGAAGTACGCGCCCACGTCCTCGATGCCCAACTTCTGGGTCAAAAACTGGGAGAACTCCCAGACGCGCGGCAGTATCTCAGCGACGGCCTTCTTCAGCCCTTCGTCGTTCGACCGCTCCGCCATCAGTGGGTAGTGATCCTTCATCATGGCGATGCAACTCGTAGAGGGGCAAACCACGACCTCGGAGTCCTTGAACTGCTCGATGAAGCGCGGCAGCAGCGGCAGCGCCTCCTCCTGATAGCCCGTGTTCCAGTGCATCTGGCCGCAGCAGGTCTGTTTGGACGGGAAGTCGACCGTGTGGCCCAATCGCTCCAGCACCTTCACTACGGCCTGTCCCGTCTCCGGGAAGAGCGTGTCGTTGTAGCAGGTAATAAACAGTGAAACTCGCAAGATTCCCCCAATTCCATTCAAAGCCTGTCGCAGAAAACTTTAGCCGGAGCGATCTGTCCGGTCATGAATCTCGACTCAAGCCGCATTTATTCGCGAAGATCCGCAGTCGCGTCCCCAAGGTCGGTTCCATGCGCATTGATCGGTGTCGAGCTTTTTTGAAAATCTCCGTCATTTTAGTTCAATGGATAAACCGTAGTCCAATTAGGTCGGCCCGACGTATTAGAAACAACAAAAGCCCTGTTTATTTTTGTCTGATAACGACGTTGCGCAGCGCTTCGGTGAGCAGCGGGGAGGCGTTGAGGCTCTCCGGGCGGTAGAGGCGCAGGCCCAGGCTGCGGGCTGTCTGCGCGAAGGCGATGTCGATGTCGTAGAGAATCTCGACGTGGTCGGAGAGGAAGCCGATGGGCTGGAGGATAACGCCGCAATGGCCCTCGGCGGCCAGCGCGGCCAGCGTCTCTTCGACCGTGGGGCCGATCCATGGGCCGCCTGCAACGCCTTGGCTCTGGAAGGCGAAGAACCAGTTGCGCAGGGTGGGAAGTTGGCGCGCGGCGGCGTCGAAGACCAGCGCGGCGGTGCGCTTGGCCTCGACCGGGTAGGGATCGGGCGCGGAGTTGGAAACCGTGCGGCAGGGAACCGAGTGCGCTGTGAAGAGGACGGGCAGCTCGGCTCCGGACTCGGCGCAGGCGCTGGGGTAGGCGGCGACGAGGCGCTGGGCAAAGGCTTCGATCAGGGCAGGCTCGTCGGACCAGGATTCTATAAAGGTTGCGGTGGGTTTGGGTATGGTCTGGGCGGAGTCGTCGGCGGAGTTTACTTCGAGCGCAGAGGTCAGCGCGCGGCGATACAGTCCGGTGCTGGTGCTGGAACTCTGCGGTGCGAGGCAAAGAGCAAGGATGTGGGTGATGCCGTCGGCGCGCATCTGGGCGACAACGTCCGCGATGTAAGGGTGCCAGTTGCGCATGGCGGCGTAGACGGGCAGCGAGTAGCCGGAGGCGGCCAGAGCGTCGGCGAGTTGACGGGCCTGTGCGAGCGTCCAGCGAGTGAGCGGCGGAGGCTCGGGGCCGGGAGTTTCGCCGAGGCCGATCTGGGCGTAGCGATGCTGCAACTCGGCGACGACCTGCGGCGGAAGGGCGCGACCTCCGGTGACTTTGCCGAGGTACTCGGCCATCTCGCCGAGCGCGTTGGGCGTTCCGTGGGCGAGCAGCAGGACGGCGGTTCTTTGCGGCGGATTGGAGGCTGCATTCATAGGTAGCTTTAGTGTAGAGTCTATTTGGTTGAAAGCCGTCTTGTTTGCTGCATCGCATGCGTCCCACGCTGATCGGAATATACTGCTAATCAGCAGTTGTGCCTCGCTGTTGTTGAATGCGCCAGCAATAATTCCGTCTAAATAGGCATTTTTTATTGCTATTTTTTATTAAAGGACATATTTTGTTTCGTTTTCCCATAATAGGGGCAAGCTATGATTCTTGCGTCCCTCGAATTACTTTTCCGGATCTAAAACGGGATAGGGAGCAGACGCGTCTATTGCGTATAGTTTTTGTAGCGTTGCTCCTACAGCTTCAACTCATCGTTTTTGCATCCTTAGGCGATCCCCGTGGAATCGTTTTTGTAAGGGAGAATTATTTTGGCCTAGATCTCCTGGATTTTATAAATGCAGCAAATGATTGGTTGCGCGGATTTAATCCTTATGAGCGGTTACGCTTCGTCACTCCTCCGCCTACGTTGATCGTAGGACTGGTCTTTCATAAACTCTCTCTCGTGTCGGCGAATATTGCGTTTTTACTCGTCAACCTTGTCGCAGTGTTTGCTTCGGTATGGATGGTTTGTGGATACTTCAGAATGAGACGGTCATCGCGTCTACTTATGATGGCAATTACTTCTCTTTATTATCCATTTATGTTTCTCCTTGAACGTGGCAATCTTGACGGAATAATGCTGTTGCTTATTTGTTCTGCGATTGTTGTGCGGAATCGGACAGCAATCGCAATCCTGCTAGCTATCTCGATAGTATTTAAGGTCTATAGTCTGGTTCTCGCATTGGTTATATTTACTGCTCGACGGTTCAGTGTTATTGTTGCCGTGATTGTTTTTTCCGCTTTGTTTGTTCTTCCTTTTCACTCTCTATTGCACCCGTATATTGCAGTCGCCTTGGGCCGTACACAGCAGTTTACGGCTGTCGAAAACCTGTCCCCCGCTGTAATCCTCGGTTCACTTTGTAAGCACATGCTTGGAAAGATTATCTTTGTCTCTTTGTGGCTGATGACCTTGTTGAGTGCTTGTTGGCGTCATAGGGAATTACCTATAGAAGAGAGACTGATTGTTTGTTTTCCTTGGATGGCGGCCTTTCCGTTGCAGGTTTATCCGTATAGCGGAGTATTATTGCTGCCCGTTTTAGTATGGCAGTTAGGAAGTACTTATTTAGTAGAGAATCTAAGAGCTAGGTGGGTTTTCTTGGTCGGATTCATCCTTGTCGGGACGCAGCAGGGAGCGCTTAATGAGTATTTTCAGTGGGCTGTTCGCTCACATAGATTTTTCCCGTTACTCAATGTGATCGGGATGATCTGTGTCTTGACGAGCTTGGCTTTCTTCTCTACAGTTGGTGACTGTAGTCCGCATTCTATTCCTGCGACAACTAGCGTATAGGTGCCGTTCTGGTTGTGATTTCGATTGATACAAAATCGCAACTGTGCATCAAAACCAAACAAAAAACAGGGAGTAATCTAAATGCTACATCTAAATTCAGAGCAATTACAGGGTGGCTTTTTGAGAGAGTGTTTTTCTCCTTTTATCAAATCTTTTGTGCTTCTATTTTTCATTTCTGTTTTTATAGCTCATTCAGCTCAGTCACAAGCGTTTTAGTCACCCGCTTCTGGATACTTCCCGCAGTTTAGGCTGAACGGGGCACCAGACGTAGTATTTTTTAATAATCAATTGTATATTGGATTCGGAGCAAACGACTCAACGCATTATCTGTACATCACCCACTCATCTGATGGGGTTAACTTTACGGCTGCGACGCAATACCCGCAGGCGCTGGTTGGCTCGTCGCCGGCTTTAGTGGTCAACCAAAACATCCTGTCAATTTATTGTCGAAATGTTAACGACGGTACAATCTATTCAATAAGCTCGACGGATGGGGTTAATTTTACTCCACCCCTCCAGCTATTAAATGGTAACAGCGGGCCATTCTATACATCAACATCTGTTTCTGCTGTATCATTTGGTGGAAATAGTAATTGTATCGCATACGCCGATGATTATGGTGCAGTTCAGGTTATCGAGAATACTGCCGAATATGCTGATTCGTCTGTCAATCAAGTAGCTCCTAGCGGAACGACATCGAATGCTCCATCAATAACATACTTCAATGGCAACTTGATTGTAGCTTATCAACAGTTAGCAAATCATGCTCTTGTGGTGAGTAGCTCCATAGATAGCTGGAATTGGCCGACTGGTACTGTCTGCCCGGGCATTTTAATTGGGGGTTCGCCCTCTGTTTCCGTGTACAACGGTTCCGAGCTTCTGGTTGCGTTCAAATCAAACGACAGTCACAATGTCTTTTTTACAACGAGCGGATATACTGCATCAACATTAGCCTCGCCTGCGAATGGCTATTATCCTGGGGATCTTATCGGTAGTGCGCCAGCTCTTGTGGCAACACCAGGTTTGCCATATTCGATGTATGCTGCTTTTAAATCCAATGACAGCAATAACGTATTATTTACAACCGGCTCAAAGTAATATTTATTGAAGTTGGATTAAGATGTCCCGCCAGAGGTGGTTCCGCCGTTGTTCTAATCTCTTCAACTGAAGGGGGCAGCGGCGGGGCCACCTTATTTCATTTATCTGTTGATTTTGTCGCGTAGCCGGACATCTTGCCGAAAGAACTGGGGGTAGCAGAAGAACGAAGGTTCTTTACGGCGGATAAGGGGTTGTATGGATATAGACTCAAAGGTATAGATTCATGCGGAGGTCGTCAGTATGGAAACGGGAACCGAGAAGCGGGCGAAGTTGTTCAAGAATGGGCAGAGTCAGGCGGTGCGGCTGCCTAAGGCCTTTCGATTTGTGGGTACAGAGGTGCGTATTCGCCGAGTGAAAGAGGGAGTTCTGCTGGAGCCGGTGGTGCCGCAGATCGGAGCCGGGGACTGGGACTCGGTGCGCAAGGTCTTGAAGACGGCGGGATCGCTCGACGCGGAGATGTCCGCCAGAGTGGAAGTGGCGATGCAAAAGCTCCAGCAAAAGGTGGCGATCAAGCCGGAACCCGTGCGCAAGCCTCGCGTCAAAAAAGCGCGAACGGTTGCGGCATCAGCAGAGAAGGCTGGGCCGCTTGGTTTTGCGTTGGGAGACTCGCTCAATATGGCCGATCTATAAGCGCAAAAGGAACTGCTGGCGAGGAAGGGGTACAATTGCCGCGATGTTGCATCTAATGTGATTTTGTTTAACTGCGGTCTAAATTGTTGTTCCACTCTGAACTTATATAAGGAGTGATCAATGGCGCTGACTCGTCGCGATTTTCTGGCTGGCACTTCGGTTGTGGGGGCTGGGCTTCTGGCGGAGCGCAGTAGTCTGGCGCAACTAATCACCGCTGTAGTCGGAGCGAGTGGCGAGTTTGCCTCTCCGGGCGAGTTCAAGGTTAAGTATTTTGGCCAGTTCAGCGAGCTTCCGGTGGGCGCAGTGAAGGCGCGGGGGTGGATCGCGGGCTGGCTGGGGAGGCAGCTCGAAGGGCTGACCGGGCACCCGGAGAATCTTGGCTATCCATACAACACCTGCATGTTAGGCGGAACGATTCCCCCGCCTCAGGTGAAGCACGGCGACGCATGGTGGCCCTATGAGCAGTCGGGATACTTCTTCGATGGATCGCTGCGCCTTGGCCTGCTCTCCGACGATGCGAAGGCGAAGAAGATTCCCGACGGAATTCTGCGGTATGTACTGGC
The DNA here is from genome assembly GCA_031296325.1 of Acidobacteriaceae bacterium. Classification (GTDB taxonomy): domain Bacteria; phylum Acidobacteriota; class Terriglobia; order Terriglobales; family Acidobacteriaceae; genus Edaphobacter. Next base: position 38,721 of record JARLFY010000065.1, on the reverse strand, counting down.
TAACAGCGGGCCGGGAAAGATCGGCGAATCCAGATGGGGATGGCCGTGCGTTGTGTCGGGACGCGCGCTGATGGCCAATTATACCGGGACGGGGAATACGGCTGCGGCCCAGATACTGAAGAACTATGTGCTGGGGTCGCATCTCTATGGCGGACGGGATGGATTTATCGCCGAGGAGGCGTTCTATCTGTACGGGCTGACCGGGGATGCTCGGCTGCGAGCGCTGGGCGAGGAGAACTATAAGCGGTACTTTCTGAGCGATCCGTGGTCCTTCTCGTATCAAGATAGGTTGAGCGGTAAAGCTCCGCTGCATGAACACGGGGTGACGGCGGCAGAGCAGTTGAAGCTGCTTCCCCTGATGTTCTCCTATACCGGGGACGAGAAGGCGCTGCTGCTGGCGAAGCTGGCCTACGAAAAAATCGCCCGCGAGAACCGGATGCCGGACGGCGGAGTGGTCAGCTCCGAGCATCTGGGCCAGCCCGCCTTCGACTCGTTGCACGAGACCTGCGATATTACCGACTGGTCGTGGAGCTTCGGCTATATGTTGATGGCCTCGGGCGAAGGCCGTTGGGCCGATTGCATCGAGCGAGCGACCTTCAATGCTCTGCCCGGCGCGGTGACCAAGGACTTCAAGCAGTTACAGTATTTCTCCAGCGCGAATCAGGTTCTTGTGTCGAGTACCTGCTGCGCCCGGTTGGTGATGACCAGAATGTCTTACCGCGCGGCGCACGAGACCGAGTGCTGCACCGGCAATGTGAATCGCGCGATGCCCAACTATGTGACCCGGATGTGGATGCGCGCCGGTGAGGACGGGCTTGCGGCGGCGCTCTATGGGCCGAGCGAGGTGAGGACAAAGATCCATGGGCAGGAGGTGCAGATCACCGAGCAGACCGAGTATCCCTTCCGCGATACGGTGAAGTTTACGATGAGGCTGGCGCAGCCGACGACCTTCTCCCTGCACCTGCGGATTCCCGAGTGGTGTTCCGGGGCGACGATCCACATCAATGGCAAGCCAAGCGAGGTCGCCGCGGCGGCGGGAACCTTCGTTGAGGTGCCGCGCGAGTTTCGCGACGGGGACTCGATCACGCTCCGGTTGCCGATGGAGGTGGCTGCGGAGAGTTGGTTCGAGGGCGCGGCGGCCGTGGTGCGGCGCGGTCCACTGGTCTACTCGCTACAGATCGACGAGCATAGGGTGGAGAGCAGAAAAGAGCCGGAGGCAATTCAACGCGTTCTGCGGGGCAATACCGTCGCCGGATTTCCGGCGGTGGAGTTCTTCCCCCGAAGCGAGTGGCGCTACGGGATCGATGCAGATCTGACGAAGACTCTGGCGAAGACACAGGTGAAGGAGTCTCCGCTGGGAGAGAATCCCTTTCTTGCCGAGTCGACTCCGGTGCAGCTGACCGTGCCGCTGCGAGTGCTGCACAAATGGGCGGAGGATTGGAAGCCCGTGCTGGTGCCCGCTCCGATTGATCTGAAGGACGCAGCGAAGAATCCGACGGCGCTGCCCAGTCAAGCGGAGAGAGCGACGGCGGGCAAGGCGGAGGCGATGACGCTGCTTCCGTATGGAGCGACGCATCTGCGGCTGACGACATTACCGGTGATCGGCTAGTGGAGGTTGCTGGCGGGGCGGGTGGGGAGGGTGAAGTGGAGGGTGGAGCCTTTGCCCAAGGCGCTGGTGGCCCAGATGCGTCCTCCATGCTGGGTGACGATGGATCGACAGATGGCCAACCCCAGACCAGCCCCTCCCATACTGCGGGAGTCCGAGGCGTCGATCTGGTGGAAACGCTCGAAGATAGTCTCCAGCTTGTCTGCGGGAATGCCATGGCCCTGATCGCGAACCTGTAGCTCTGCCTCGTCGCTGCCGATGCGACAGGCGTGGAGGTGAATTTCGGTGTTGGGAGGCGAGTGTTTGATGGCGTTGGAGAGAAGATTCGCAAAGGTTTGCAGAATTCGCTCGGCATCGGCCCAGACCTCAATGCCGTCAGAGTCGAAGGTGATGTTGACTTGGGCTCGTGCGGCGTCGGCCTGCTGCTGGTCGGTGGCGCGGCGAAAGAGGTCGTCGACTGAACAGAAGGTGGAGTGCGGTTCGGCCTTGCCAGATTTGATGCGCTCGATCTCCAGAATGTCGTTGACCAGGCGGACGAGGCGTTCGGTGTTTTCGGTGGCTATCTCCAACATCTGCCTGAGTTTCTCGGGGCGGTCGTCAAGCGCGCCTCCAGTGACCAGGCCGAGGGCGGCGCGCAGCGAGGTGAGAGGGGTGCGCAACTCGTGCGAGACCGTCGAGATGAACTCGTCCTTCATGTGGTCGAGGGCGCGTCGCTCGGTGGTATCGGTGAAGGCTACTACGACGCCGACGACTTTGCTCGACTGCTTGGCCTCCGTGGCGGAGGTGGTAGCCTGAGGGTCGATTTCGATCTGCGGGCAGGCGACGTACTCGACCGGGAAGCTGGATCCGTCCTTGCGCCAGAAGAACTCTTCGGTAACGCGGACGGTCGCCATATTGCGAATGCTCTTGTCGATGGGGCATTCGGCGTTGGGGTAGACAGTGCCGTCGGAGTGCGAGTGGTGGAAGAGCGAATGTACGTCGTGACCGAGAATCTCTTCCTGTTTGTAGCCCAGCATCTGTAGTGCGGCTGGGTTGATGACTGTGCATTTTCCGTCCAGGTCGATGCCGTAGATGCCGTCTCCAACCGACTCGAGAATGGAGTTGGACTGGCGCACGAGGTTGCGCAGGGTCTCTTCGGCGACGCGCTGCTCGGTGACGTCGATTCCGGTCGCGATGATGAAGTCGATCTGGCCATGGTCGTCGAACAGAGGGGCGGCATACCATGTAATTTGGCGTAGTTTGCCGTCGCGGTGACGCCACTGATCCTCAAACGCTATGGGTAATCCTTCGCTGCGGAGACGTTCAAAGGTCTGAATGGTGGCGGAAATCTCGGACTCTGGAATGAGCTTGTCCCAGAGATAATGTCCGGCGAGGCTGGGGGAATCGTATCCCGAGGTGGCCTCACAGGCTTGGTTGAAGCGGACGATGCGGCCCGTGGGGTCGAAGACGACAACCAGCGCGTCGACCGAATCGAGCACGGTGGAGACGAAGTTGCGTTCTGTGCTGAGAGCGTTTTCGACGCGCTGGCGGGCGCGAACCACGCTCTCGGTCTGGCGGCGGGAGCGGGAGAGTTCGATCAAGGCCATCGCCTGACGGGCCAGGATGGCGAGAGTGTTCAACTGAAAGCTCGTCAGTTCGCGTGGCTCGGTGCCGAGAACAAAGAGAGAACCAAGGTATACTCCGGCGTCAGTCACCAGCGGAGCACTGGCGTAGGAGAGGTAGGTGCAGTCTTCAATGTGAATCCCTGTCATGGCAAAGCTGGGATGAAGACGCGTGTCGGGAATCTGGTAGGTAAAAAGTGGGGGAGAGTTGGGAATCTCGGGCAAACTGCCGAGAGGAAGATGGGGCTGCTGGATTCCATGGCGCGCGCGGATCGAGATGCGGTCGGAGGTCTCGAAGGCGATGGCGGCGACCGGGGCGGCGCATATCTTCGCGGCCAACTCAACCAGATCCCTGGCATCGGCAGCAGCTTTGATAGCCTCATGCCGATCAAGGGCATCGAGCCGAAGGACTTCGTTACCAGCCCTTTCGATCTTCGTCGCGTTTTCGCTATTTGTAAGGGTTACATTCATCTTACTCTTTACGATGGTAGGGGACTCGGAGGCATTAGGCACTGATACTTTCGGGTGAAGAGCATACGGCTTGAGGGCTATTGGAGGGCGTCCCCGTGTTTGAACTCTATGGTCCGTTGGACCAGATTCGGACAGGGGCCGTCAAACTGAAAGCGGATTGGCTTGAGAGGTTGGTATACTTGAGGGCTGTGCCTGCTTTGCGCCGAAAGTCCGCGCAAGAGGGGCAGAGAGTCTTGGACAGGATAAGCATGGAAGAGCTGTTGAGCGGAATCGAGTCTCCGGCGGATGTGAAGCGGTTGACGATTCCGCAGTTGATTCAGCTTGCCGAAGAGATTCGCGAGCGATTGATTTTGAGCGTATCAAAGACAGGTGGACACATCGGGCCGAACCTAGGCGTGGTGGAGTTGACGCTGGCGATGCACTATGTCTTCGACACGCCGCGCGATAGCTTCATCTTCGACGTGAGCCATCAGGCCTACGTGCATAAGATGTTGACCGGGCGCAATCGCCAGTTGGGGACGATTCGCCAACCGGGCGGGCTGAACGGCTTTATGCTGCGCACCGAGAGCGAGCATGACAGCTACGGCGCGGGGCACGCGGGAACGTCGCTGAGCGCGGCTCTGGGGATGGCTGTGGCGCGCGACATGTCGGGCGGCAAGGAGCACATTGTCGCTCTGGCCGGAGATGCAGCGTTTACCAACGGCATCTTGTTTGAGGCGATGAACAACATCGCCGTACAGACCAAGCGGCTGATTATCGTGCTGAACGACAACGACTGGGCGATCGACAAAAATGTTGGCGCGGTGGCCGAATACTTCCACAAGATCGTAACCAATCCGACGGTCGCAGCGATGCACGACCGCGCGGCGGGGCTGTTGGAACGCTTCGGCGGCAAGGCCGTGCGCCACATGGCGCGCAAGGCCGAAGAGGCCGCCAAGGGATTGATCGGGCCGGGAATGCTCTTCGAGGAGTTTGGCCTGAGCTACTACGGCCCGGTGGACGGGCACAACCTGCCGTTGCTGATCGAGACCTTCAAGTTCCTCAAGTTGCAGAATAAGCCGGTCGTGCTGCACACCATCACCCAGAAGGGACGCGGATTCCAGCCAGCCGAGGAGAAGCAGAAGAAGTTCCACGGTCTGGGGCCGTACAACCCGGAGACGGGCGAGACCAAGCCCGCCGTGCAAAAGACTTATTCGGAGATCTTCGGCGAGACGCTGGTAAAGCTGGCCGACGCAAACGACAAGGTCGTCGCGATTACGGCGGCGATGCCCAGTGGAACCGGGCTTGACCTCTTCCGCCCGAAGCATCCGACGCGCTACTTCGATGTCGGCATCGCCGAGGAGCATGGCGTAATCTTCGCCGCAGGAATGGCGACCAAGGGATACAAGCCGTTCTGCGCGATCTATTCGACCTTCCTGCAACGAGCGTTCGATCAGGTAGTGCATGACGTCTGTCTACAGAATCTTCCAGTGGTCTTCTGTATGGATCGCGGAGGACTCTCTGGCGACGACGGACCGACCCATCACGGACTCTTCGACATCAGCTACCTGCGCGGAATTCCCAACATCGTTCACATGGTGCCGAAAGACGAGGACGAGCTGGCCGACATGATGTACACCGCGATGTTGCACGATGGCCCGTCGGCGATCCGCTACCCGCGCGGCGCAGGGCCGGGCGTGAAGGTGAAGAAGCAGCCCGTGGCACTGGAGATTGGCGTCGCCGAAGTTGTACAGGATGGCAACGACGTTGCGATTCTGGGTCTGGGCGCGATGCTGCCCGAGGCCATGCGACTGGCTGCGATGCTGGAGCATGAGGGCTTCTCGGTGGCCGTAATCAATCCACGCTTCGCCAAGCCGATCGACCGCCAGTGCGTGGCGAATTACGCGAAGAACTGCGGACTGTTGGTGACGATGGAGGATCATGCGCTGGCCGGAGGCTTCGGCTCGGCGGTTCTGGAGACGATCAACGAGATGCAGATCGCCGCGCCGGTCGTCCGCGTCGGCTGGCCGGATCAGTTCATCGAACACGGCAAGGTCGAGGCTCTGCGCGAAAAATACGGCCTAACCGCCGAAGCCGCCCTGGAGCGCGCAAGACCATATCTAGCCACAATGGAAAGCCGCCGCATGGCCCTGCGGTAGACGGGCAAAGACTTAGCTCCGATCAAGACAGAGGCCTGAAGCGATGTGCCGATGGAGAGACGAGAAGCGAGATTCGCGGAAGTCCCCCTTCGCCAGAACACGCCTTTGTCTCATGTGATGGGTGGGATGTGAGCCGTTCAAGTCCTCCAGCACCAGCCTGTTTTATTTCATGCGATGGTCGAGGCTGATATGGTCTCATAGAGATGAGGCCCAACCGGGGCCGCGAAGGATGTATGGATGCCTTGCAATCCCGATGAACTACGGCATGTCCCTCTTTTTGAGTTGCTGGATGATGAGGCGGCGCAGATTCTGGCGTCGAAGATTGAGATTGCGCAGTTTGCGCCACGCCAGCGCATCTTCAAGGCGGGGGACTCAGCCGAGCACGGCTATGTGGTGATGTCGGGCAAGGCGCAGGTCTCGACGATCGACGAAGACCAGCAGGAGGTCGTGGTCGACGAGCCGGTGCATGGCGACTTCTTCGGCTTTGCGTCCATGCTGCAACAGACTCCGCACCAGACGACGGCGATCGCTCTGGAAGAGACGGTCTGTCTGGAGGTGGGGCGCGACGACATCGCCGAGTTGTTGGTGCGGAGGCCGCTGGCGGGGCTGGATATGCTGACCGTGCAGGCGCGGCAGTTCCACGCCGCGCAGAAGCTGGTGCAGTCCAGAGCCATGCGCAATCCCAACGATTTGATCGAGGAGCAATCCACCTTTGGCGAACGCATCGCGGATCATGTGGCGCGCTTTGGCGGTTCGTGGACCTTCATCATTCTCTTTGCCATCGTGCTGATCGTCTACTCTGGCATCAATATATGGCTGAAGGGGCAGGCGTGGGATCCGTATCCGTTCATTCTGCTGAATCTTTTCCTGTCGATGTTGGCGGCGATTCAGGCTCCGGTCATCATGATGAGCCAGAATCGGCAAGACGTGAAGGATCGCGTACGCAGTGAGCTGGACTTCGACGTGAACCGGCGCGCGGAAACGGAGATTCAATCGCTCTCGCACCGTCTGAGCCAACTGCTCGACAAGGTGGAGGATGTGGAGGACGTGATGCGCAAGTCCTTGTCTACGGAGGCCGGGGCGAAGTCTCGCAAGGACGAGGGGCATGGGGCTTGATGGATAAAATTCCATCAATACTGGAGGTTCTGGCCTGAAGTTGTAGCGCAGGCGGTTGACAATCGCGGGCGACGCTCGTCAACTGAATACAGCGCATCCTAACAAGCGCAGGGCGCGGCACAGAGCTATGGGGAGTTGGGCGGAGATGGCGGAGCAGGGTGCAGCCAGAAAGCATGGAACTGGCGGAGCACACGAGTGTGTCATTGCACACCACGACGGCGGGCTGTTGACGATTGGACTGCTGAAGTTGATCGAGGCGGTCTTCTTTTTTCTTGTGGGCATCGGTGCTATCCACTTTATTCATCACGACTTGGGCGACTCTGCGCTGCGACTGGCTCAGCGGCTGCGCATGGATCCCGATGGGCGATTGATGTCTTATGTCTTCGACAATATAGACATTCTGACGTCGCTGCGTCTCAAGCAGATCGGGCTGGCGACGATGTTCTACGCGGTGCTGCGAGTGACCGAGGGCGTCGGACTGGTGTTGGAAAAGACCTGGGCCGAGTACCTGACCATCTGCGCGACCGTCTCCTTCCTGCCGTGGGAGTTGTACGAACTGGTGCGCCATCTGGATTGGATACGCGTGAGCCTGCTGGGGGCAAACCTGCTCGTACTGGCCTATCTGGTGTGGTGGCTGGCGAAGCATCGGCGCAAGAGACGGCATCGGCAGATAAGAGCGGCCAGAGCGGCAAGGGCCGCATTCCCGGTCACGCAAAACCCTCCAGAGCATCGGCCCTGATTTGATCTGTGAGTGCGACGGCGCACAGGGAAGATCGGGCCTGTTATCCTTCAATTGCGATGACTGAAGATGGAAAACTCTTGACTCCGGCGCAGACCTCCGTCATCCGACGGCTGAGGTTCAGCACGGATCTGCGCCTGCGTCGCCACTTCCTTTTGACCGATGAGGATGTTCGCTCCAACCTGCGATTTGGATTGCTGCTGGAGGTTCTTGACAAGCTGGCCGAGGATACGGCGTTGCGCTATGTGCATCGCAGTTACCCGACGGCGCGCGTAGTCACGGCGGCGATGGATTCGATGAAGGTGCGCGGCGTGCCGGACGAGAAGCGCGATATGATTCTGCGCGCGCGCGTCAATCTGGTGGGACGAACCTCGCTGGAGGTGGGCATCCGCATCGAGCAGCCTCCGCTTGCGCCCGGCGAGCCGGTGCTGCATGTGGCCTCGTGCTACTTCACAATGGTCGCCCGGATGCGTGAGCCGGATGGTTCGGAGCGCAGCGTTCCACTGCCTGGGCTGGAGTATCGCAGCAAACTGGACAACGTTCGCGCGGATCGGGCGCGCAAGCGGCGGGAGAGTTATCGCCTGTATCAGTGCGCCGCCGAAGCGCCGCCCTCGGCTGAGGAGTACGCCCTTCTGCGTCGCCTGCATGAGGCGCAGGCGCAGAGCGATCCGGCGGTTCACTGGCAGAGCGACCCAGTGGTTTACGCGCAGGATGGAGGCGAGATTTCGGCTCAGTCGGAGCCGAAGATTCTGCTTGCCTCGCCGCTGATGGCTGGCGGTTGGGAGCGGACCTACGTCGAGCACGAGAATGTTCCGCACAAGATCTTTGGCGGCTATGTGGCCCATCGCGCTTATATGTACGCGCACATCTGCTCGGAGATGGTGGCCAGCCATCGCGCTCTGCTGGTCAGCGTGGATCGCATCAACTTCCATCAGCCGGTGCGCATGGGCGACAAGCTGCACTTCGTCAGCCGCGTGGCCTTCACCGGCAAGACCTCGATCACGGTGGAGACCTCGATTACGCGCATCAGCCGCGACCGCAAGAGTACGGCGCTGAGCAACGTCTGTAGCTTCACCTTCGTCAACGTCGATGCGGAGCTTCATCCCAAGCCGGTTCCGCAGATTTACCCGACGACCTACGCCGAGGATGCGCGGTATCTGGCCGGCTATCGCCGCCATCAGGCGCATCTTGCGCAGATCAGGGCTGCCAAGGGCGAATGATGGCTCGTTCACATGGAACCAAGGGCGGTTTGACTGCGTACAATCATCGGTAGGCTATGGAATTCAAAGAGGCGATAAAGCTGGCGTTGCAGTCGCTGTGGCAGAACAAGCTGCGGACGGTGTTGACGCTGCTCGGCGTGATGATCGGGGTGGCCAGCGTGATCGCCGTGGTGACGCTGGTCAACGGCGCGAATACCTACGTCACGACAAAATTTACCCATTATGGCGCGGACGTTCTCACCGTCTCGCGGATGCCTTCGATCACCAGCCCGGAGGAGTACGAAAAATACCAGCGGCGCAAGAACATACTTCTGGACGACTACGTCTATGTGCGCGATAACTGCAAGCGTTGCAACGGGATTGGCGCGCAGCAGACGACCTCGGCCAAGGTCGTGCGCGGAACCCACTCGATCACCGACACAACCATTCGCGGCTACACCTGGCAGATGCCTTCGTTGCAGAATCTGGACATCGCCGAGGGCCGCGGGTTTACTCAGGTGGACGAGGATCACGCGTCTCCGGTGGCGATCATCGGGACCGACGTGCGCGATGAACTCTTTGCCGGAATCGATCCGCTGGGGCAGGAACTGCGCGTCGATGGAATGCCGTACACCGTCGTCGGAGTCAGCGAGAAGCAGGGAAGTACGCTGGGGCAGAGTCAGGATAACTGGGTCGCTGTGCCGCTGCCCGCCTTCCAGAAGAGCTATGGGGCGATGAAGTCGCTGGTGATCTATGTGAAGGCCGGTTCCGCCGGAGCAACGCTACAGGCCGCCGGAGACGAGGTGCGCGTGCTGATGCGCTCCCGACGGCACGACGCGCCGGGAGCCGACGACAGCTTCGAGGTGGACATCAACAATACGCTGGTCAGCTTCTTCAGCAAGGTGACGCGCTGGTTTGGCGCGGTAGCCGGAGCGATTGCGCTGATCGCGTTGATCGTCGGCGGCATCGTGATTATGAACATGATGCTGGTCAGCGTGACTGATCGTACGCGCGAGATTGGCATTCGCAAGGCGCTCGGCGCGCGCGGCAGAGACATTACGTTACAGTTTCTGGTCGAGTCCACCACGATGGCTCTGATGGGAGGATTCTTTGGCGTGATGGGCGGCGTGATGGTGGCGCAGATCGTTACCCTGCTGCTGGGATTCCCCTCGACCGTGACGCTGTGGAGCGTGGCTCTGGGACTGGTGATGGCCAGCTCGGTGGGCATCTTCTTTGGAGTCTATCCGGCGCGCAAGGCTGCGGCGCTGGATCCGATTGTGGCTCTGCGCTCGGAGATGTAAGACAGAGGTACGAGGTTCAAGGCACGAGGAAAGCTACGAGGAGTTGCAATGCGGTTGGGCGACATCAAAGAGACGGTGACGATGGCTCTAGGCACGCTGCGCGCCAACAAGATGCGCAGTGGGTTGACGATCCTCGGCATCGTGATCGGCGTGATGACGGTCATTACCATCTCGTCGGTGGTCAACGGGCTGAACTCCAGCGTCGAAGGACTGGTGCAGTCGCTGGGGTCGAACATTCTGTTCGTCTACCGCTTTGCGGCGATAGGCAAGCGACCGACGACCGAGATGCTGACGCGCAAGCAGTTGACCTACGAAGACGCCATGGCGATGCGCTCGCTGCCGCATGTGCTGGCCGTATCTCCCGCGCTGCAATATACCGACAACACCGCTCCGGGCCGCTCTGGAACGACGGCGATCAAGGGCAACGGAAAGACCATGGAGAACACAATCCTCACCGGAGTATCGTCCGACGAGGAGCGTGTTCACGACCTCGACATTCTCGACGGGCGCTTCGTCACGGATGAAGATCAGGTGCGTGCGGCGCATGTGGTCGGACTGGGCTACGATACCGCGCAACAACTCTTTCCCGGGCAGAGCGCGATCGGCAAAGAGGTGGAGGCCGCAGGAATGGTCTTTACCGTGGTCAGCGTGTTGGAGAAGCAGAAGCAGGCCTTCGGAGGAGGCAAAAACCCGCAGGACAATCAGGCCTACTTCCCCATCTCGACCTTCCACTCCATGCATCCCGAAGAGTTGGACTACTGGATTACGCTGAAGTACGACGACCCGAAGTTCCGCTCCACGGTGGAGGATGAGCTGACCGAACTGCTGCGACGGCGACGCAAGATCCACAACGAGATGCCGGACAACTTCGCCATCTTCGGCACCGACTCGCTGACGCGGTTGTGGACGCAGATTACCGGAGGACTGTTTTTTCTTCTGTTTTCGCTGTCCAGTGTGGCCCTTCTGGTGGGCGGCGTGGGCGTGATGAACATCATGCTGGTCAGCGTGACTGAGCGAACGCGGGAGATCGGCGTGCGCAAGGCGATCGGCGCAAGCAAACATACCATTCTGGCGCAGTTCACGCTGGAGGCGATCACCTTGTGCGCGGTGGGAGGGCTGATCGGAGTGATGCTGGGAAGCGCAATCGCTTATGCTCTGAGCTACCTGCTGCCGACTCTGCTCTCGCCGCTGTGGATCGTTACGGCGTTTCTGTCTTCCTGCCTGATCGGGTTGGTCTTCGGCATCTACCCGGCGTGGAAGGCGGCGAACCTGGATCCGATTGAGGCTCTGCGCTACGAGTAGTTATGTGCGATTACAGGACTCCAGCGCGCGAATTACGTTGAGCGTTTTGGTTAGCGCGTCGCGTCCAATTTCCTTTTCAAATTTCTGCTGCATCCGGTCGAAGGCGGCGATTACGCGCAGGGCGCAGCGCTTGCCCGATGGCTTCAGCGCCAGCAGATAGCCCCTTGCATCGGCGGGATCAATCTTGCGTTGCACTAGTCCCTTGGCCTCCAGCGAAGAGATGGCGTGGCTGACGTTGCCGCGCGTAGTGGCAAAGGTCTCGGCCAACTGCGAGGGCTTGATCGGCTTCGGTGCCTCGAAGAAGATCGCAGCCAGCATCAGCCCTTCCATAAAGCCGAGTCCATCCGCGGCGAAGGCTTGCGCTGCGACCGCGTCGAAGTGGCGCGCAGCACGCTTCACCGTGAACATGGGACTCTCGCGAAGGAAGGCTTCTATGCGCATAGTGGGTAGGTTTAGTTTACTCAATCAATTATTTATGGCAAGACAAAAGTATCGTTGTACTACTGTAGAAGTTGCATGATGATTGCTCTATATGAAAAACGGAATTGCGATGTTCTCTCTCTTCCTGCTCTGCGCAGGATTTTCTGCTGCTCAGCAGACCTCGACCAATGCTGCACAGCAGAGCAGCCAGCCTTCGGCCACATCCGCCGTATTTAGTGTGGCGCAGAGCGCTCAGGTGACGACGACCGTCGAGCCGCTTCCGCTGGCGGAGAGCGATCGCTCGGTGCTGGTGTTGAACCCGCAGGATGCGTCGGCGGGAACCGATAGCGTGGTCGATGTGCTGCGGACGGATTCTTCGCTGAACCTGCAGGCGCGTGGCGGCGAGGGAGTGCAGGCCGATCTGTCGATTCGTGGAACCACCTTCGAGCAGTCGCTGGTTCTGGTCAACGGACTGCGCGTGGACGATCCCGAGACCGGGCATCTCAACCTCGACATTCCTGTGCCGCTGGATGCAATCTCGCGGGTGGATGTGCTGCATGGATCGGGTTCGACCTTCTACGGTTCGGACGCCATTGGCGGCGCGGTAAATCTTCTGACCAGTGCGCCGTCAGCGGGTTTTAGTGTAGTTGCACGCTCGGGCGCAGGGAACTACGGCTCGCTGGAACAGCATATGCGCGTGGATTATTCTGCCGGGCCATTTGCCGAGCAGATTACTGGCAGCCGCGACATCTCCGACGGCTTCATCGCCGACCGCAACTACAGCAGCAACGCGCTGGCCAGTGAGAGTTGGCTGAAGTCCAAGCTGGGTACGACCGACGTTCTGCTGGCCACCAGCGACCGGCCCTACGGCGCGAACCAGTTCTACGGGCCATACAATTCGTGGGAGAGAACCAAGGGCTGGCTGGCCAGCATGCAGCAGCAGCTTGGCGCAAAGACTGCGGCCAGTTTTGGCTACCGACGGCACAGCGATCTCTTCGTCCTCTTCGAGGACCAGCCCTCGATCTACGAGAACAATCACGTCACCACAAGTTACGAGGGTGCGCTGCGTCGCGCCGACGAGTTGGGCAAGAACTCGACGCTCTCTTACGGCCTTGAGGAGTCCGGCGACTCGATCCACAGCAGCAGTCTGGGACAGCATGCGCGCAATCAGGGCGCGGGCTACGCCAACCTGAGCCTGCGCTCGCTCGGTCGCTTCTCGCTCTCCGTCGGCGGACGCGAGGAGATCCTTTCGGGAGGCGATTCGGTCTTTTCGCCCAGCGTGGCGGCATCCTACTCGCTGAGTTCGACGGTGCGTCTGCGTGGCTCGGCGGGACACGGCTTCCGCCTGCCCACCTACACCGACCTCTACTACTCCGACCCGGTGACCATGGGCAATTCAGCCCTGAAGCCGGAGACGAGCTGGAGCTACGAGGGAGGACTCGACTGGAAGCCCACGAATGGCCGAATCACGTTGACGGCGGCTGGCTTCCGCCTGCAACAGAGCAATGCCATCGACTACTCCAAGACGCTGCCGCTGACCGTTGGCGAGAAGTGGCAGGCGATCAACGTACCCACGTTGGACATCACGGGAGCAGAGGTCAGCGCGCGGCTGCGCATCAGCTCGACCGAGTGGATTGACCTGAGCTATACAGCAGCGCACTCCGGCAATCTTCCGCCGAATTATCTGTCAGAGTATGCCTTCAACTACGCGGCGCAGAACGCCGTCTTCGGCTGGACGGGCCAGTTGCCGGGAGCGTGGGGCCGTCAGCTCGCCGCGCACACGCAGGTCAACCTTGTGCAGAAGACTACGCAGACGGTCTACCCGCTGTGGGACGCGAGTCTCGCGCGCAACACCGGCAACCTGCGCCCCTACCTTCGGCTGGCGAACCTGAGCAACACCGGCTATACCGAGATCGTCGGCGTACCGATGCAGGGGCGAACCGTGCTGGGCGGAGTGGAGTGGAACTGGCGCATCCATCGTCAGTAGAGCGTTTGAGCCTTTTCACTATTGCGATAGAGTCACTTGGCTTGTCATCCTTCCCCTGCACAAAGTGCAGGGGAAGGATCCCCCGCATTTCGCTCGCGCTATGGCACTCTATGCCGTTGGTGGGAATGTTGGGAATTGCTGCTCAGGCGCGGAGGGCGCGGGCGAGGCTGCCTCCTGTGGCGGCGAGGCGAGACTCGGCGGCGGAGCGAGCAAGTCCGAGCTTCTGCATCGCGATGGCCACCTTGACCGATCCCGTTTCGGCGAGCAGGCGTTCGGCGGTGGGTCGGTCGCAGCCCGTGGCTTCGACGATGATGCGGTGGGCGCGGTCTACGAGCTTGGCGTTGGTCGGCTTCACGTTGACCATCAGATTGCCGTAGACCGCGCCGGTGCGGATCATGACTCCGGTCGAGAGCATGTTCAGGACGAGCTTGGTCGCCGTGCCAGCCTTCATGCGCGTCGAGCCGGTGATGATCTCCGGCCCGGTGACCGGCGTGATCGCCAGATCGCAGTGCTGCGCAACAGGAGAGTCCGCCACGCAGGATAGCCCGATGGTCAATGCTCCAATGGAGCGGGCGTGCAGCAGCGCGCCAAGTACATAGGGAGTGCGTCCGCTGGCGGCGATGCCGACCAGCGTGTCGAGCGATCCGGTGGCGCTTCTGGAGTCCGCAGCCACCCATTGCGATGAAGACGCAATGGATGGGGCATTCGGATCTTCAGATGAAATACCCGAATCCGTGACTGCACGAATTCCGAAGCCTGCGGCGATCAGGTCTTGCGCGCCCTCTTCGGGGGAGTCTTCGCTGTGTTCGGAGGAGAGACGCAGGGCGCGATCTCCGCCAGCGATGAGGCCCTGCACCAGATCGGGCGGCACGGAGAAGGTTGGCGGACACTCGCTGGCATCCAGTACGCCGAGCCGTCCGCTGGTTCCCGCTCCAATGTAGAAGAGCCGTCCTCCGCGGGCGAATCGCTCGGCGATAGCATCGACCGCATGTGCGATGGCTTCGAGCTGCGTGGCGACCGCTGCGGCGACGGTTGCGTCTTCCTGCTGGATGACGCTGAGCATCTCCAGCGTCGACAACTCATCAATGTGGCTGGAGCGCGGGTTGCGCGCCTCGGTGGTGATATTTGCTAGATCGTCCATGAGTACAGAGTACATAACTCCACGGTTTATGTTTCAGCTCGGCATGGGATTTGAAGGTGTAGAAATGAGCCTATCTCAGAGGTTCAGAAAGTTTCGCTGTCTGGGTGGGAAGAGCCCCAGATGACGGCACCGTCGCAATTGGATGCCAGAGTTGCATGTCGTTGGAGTATGGAGTCGAATCCGGCGCGTAGTGCGATTCAATGTAGTACCAGAGTGGGAAGACGACCTGCATCTGTCGCTTTGGCGAAGCCCAGTGATGCCCATAGATAGAGCTAAAACTCGGATTATCTCCTTCATTATATAATCTGCACCGGTTTTGCCCTGATGTGTACGGGAGGATGAGCTTGCGGTCTGGGTGAGATTGTAGCCACTGAATAATGAAATCGATCTGTGATGGAAGGATCACGTTCTCCATCCCGAAAAAATAGCCATAGTCGATTTTGGCAGAGTCGTCCGTGAAGCCACGTTTTGCCATGCTCCATGGGGCGTTTACGACGGAGCCATCAGGTAACTTGGGAGCGTCTTGCAGGACGATGTTCTGCCGAGCGATCTTGGCTTCAATCTCCTTTATGTGTTCGTCACGATGCAAGCGATGGAGAAGAAACACGGTTGGGCGGTAGAGAACTTCAGATCGCTGCGACGGATCGAAGGTTCGCCGTTCCACCTCTTCGCGGATGTTCGGATATTCACTACGGAACTGTGGCGTAGCGTCCAGATACAGAAAGGCAATCATTGTGATGGTGAAGATTTTGGGGTATTTGCTGAGAATGAGTGCTGCAATGAGGAGCGCAGAAAAAGCTCCGAACTGCATGTGTCCGGTGTCGCAGCGTCCAAAGCAGGCTGGCATTCCGAAGAAGCAGATGCAGAGTAGATAGATCGAAAGCGAGTCGGTCTGCTTCCTCTGAAAGATTCGGTAAGCCACGCACGCCGCAACCAGATAAAGACCCAGTTCGCAGAGGACTCCGGGAGAAGGCAGGATGGGATAGTTGTATCCTCCCGAGCTAAATGCGTGAAGAGTGGTGTAGATTCCCGTTTGTTGTGCGACCGCAACGATAGCCAAAAATCCCAGTCCCATAGCTGCCATGGAGAGCCAGTAGCCAAATGGTCGTTGGCGAACGGATACAAGGAAGAAAAGAATCGTGCCCAGCATGAATGCAATGCCATGTTCGGGCGATATTGCGGTAGCAATTGCGGCACAGACAACAGCTATGCCGGCAACCATAGACTGCGAAGACCCACGTTTGTGCGCTGCATAAACCAACATAGCTAAACCGCCCGAAAGAAGCGGGCGAATTGGGGCGTAGTTGATGCCTTGAGACCAGATTGCCTGAGCGAAATCCGCAGCGAAGAGGATAAAGATGACGGTTCGGTACGGAGACGGAATCTCAATGGCGTTAATCAGCCGATAGAGAACCCAGATTCCGATGGCCCAGGCTACAAGCCAGAAGACAATATAGCCATGAATCAGGCTAAGGTGAAGTAATTTACCGATCCAAAAGGGAAGATAGAGCCAGAGCGGGCCATAGGCAAATTCGAAGTCGCGATAGATGGACTTTTCCATGGCGAGTTGGCTAAGCCTGCTGTAAAAATAGGGAGCCTCGCCGTGCAGTCCATCGGGACTGGAGATCCAGTTGAACAAAATCCCAAGCGCGACGCAGGAGGTAATTGCGATCAGCGCGGTGGTTCGAGAAACACGAGAATCCTTCGTGGCAAACTGTAGCGATAGCCCGCGAAAGAGAATTGCAAAGGCGGCTGCCCCCGCCAGAAAAATAAGGGTTGCAACCCGATTATTGAACTGAAAGACGTAAGACGCGGAGGCGGATGGGGGAACCGGAAAGTAGTAGGGGAGTCGAAAAAATACTGCTGCAAACACCCCCACAAATAGAATCAACGCCAAGGCTCTGAGCCACGCGTTGCGTGAAGTTGCCATCTATCCTCCTCAAGGGGAATGATTTCATGATATATGGCAGTGTGTCGGTTAAAGCCGGTTGCCGATTCGCCCGACGTAGCGCGAATCGGCAACCGGCATCTGTTTGGTTGATGGCTATTTGCCGACGACGAGGATGGAGAACGAACCGGGAATCATCGGTGCGCGACCGCGTCCTCCGGGACGTGGACCCTGGGTGGGGGCGGCTCCAGCGGCGGGAGTCGCCGGTGCGGGAACTGCGCCGTACTCGGCGGCCATGAGCAGAATATGGCCGGTCTTGCTGTCGAGGGTCAGGGTCTTGGCGCGAGCGGGCGTCTTGACCGTCTGCTCCACGGCAAAGCTGGTGGGAGAGTTTTCCTTGATGATGGTCAGTGTGCCGTCGCCCTGCGAGCTGAAGACCTCGTTGGTGGCGGGGTTGAAGGTGGCTCCGTCGCAGCCTACGCCGATGGGCAGCGCGGTGAGGATCTTGCCGTCGGTGGCCGACAGGATGATCATGTTGTTCTTGTCGCGGCAGGCGGCGAAGAGCACGTTGTTTTTGGCGTCGATGGCCAGTCCAGCGCATCCGCCGCCCTTGCTGGAGATGTCGTACTTGCCAGTCATCTTCATGGTGTTGACGTCGACGACGGCGATGGCGTCCTTGTCCTCAAGGTCGATGTAGAGGTGGCCCTTGCCATCCGTGACGGCCTGCTCGGGCGCGCCGCCCAGATCGATTGTGCCCAGAATCGCGCCGTCCTTGGAGTCGATGACGGTGACGTTGGGCGCGGAGTGCGAGAGAACATAGTAGCGATGGTTGTACGCATCGACCAGATAGCCGTCGGGGTTGCCCTGCACGTCGATCTTCTTGATTACGGCAAACGTCTTGGCGTCGAACATGGTGATGGGCTTGCTGGTGGCAAAGCCGTGGCCGGTGGCGTCGTCGACCACCGCTCCGTGGGCGCTGGCGCCGGGGATGTCGCCGACCTGCGCGAGAGTGTCCAGATTGAAGACGGCGATGTGGCCAGCGGCTCCGGAGCGCGCGATGTAGAGGGTGCGATTCTCGCTGTCTGCGGTGAGGTAGTCAAAACCTCCATCGCCCCCAACCTTGGCGGTCTGGAGAATCTTGTATGGATCTGTCTGGGGTTGGGGCACGGATTGCGCCTGTGCAGCGGCACAGAGCGGAAGCAGGGCAGCGAGGGCGGCGAGTACGAGCGGGGAACGAGTCATGCGGTGTGTCTCCTGATGCTTGGCGTGTGTTGCTACAAAGGAGGTTAGGCGCTGCGTTTGTTGCGAAGTCTTGCTGGACGTCAAGTATAGGACAGCAAGCTTAAAATTGGATGAAGACGTAGTCGACTCCAGCCATAACGATGCCTCTGGTCTGAGCGAGCCTTCTACTGCAATGACGCAGTTGAGGTTACAAAAGACGCGGCTATAGGGTGAATGCGAGAGTCTGGTGTCCTGAGTTAATTAAACCAAGGGTCAAAGGCCCGACCTGTAACTCAACGAACTATTGACTTAGAGCGTAGCGGCTGGCTGGCGAATTTTATAGATTTCATGACCCGTCATGATGTAATAGCGCGCAATAAAATGCAGTCCGTGCCGACTCGCCATAGACGATACAATCAAGAGAGAAGGGAATCAACCTGATGTTTGAGATTACCGTAGAAGCTGGATTCTCCTCCGGCCACTACCTGCGCAACTACCGGGGCAAGTGCGAGAACCCCCACGGCCACAACTACCGCGTTCTGGTCACCCTGAGCGGAGAAGAACTGGACGAGACTGGCCTGCTGCTTGACTTCAAGCTGCTGAAGACACTGCTGCGTCCGGTCGTCGACAGGCTCGACCACCAGATGATCAACGAGCTGGAGCCGTTTATTGAGCTGAATCCATCGGCTGAGAATCTGGCCCGCTACTTCTATCAGCAAACCGCCCGGCAGCTCGAAGAGATGACCCACGGGCGCGTTCTCGTCAAGGACTGCACCCTCTTCGAGACCGACACCAGCTTCGCGCGCTACTACGAGTAGCGTCGGGGGGATGATTTCTCAGTCTCTGAAAACCCATTAAATTCACTTGGCCTGATTTCTGGGATTTTATCCTCGTAAATCAGGCCAAATGTTGTATTGATAGATGTTGCAGTACGGCTGAAGCCACGCCCTTCCGATGCACGGAAGAACTAAACACTCAACCTATGCGACGCAGGCGGCGGATTCCAGCGCCGGAGCTTCTTGTTTTGCGGAGACGGCCTTGTCGCAATCGCTCAGCAGATGCGAGAGGACGTCGGCGACGCTGTACTCGGTGCGGTCCTGCGGCAGGAACTGCGCGATGCAGTCGATGTCGTCGCCCGCCGTGATCAGGCCGTACTCCTCGTGCTTGCCGTTGCGCACCTGTTGGTAGCCGATGTTGGCGAGCAGGCCGTTGCAGACGCACTTTCTTCCCACGGCATCCTCCGGCTTGCCCCCCTTGGAGACAAAGAGGCTGACTGGTTCCGAGGCGCAGCGGTAGCCAATCTTGCCCTCCGGCGTGCGGTAGGGTTCGCGCAGAAAGCCGAGATCGCAGATGCGCGGACGCGCAGCAAAGACCGCGGCGTCGGAGCAGGTGCCCTCAAGCTGTGCCACCTTGAAGGGAAAGCCAGTGGGCGAGGCCAGCGGATCGGTGAAGACGCGCGCCTTGCCGAGAATCGCCTTGGCGATCAGAGCGGCCTTGTAGTCATCGCGCAGACCGGATTCGTTGGCAAACTCAAAGGCCGTGCCGACCTGTACTCCAACGGCTCCCTGTTCCAGCGCCTCGCGAACCTTCTCCGGGCTGCCGTATCCTCCGGCCAGCCAGAAGGGAACGCCGAGTTCGCGCAGCTTGGCGATGTCGATGGAGTCGCGCTCTCCGTAGACCGGCTCGCCCACATCCGACAGAACCTGCTTGCCGCGCGGCGGAGCGTTGTGTCCCCCGGCGACTCGCGTCTCGATCACCAGTCCATCGACGCGTCCGTTGGCCTTCTTCAGCATGGTGACGGCCAGCGTGTTCGAACTGACGATGGGAAGGAACTTCGGGCGAGTCAGCGGGCCGAGTTCGACCTCCATGAAGTCGCGCGGGTTGAAGTGCATGGTGACGTCGTCGCCTTCCTGTGAGCCATGCACATGGATGGCGTACTCGGCGGACTCGTGGTTGACGTAGCGATCGAGGACGCCGGGAATCTTCAGCGGAATGCCCGCGCCCATGATGACGTAGCCGACTCCAGCCAGCATCGCTCCGTAGATGCAGGAGAGATGGGCCGTCTGAATCTTCTCCAAATAGTTGATGCCGACGGGATTATTGTGTCCCTCGCGCGCCAGAAAGATCTCGACGAAGTTGGCTACGATGCACAACTCCTCAAGCTCGCGCGGATTGTTCTTCTCGAGTGGCGGAATCGCGCAGTACGGCGTCCGCTCGGCCTTGCCGCCGGCGATGTAGTACTTCTGCCAGACGCGCTCGGCCATCTTGGGAAAGGGGAAGGCATCCAGACCGCGACGCATGTGTCCGCCGGGATCGCCATCTTGCAGACGTCGCGCCAGAATGGGATCGAGCGCCGTGCCCGAAACCAAGCCCAACTGTCCTTGACGCGATACAGCCTGTGCCAGACGCCAGTTCGATACGCCCGCACCCATTCCACCCTGAATAATTACCGGTTCACTCATCCTTCAATTATCCTTCGGGCAGAGGGGGGGGGATCGTATTAGTTTTGTAACTTCTGTTTAATGCCTTGCGGAATGACAAACAAAAACAGGCAAGGACAACTGCAATTACAAAAGAGCTATATATCGATACCGCCTTAGCACTGCAAGCTGCTTCGCAAATAATCTCACACAGCCTGATAAGCTAGAGTCGTCACCCTGAGCGGCGATAGTGAAGATTAAAGGACGTAGGTTCAAGCGTAACGGTCAGGCTGGAAGATAGGACTTTGCATGGCGAAGAAGGCGGTCATCATCGGAGCAGGGCCAGCAGGTTTGACGGCGGCTCTCGAACTCCTCAGGCGTTCCGACATTCTCCCCGAAATTATCGAGGCGAGCGAGGAGATTGGGGGCATCTCGCGGACGATCCGCTACAAGGGCAACCGCATGGACATCGGCGGCCATCGCTTCTTCTCCAAGTCCGACCGGGTGATGCAGTGGTGGATGGATCTGATGCCTCCCGACCTCGCGGCGCAGGTTCAAGTCGACTCCGCGTCCGTGCCGCCGACCCCGTCCGCCGAGATCCGCTATCAGGGCAAACTCCGCACCGTCGCCGTCCCCGCGCACCTGCACGAGGAGCCGCCGCTGCGCGGTCTCGGCCCGCTGCATGAGGCCGAAGAGAACTCCGACGAAGACGCCTCTTCTGCCAGCGTCGAGGAGATTGTCACGGTTCCAGAACCCGTCGATCCTGACCTGACGATGCTGATTCGCCCACGCCGCAGCCGGATCTACTATCTGCGCCGCTTCTTCGACTACCCCATCACGCTGACCGCCAACACGCTGAAAAACCTCGGCGTAGTGCGCATGGTTCGGGTAGGAACCAGCTATGTTTTCTCGCGTGTGTCCCAGATCAAGCCGGAGAAGAGCCTCGAAGACTTCCTCATTAACCGCTTTGGGCGCGAACTCTACCTGACCTTCTTCAAGAGCTACACCGAGAAGGTCTGGGGTACGCCGTGCCACGAGATCTCCGCCGAGTGGGGAGCGCAGCGCATCAAGGGACTCTCCCTGACCACGGCGGTCAAACACTTCGTCAAGAAGCTCTTCCGCGCAAAGAATTACTGCGGCGATCTGGCTCAGAAGGGAACCGACACCTCGCTGATCGAGCGCTTCATGTACCCCAAGTTCGGCCCCGGCCAGCTTTGGGAGCACGTCGCCAAGCTCATCCAACAAAGAGGTGGAGAGATTCAGATGGGCTGGACGGTCGACCGGCTGAACTTCTGCGAAGGGGATCCGCTCCGTGTGGCCTCCGTGGAAGCGATCAACCAGAGTGGCGAACGCAAGACCTTTGCCGGAGATTATTTCTTCTCCACCATGCCGATGCGCGAGCTGCTGCGCGCCATGAATACGCCGATCCCATCCAATGTTCTGGAGGTCAGCGACGGCCTGCAATATCGCGACTTCATCACCGTCGGCGTGCTGGTGGACAAGCTCAAAGTGACAGAGCCGGACGGCGGCTTGTTGAAGGACACCTGGATCTACATTCAAGAGCCGGATGTATTGCTGGGGCGCTTGCAGATCTTCAACAATTGGAGTCCCTATCTGGTCGAAGACGAGAGCAAGGTCTGGATCGGGCTGGAGTACTTCTGCTACGAGACCGACGACCTGTGGAAGATGGCCGACTCCGACCTGAAGAAGTTCGCCATCGCCGAGCTGGCTCACATTGGGATACTTGACGCAGCCGACGTCTCGGACGCTCACGTCGAGCGCGTTCCCAAGACCTACCCTGCATACTTCGGCACTTACGACCGCTTCGACGAGGTGAAGGACTTCACCAACCGCATCGACAACCTCTTCCTCGTCGGTCGCAACGGCATGCACAAGTACAACAATCAGGATCACAGTATGTTGACCGCGATGCATGTGGTCGATGGACTGGTGGCTGGCTCGGTCGATAAGCAGGCTCTGTGGGAGATCAACACCGAGCAGGAATACCACGAGGAGAAGGACAAGGCGTAACCCGATTCATTCGCGCTAGCCCCGCATCTCCTAGACTAGTGCATATTCGGTTGTGGAGCGAGCAAAAGCAGATTCCTCCGCTTTGCTGCGGAATGACAAATAAATCGGTCTACAGTAATTCAGGAATTACTCTAAAAGTACAATCCACCCCGCGCGGAGGCACAAGATCATGTCCAACGAAAAGTTCAATCAGCCTGGAACTCGACCCACCCCTGACACTCTGGTCAACGTCTCGCGCCTCATCACCGCCTACTACACGCTGCATCCCGATCCAGACGTTCCCGCGCAGCGCGTGGCCTTCGGAACCTCGGGCCATCGCGGTTCGGCCTTTGCCGCTTCGTTTAATGACGACCACATCGCCGCCATCAGCCAGGCCATTGCGGACTATCGCCGCTCCAACCACATCTCCGGCCCGCTCTTTCTGGCGACGGACACGCACGCCCTCTCCGAGCCAGCCTTCGCTACGGCGCTGGAAGTTCTCGCCGCCAACCACATCGACCTGATGGTGGACGACCAGCTATCCTACACGCCCACTCCCGCGCTCTCCCACGCCATTCTGGCCTACAACGCCAAGCTCAACGGCGGCAAAACGCCCTCGCAGGACGAGCTTGCGAGCGGGTCGAGAGACGGCTCGAAGCAATGGGCCGACGGCATCGTCATCACGCCCTCGCACAATCCTCCCGAGGACGGCGGCTTCAAGTACAACCCTCCCAACGGCGGCCCCGCCGATACCGCTGTCACCAAGTGGATCGAGAACCGCGCCAACGACCTCATCGCCAAGGGGATGATCGGCGTCAAGCGCATCCCCTACGCCATCGCGCTCACCGTCTCCACCACGCGTCGCCACGACTACATCACGGCCTACGTCGACGACCTGGCCAACGTCATCGACTTCGCTCCGCTGGCCGGAAGCACGCTGAAGCTGGCGGTCGATCCGTTGGGCGGCGCAGGCGTCTACTACTGGCCGCGCATCGCCGAGAAGTACAAGCTGGCCATCGAGATTCTGAACCCCTATGTCGATCCTACCTTCCGCTTCATGACGCTGGACTGGGACGCGCGCATCCGCATGGACTGCTCGTCGCCCTTTGCGATGGCGTCGATGATTGCGAATAAGGACAAGTTCGACGTGGCCTGGGCCTGCGACACCGATCATGATCGCCACGGCATCGTCACGCGCAGCACGGGCCTGCTCAATCCGAACCACTACCTCGCTACGGCGATCCAGTACCTCTTCACCCATCGCCCCGGCTGGGGAGCCAACGTTGGAATCGGCAAGACGCTGGTCTCCTCGTCGATCATCGACCGCGTGGCCAAGGGGCTGGGTCGGCCCATGCTGGAAGTTCCGGTCGGCTTCAAGTGGTTTGTAGACGGCCTGATCGATGGCTCGCTCGGCTTCGTCGGCGAAGAGTCCGCCGGAGCCAGCTTCCTGCGCCGCGGCGGCAGCGTCTGGACAACCGATAAAGACGGCTTAATCATGGGACTACTCGCGGCAGAGATGACCGCCGTGACCGGCAAAGATCCCGGCCAACTCTACGGCGAACTCACAGCGAAGTACGGCTCGCCCGTCTACCAGCGCATCGACGCCGCCGCCACACCGGAGCAGAAATCCAAGCTAGGCAAGCTCTCGCCCAAGCAGGTCACCGCGACAACGCTCGCCGGCGAGGCAATCACATCAATCCTGACCGAGGCTCCCGGCAACCACGCCTCCATCGGCGGCTTGAAGGTGACGACCGAAAACGGCTGGTTCGCCGCCCGCCCGAGCGGCACCGAAGACGTCTACAAGATCTACGCCGAAAGCTTCAACGGCCAGCCCCACCTAACCCAAATCCAAACCGAAGCCAAAGCCCTGGTAAACTCGGCCATCGCCTGACCGCGCAGTCCTTTTATGATTTACCATTGCGCTGCCTTTTGTTTGTCATTCCGCAGCGAAGCGGAGGATTTTGCTTTAACTTGAGATCAGCCGGGTGCCCCATCCATCGCGCCTTTGTCTCACGCGATGGGTGGGATGCAAAATAGCTCGCACCAAGAGCTGTTGTTCTTGCTGTTGCCGTTCTCTAGCAAGAGCTAAAGACCCTTCCTAACCTGAGCCGTAGGTCTATGCCGTATCGATAATATAGCTGGCTCAGGCGTTTCGATCCGCAAAAAGCTATAGCGCAGGCCTTCAGCCCGCTGGGATTGGATGGGACGATTTCCTAGGCGCTGGTATAGGACGGGCCTTTGGCCCTTGCCAGGCAAATGCAAAAGCAAAGACAACGGCAAGTACAACAGAAACGGCAACGGCTCGTGGTGCGAGCGGTATTCATCCCACCCATCGCGATGTTGCTGCGATGGATGGGGCACCCGGCATCTTTTCTTCCTAAGCCCCTTCGTCTAATGGTGTAGACCGTGGCACAACGAGAAAAGCAGATTCCTCCGCTGCGCTGCGGAATGACAAAAAAAGGCTGCGGAATGACAAACAAAGCGGTCTATAGCAATTAAGAAATCGCTAGTCTGATCCGTAGGAGCAGTTCAGCTCAACGCTTGCTGCTGGTTTGGCGCTATTCCGTTGTTGCGCGGTTCCGTCCGTTGGTTTTGCTGCTGTACATTCTTTCGTCAGCTTCGTTGATGAACTTTTCGATGGTCTCGCTGGGGCGGGAGAGTGTGCCGCCAACCGAGACCGACAGGGCTACGGTTCTGCCGTCGCCGCTGGGGAACGACGTTTGCCCCACCATAGTGACGCATCGTTCTGCCAGCTCTTTCAGAAGTTCCTGATTCATGTTGCGGATAATGGCGATGAACTCGTCGCCACCCCAGCGCGCGACGACGTCCGTGGGGCGGAGCGATCCCGTCAAGGTCTTCGCCACTTCCTGCAAGGCAAAGTCTCCAATGAGGTGACCGAAAGAGTCGTTGATCTCCTTGAACTGATCGAGATCAATCACCAGCAATCCGAAAGGGTCGTTGTGAACCTGATATTCGGTCAGCGCGGTACGCAGCGACATCTCCACAAAACGGCGGTTGGGCAACTGCGTGAGCTGGTCGAGAAAGGCCAGCCGCTCGAGCGCCGCGACCTTGCGATGCGCCTCGTAATGGGCCGAATCGTCGCTGAAGATCTCGACCGCCCCGACCACGCTGCCGGCGGTGTCGCGAATGGCCTGCACACGCACGTGCACGGGAACGCGTCGCCCCTGCTTATGCCGCAAGAAGACCTTGGCCTCGCTCGATTCCCCGGTTTCGACGGTTGCCGATAAAGGACAGCCGTCCTGACACAGCCGACGCCCCGTAGCATCGATGTGGCACAGGATGTCGTCCTGACAGAACTTGCCCAGCATCTCCTTGGATTTGTATCCCGACAGGCGATAGGCTCCCTCGTTCCAATACAGAATCTGTCGATTCCGATCCACAAAGTACACGCCATCGCTCATGTGATCCAGCAATCCTTTATAGAAGCTGGTGTCGGTCTCAATCATTCGTTTTTCTGGCTTTCCTGGGCAGAATGGAATTCGATTGGAATCTTCGTTGAATCATCCGTCTTCCCTGAATTGTACTGTTCCTGCGTGGAATAGCCAATCCGGAACCGGCGTGTAGCCCAGATCTCAAATCCTCTACCCATAGCCGATACCCCCGGGGTATATATTACTTATATTTCTGATTACACGGGTGTTGCATCTTCGTATATACGGAAGGGTATATATTTATCCGTATTGACTCCCTGCGTTTAGATTCGAGAACAAGAAAGGCCCGACGCAATCGCCGGGCCTTTCTTGTTCTACATCTGTTAACTTAATTATACGATCTGGGGATGAACTAAAATGCCACTTGACTGTTTGCCGTAAGATGCTGATGTTATGTAGTTTATGCTGAGAAAAAGAAGTGCGGGGACTTGACACGTGGATATGCTGGTTTTTTGCGTGGTTTATGTGAGCGCTTTTTATCCGCGTTGTCCCTGTGAACAGGGGGATTTCATTTGAAAAACCGACCAAGGCTCCGGCCCGGTCGCTGGGTTTGATTCAGTGCTGGCGAGGATTTGGGCTGTGTACATAGGGCCTCGGTATAGGTCGCGCCTTTGGCGCTGATTGATGCGCTTTATAAGATGACGCGATGATGGGTTGAGGTTGAGTAGGCTGCTCGTTGACGAAAATCCTGGTTTCCGGCATACTTGTACGAGTGCCTTGACTTTAGGTTGGGGCCAGTCACAATTACCACGGTCGAACGATTCTTCCGGCAGAGTTGCAAGGCAGTTGTCGGACGGGTTCAGGGGATGCGGGACGGGCGGCGAGGTTGGTCGCGCGGAACGGGGACGCTGCAAGGGTTCGCACGGTGGGAGACGAGGGAAGAATGGCAAAGAAGCTGTCCAAGAATGTGGTGAAGGCGCGTGCGCTCGTAGAGCCCCGTCCATACACCCTGATCGATGCGGTACCACTCATTCAAAAAGCCAAGTTTGCGAAGTTCGACGAGACCGTCGATCTGACGATGCGTTTGGGCGTTGATCCCAAGCACGCCGACCAGATGGTGCGCGGAACCGTCGTGTTGCCGCACGGACTGGGCAAGACCAAGATCGTCGCGGTCATCGCCTCGGGCGACAAGGTTGCCGATGCGTTGGCTGCCGGAGCCGAGTTTGCCGGCGGCGAAGAGCTGGTTGAGAAGATTCAGAAAGAGGGCTGGACCGCCTTCGACGCTCTGATTTCGACCCCGGACATGATGAAGTCGGTCGGACGTTTGGGCAAGGTTCTCGGACCCAAGGGCCTGATGCCGAATCCCAAGACCGGAACCGTGACCACCGACGTTGTCTCGGCGATCAAGGAGATCAAGGCTGGTAAGGTCGAGTTCCGCACGGATAAGACCGCGCTGGTTCACGTTCCCGTGGGTAAGGTTTCGTTCGACGCGCAGAAGCTGGTGGATAACGCCATGACGGTGATTAGCTCGGTGTTGAAGGCCAAGCCTTCGGCGGCCAAGGGCAAGTACGTCAAGGGGATGTTTATCAGCTCTTCGATGGGTCCCGGCGTTCCGCTGGACTCGTCCGTGTTGGATCTTGCTGGCAAGGTTTAGTCGCACTCTAAAGAAACAGGCTCGATCTGACGCGTGAGCGAGGGGCGAGTGAGCGAAAGCAAAAGAGGATTCTGTTATGCCATTGACTAGAGCAAAGAAGACGGAGAAGGTGACGGTGCTCGCAGGCGAGCTCGAACACTCGACCTCGGCCATCGTCGGCACGTTCGCCGGATTGACCGCAGAGAAGGACAACGCGCTGCGCAAGGCGGTTCGCGAGGCCGGCGGAAGCTATCACGTGGTCAAGAACAAGCTGGCCGCACGCGCCGGACAGGGAACCCAGATCGAGGCCGCATTGCTGGGTCTCAAGGGTGTCTCGTCGGTTGCGTACACGTCGGGCGATCCGGTGGCGCTGGCCAAGGCGCTGGCTGGGTTTGTCAAGGACAACGCCGAGTTCTTTACCTTCAAGCTGGGAATCGTTGAGGGCAAGGTGATCTCGGTCGACGAGATCAAGGCTCTGGCCACCATGCCGGGCAAGGAAGAGCTGTTCTCGAAGCTGCTGTTCCTGATCCAGTCTCCTGCACAGCGTTTGGCTACGGTCATCAACGCTACAGGGCGCGATCTGGCGGTCGTCATCAACCAGGGCGTGGAGAAGGGCAAGTTCGGCGGGGCTGCGGCTCCGGCGGTCGAAGCCGCTCCGGCTGAGGTTGTGGCGGAAGCTCCTGCGGCAGAGGTTGCTGCGGAAGCACCTGCGACAGAGGCGTAAAATTTCGCTTCGTTCCGTCGGGTGCGCTTGTCTGGGCGCAACGGAAACCCGGTGGAACTGGGGCAACCGAAGAGGGGTTTGGCTTCGGGCGAGTAATGGGCAGTACAAAAGTTTTGCAAGATAAATTTTTTAGGAGAAATAACATGGCAGACATTCAGCAGTTGGAAGATCAGATCGTTTCGCTTAGCCTTCTCGAGGCTTCGGAGTTGGTGAAGAAGCTGGAAGAGCGTCTTGGCGTCTCGGCAGCAGCGGCCGTTGCAGCTCCGGCAGCCGGCGGTGGCGCAGTAGCCGCAGCCGTAGAAGAGAAGACCGAGTTCACCGTCATCCTGAAGGATGCCGGCGCGAACAAGATCTCGACCATCAAGGCCGTTCGCGAAGTCACCGCCCTGGGCTTGAAGGAAGCCAAGGATCTGGTTGACGGCGCACCGAAGGCGTTGAAGGAGAACGTTTCGAAGGAAGATGCAGCAGCCATCGCCAAGAAGTTCGAAGGCATTGCGACTGTAGAAATCAAGTAGTTACCCTACCGGCTTGCACTCCGAGGCAGAACGCGGTATTCTTCTCTATGGAGAACCGCCTCTGCCTTGGTGTGCTAGTAGGCAGTCAGCGTTTCCGGAAAAACCGGCAACCATTCGACGTGAAATCGGTATACAGGGAAAATCTTCCGGCCTATCCTGCGCGAGCGGGCTACGGGGTCGGCCACTTTGCGAGTCTGGCGGCGGACTGCACGGTGACACAGGAACAGTAGCGGCAGCAAAACCTTGAGGCTAGGCGAGCTTCAAAGGGTGGCAGGCATTTATTCAGCTACAGAGATAGTGCACAAGTCGGTCTTTGCGCTCATGGGATGTGCTGTCCCTGTGAGCGCTTTTCTGCGTTCCCCGGTTGGGGCGCCTGAAATCAACCTTCCGGGGACTTTATAACAGCTCCCGCAGCTCAGCGAAAGTTAAATCTTTCCACCGGGCTGGCAAGACGAAAACAGCAGCAGGCGCAGTGGCTAGACCGCATCGAGGGCGGCGAGGCGAATCAAGCGCAATTGAAATAAACCCGGAGAGCTGCATTGCGGCTCTCCCCCTTCAGGCGCAGTTGGACTAATCCTCCAGCAGCGAACTTTGAAGGGCCTCGAATAGAAGCTTCAGGAGACTCAGCATGTCCAGCGAGATGCGCGCGGTTCGTAGCCGCCTTGACTTTTCCAAGATTCCCACCTCCATCCAGATCCCGAACCTCATCGAGGTTCAGCGGCGCAGCTATGAGCGCTTTCTGCAGATGGACAAGCTGCCTCAAGAGCGCGAGGACAATGGCCTGCAATCGGTCTTCACCTCGGTCTTCCCGATCACCGATTTTCGTAATATCTCGGAGTTGGAGTTTGTCGATTTCTCGATTGGAAACTGGGAGTGCAAGTGCGGCTACCTCAAGGGGTTGAATCACCTGCGCACGGCCTGCTCCAGCTGCGGACACATGGTCATCACCGACCCGTTCCATCCCGGCGATGTACTCTGCGGATACTGCGGAACGTATAACAAGAACACCCCGGACTTCTGCACCAAGTGCGGCGATCCCGTCGGTCTACAGCTGAAGTACGATCAGGCGGAGTGCGAAGAGCGTGGCATGACCTACTCCGCGCCGCTGAAGGTGACCATTCGCCTGAAGGTGTACGACAAGGATCCCGAGACCGGCGTGAAGACCCTGCGCGACATGAAGGAGCAGGAGGTTTTCTTCGGCGATATTCCGCTGATGAGCGCCAATGGCACATTTATCGTCAACGGCACCGAGCGCGTCATCGTCAGCCAGTTGCATCGTTCGCCCGGCGTCTTCTTTGAGACGGCGAACAATCACACCTACTTTCTGGGCAAGATCATTCCATACCGTGGTAGCTGGGTGGAGTTTGAGTACGACCAGAAGAATACGCTGTACGTCCGCATCGATCGCAAGCGCAAGTTTCTGGGAACGATCTTCCTGCGCGCTCTCGGACTGCGTACGGACGAGGAGATTCTCAAGACCTTCTACACCGTTGACACCATCAATATCGCCGATGGCAAGTTGAGCTGGAAGGTTCCCGCCGAGGAGCAGGCGAGCAACCTGCTGGGGACGCGTCCGGCGGGCGCGATCGTTGCGAAGGGCGAAGAGATTCTGCCCGCAGGTCGCAAGGTTACCGCGCACGCGTTGAAGCAGTTGCATGCGCACAAGGTGGAGTGGGTCGAGGTGGAGACAAGCGAGTTCGACGGCGCGATGAGCGCGGCGGACATTGTCGACCTGACCACCGGAGAGCTGCTGTATGAGTCGAACCAGGAACTGACCGCCGACAAGCTGCACAAGATTCTGCAGTCGGGCGTGACCACGATCGAGGTCTTCTTCCCGGAGCGCGACGATGTAGGCAACATCATCACCAACACGCTGCGCCGCGATACGGTGCGCAAGCCCGAAGAGGCTCTGATCGAGATCTACCGCAAGCTGCGGCCGGGCGACCCACCGACGCTGGACACGGCGAGCGCGCTCTTCGAGGGCATGTTCTTCGACCAGCGCAAGTACGACTTCTCTCGCGTAGGCCGCTTGAAGTTCAACATCAAGCTGTACGAGGATCAGTCGGCCGATGGTCTGGACAAGCGGACGCTGACCCCCGAGGACTTCTACGGAACGATTCGCTACCTGCTGAAGCTGCGCAAGAATATCGGCAACATCGATGACATCGATCACCTTGGAAACCGCCGCGTACGCGCCGTTGGCGAGCTGATGGAGAATCAGTTCCGCATCGGACTGGTGCGCATGGAGCGGGCGATCAAGGAAAAGATGAGCGTGTATCAGGAGATGTCGACGGCGATGCCGCACGACCTGATCAACGCCAAGCCGGTGATGGCGGCGATCCGCGAGTTCTTCGGATCAAGCCAGCTCTCGCAGTTCATGGATCAGACCAACCCGCTGTCGGAGATTACGCACAAACGGCGCCTCTCCGCCCTCGGGCCTGGTGGTCTGTCTCGCGAACGCGCAGGCTTCGAGGTGCGCGACGTTCATCCTACTCACTACGGACGCATCTGCCCGATTGAGACGCCG
This sequence comes from Acidobacteriaceae bacterium, assembly GCA_031296325.1. Classification (GTDB taxonomy): domain Bacteria; phylum Acidobacteriota; class Terriglobia; order Terriglobales; family Acidobacteriaceae; genus Edaphobacter. Next base: position 7,370 of record JARLFY010000065.1, on the reverse strand, counting down.
GAAGGCCCGAACATCGGCCTCATCAGCTCGCTGTCGTGCTTTGCGCGGATCAACGAGTACGGCTTCATCGAGTCGCCGTATCGCCGCGTCAAGAACGGTCAGGTGCTGGACTACGTTGCGGTGACCAACGCGGGCGAGAGCACGCTGCGTCAGGGCGATCACATCGAAGTCAGCGAGGCGCGCAAGCTCAACGAGCATTTGCGCAAGGAGAACAAGCGGACGGTTGAGTTCGAGCCGTTCAGCTTCTACCTGTCGGCGTGGGAGGAAGATCGCCACACCGTTGCGCAGGCCAACATTGAGTTGGACGAGAAGCTGAACATCGTGCAGGACATCGTGGATGCGCGTCGTCAGGGCAACTTCGTCATGGTCAACAAGGCCGACGTGGACTATGTTGACGTCTCGCCGAAGCAGCTTGTGTCGGTTGCGGCATCGCTGGTTCCGTTCCTCGAACATGATGATGCAAACCGCGCTTTGATGGGCGCGAACATGCAGCGTCAGTCGGTGCCATTGCTGGTTGCCGAGGCTCCGCTGGTCGGCACGGGTATGGAAGGCGTGACGGCGCGCGACTCGGGCGCAGTCATTCTGGCCAAGCGCAACGGAATTATCGACTCGGTCGATTCGGAGCGCATCATTGTGCGCGTCGAGGGCGAACATCATCCAACGCAGTTGTCGCGTGAGGTTGGTTCGGACATCTATCAGTTGACCAAGTTCAAGCGCTCGAACCAGAACACCTGCATCAATCAGAAGCCGATCGTTCGTCACGGCGACCGCGTCATCAAGGGGCAGGTCATCGCCGACGGGCCTTGCACGGAGCAGGGCGAACTCGGGTTGGGACGCAACGTTCTGGTGGCCTTTATGCCATGGCGTGGGTACAACTTCGAGGATGCGATTCTCATCAGTGAGAAGCTGGTTCGCGAGGATTACTACACCTCGATCCACATCGAGGAGTTCGAGATCGAGGCGCGCGACACCAAGCTCGGGCCGGAAGAGATCACGCGCGATATTCCCAACGTCAGCGAGCACGCACTGCGCGATCTCGACGAGAGTGGAATCATCCGCATCGGCGCCAGCGTTGGGCATAACGACATTCTGGTCGGCAAGGTCACGCCCAAGGGCGAGACCCAGTTGACGCCGGAAGAGAAGTTGCTGCGCGCCATCTTCGGCGAGAAGGCGGGCGACGTTCGCGACGCTTCGCTGACGTGCCCTCCGGGTATCGAGGGAACGATCGTCGACGTTCGCATCTTCAGCCGCAAGGGGCAGGAGAAGGACGAGCGCGCCAAGCAGATTGAGCAGGAGCAGATCGAGAAGCTGGAGCGCAATCTGGCCGACGAGATCCGCATTCTGACCGACGAGCGTCTCAAGCGTCTTGAAGCGATTCTCGGCAAGAAGGAAGTTCTGGCCGACCTGCACGACGAGCGCACCAACAAGAAGCTGCTGTCGAAGGGCGACATCCTCGACCGCGACATGATCGAGCTGATCAGCACGCGCAACCTGAAGCGGATTCGTTACGCCGACAAGGATCCACGCGTGAATGAGCAGATCGACGAGATCGAGGAGATGACCTCTCGCCAGATCGACGTGCTGCGCAAGATCACCAACGAGAAGATCGGCAAGATGCAGAAGGGCGATGAACTTTCGCCCGGCGTCATCAAGCTGGTCAAGGTCTACATCGCAATGAAGCGTCGTCTTTCGGTCGGGGACAAGATGGCCGGACGTCACGGTAACAAGGGTGTTGTCTCGCGCATTCTGCCCGAGGAGGACATGCCTTATCTTCCCGATGGGACGCCGGTAGAGATCGTTCTGAACCCGCTCGGCGTACCTTCTCGTATGAACGTCGGACAGATTCTGGAGACGCATCTTGGCTGGGCTGCACACGAGCTGGGCAAGCAGGTTGCCGAGTTGGCCGAGCAGATGCATTCGGCTGCCGAGGTTCGCGAACTGTTCAAGGCGCGCTTTGCTGGCACGGCAGCACTCAACCAGCTTCTGGACCTCGACGACGAGCAGACCCTGCGCGTTGCCGCTGGAATGAAGCGCGGCGTGTGGTTCGGCACGGCGGTCTTTGACGGAGCGCGCGAGACGGAGATCAAGGCGTTGCTGAAGTCTGCCGGATTGCCCAGCTCGGGCAAGACGCAGCTCTACGACGGCATGATTGGCGAACCGTTCGAGCAGCCAGCGACGGTCGGCTACATCTACATGTTGAAGCTCTCGCATCTTGTCGACGACAAGATCCACGCTCGCTCCATCGGGCCGTACAGCTTGATCACGCAGCAGCCGCTGGGTGGTAAGGCGCAGTTCGGCGGACAGCGCTTCGGAGAGATGGAAGTGTGGGCGCTGGAAGCATACGGTGCGGCTTACATCCTGCAAGAGCTGTTGACGGCGAAGTCCGACGATGTCTTTGGTCGTACCAAGATCTACGAGGCCATCGTCAAGGGCGAGGCGGCGATCGAACCCGGCGTGCCGGAGTCGTTCAACGTGTTGATCCGCGAACTACAGTCGTTGTGCCTGGACGTCGAACTGATCAAGGTCGGCGATCAGGAGCACAAGAAGGTCGCGCTGCCATCGATTGCCGAAGTGGCTGCTGCCGCCGAATAAGACAAACACGGTGGGGTCAGAGGGCAGATCCTCTGACTCCCGCCAAAGTTTACGGGCCTTATGCCCAAGGAACAAGAGACACGCAACACAGAACCTCGCAACACCACAATTGAAGACAAGCAAGAGCACCAGAACCAGAGGCATCGCGATGCGCCTGAAGTCATCGCGTGAAATGCAAGAACAACCGCAGCCAACCCGCTGCTTAACGGAGACGTAAATCATGTTCCGCTCCAGCCCCTTTGAACTCACCGGTCCCATTGTCGACTTTGACGCCATCCAGATTCAGCTAGCCTCGCCGGAGAAGATCCGCTCGTGGTCGCATGGCGAAGTGACCAAACCCGAGACGATCAACTACCGCACCTTCAAGCCAGAGCGCGACGGCCTGTTCTGCGCGCGCATCTTTGGACCCATCACGGATTGGGAGTGTCTGTGCGGCAAGTACAAGCGCATGAAGCACCGCGGCGTTATCTGCGACAAGTGCGGCGTTGAAGTGACGCTGAGCAAGGTTCGTCGCGAACGGCTTGGCCACATTGAACTGGCCAGCCCCTGCTCGCACGTCTGGTTCTTCAAGGGCCTGCCTTCGCGTATCGGCCATCTGCTGGACATCTCGCTGCGCGAACTGGAAGCCGTGCTGTACTTCGAGTCGTATGTTGTGGTCGATCCAGGCGACGCTCCGGTCAAGGAGCGCGAGGTTATCAAGGACGAGACCAAGTTCCGCGAGTTGGACGACCAGTATCGCCCGACCGGCTTCAAGGCCATGATGGGCGCCGAGGCGATCAAGGAGTTGCTGAAGCGCGTTGATGTCAACGAGCTTTCGATCGAGCTGCGCGAGCGCATGAAGACCGAGACCTCGCTGCAGAAGAAGCTGAAGTATTCCAAGCGGCTGAAGATCGTCGAGGCGTTCCGCAAGTCCGACAACAAGCCGCAGTGGATGATTCTGGACGTGATTCCGGTTATTCCGCCAGAGCTTCGCCCGCTGGTTCCGCTGGATGGCGGACGCTTTGCCACGTCTGATTTGAACGATCTCTATCGTCGCGTCATCAACCGCAACAACCGGTTGAAGAAGCTGATGGATCTGCATGCGCCCGAGGTTATCGTGCGCAATGAGAAGCGCATGTTGCAGGAGGCCGTCGATGCGTTGTTCGACAACGGTCGCCGTGGCCGCGTGCTGCGTGGCGCGAACAACCGTCCGCTGAAGTCGCTCTCCGATACGCTGAAGGGCAAGCAGGGCCGCTTCCGTCAGAACCTGCTGGGCAAGCGCGTCGACTACTCTGGCCGTTCGGTCATCGTGGTTGGGCCAGAGCTGCAACTGCATCAGTGCGGTCTGCCGAAGAAGATGGCGCTCGAACTCTTCAAGCCGTTCATCTATCACCGTCTGGAACAGACCGGCCACTGCACCACCATCAAACAGGCCAAAGAGATGGTCGAGATGCAGGACCCGATCGTGTGGGACATTCTTGAAGAGGTCATCAAGGATCACCCGATCATGCTGAACCGCGCTCCGACCCTGCATCGTCTGGGCATTCAGGCGTTCGAGCCGGTGCTGGTCGAAGGCAAGGCGATCAAGATTCATCCGCTGGTCTGCACCGCGTTCAACGCCGATTTCGATGGCGATCAGATGGCCGTGCATATTCCTCTGTCTCCCGAGGCGCAGATCGAGGCTTCGGTGCTGATGCTGGCATCGCACAACATTCTGTCGCCCGCCAGTGGTCAGCCGATCACCGTGCCGACGCAGGATCTGGTTCTCGGCATCTATTACCTGACGAAGGCGAAGGTCAACGCCATCGGCGAGGGACGCGTCTTCGCCAACATCGAAGAGGTGTTGATGGCGCTCGAGGCCAAGCAGGTGGAGACGCTGACTCCGATCCGTCTGCGCTACACCGGGCCGGTGCTGGACATGACGACCGCCTACGACGATCAGGACCTGAACCATACGGACGTCGTTCAGTTCAACAAGCAGTTCCTCTCGACCACCGTCGGACGCGCGATCCTCAACGACGCGCTGCCCGAGGGGATGCCGTACGTCAATGGATTGCTGAAGAAGAAGGGAATCGGGCAGCTCGTCAACTACTGCTACCTGAACCTCGGACTCAAGGTCACGGTCAAGATGCTGGACAAGATCAAGAGCCTGGGCTACACCTACGCCACTCGCTCCGGTCTTTCGGTCGGTCTGGACGACATGGTCATTCCGGATTCGAAGTACACGCTGGTGGGCGAAGCGGAGAAGACCGTTCTCTCCATGCAGCAGCAGTATCTGGACGGCGCCATCACCAACGGCGAACGTTCGAACAAGGTCATCCAGATGTGGTCGGGAGTCACCGAGCGCGTCGCCGATGAGATGTTCAACAACATGAAGCGCGCGGACAAGGAGGGAGCCATGAACCCGATCTACATCATGGCCGACTCTGGTGCTCGAGGATCGAAGCAGCAGATCCGTCAGCTCTCCGGTATGCGTGGACTGATGGCCAAGCCCTCGGGCGAGATCATCGAGACCCCGATTACGGCGAACTTCCGCGAAGGTCTCACCGTGTTGCAGTACTTCATCTCGACTCACGGAGCTCGTAAGGGACTGGCCGATACCGCGCTGAAGACGGCGGACTCGGGCTACCTGACGCGTCGTCTGGTCGATGTGGCGCAGGACGTCATCATCTCCGAGCACGATTGCGGCACGGTCGAAGGCATCTACGTCACGCCGATCATCGAGGCGGGCGAGGTCATCGAGCCGTTGCGCGACCGCATCATTGGTCGCGTCTCGCTGGAGAAGCTGAAGGACTTCGAGGGCAAGACGATTGTCGAAGTCAATCAGGAGATCGACGAAGATCTCGCCTCCGCAGTTCAGGCGGCGGGTATCGAGAAGGTCAAGATCCGCTCGGTGCTGACCTGCGAATCCAAGCGCGGCGTCTGCATCCTCTGCTACGGACGTAACCTCGGTTCGGGCAAGATGGTGGAGATGGGCGAGGCCGTCGGCGTCATTGCGGCGCAGTCGATCGGCGAGCCGGGAACCCAGCTCACCATGCGTACCTTCCACATCGGCGGAACCGCCAGCCGCGTCTCCGACGCCTCGCACATTGAGGCCAAGAACGCCGGTACGGTGCGCTTCATCAACCTGGTTACCGTGCGCAGCAAGGACGGCGGCCTGGTTGCGATGAATCGCAACGGATCGATTGCCGTCATCGACGACAAGGGCCGCGAGAAAGAACGTTACGCGGTCGTCTACGGAGCAAGGCTCAAGGTCGAGGAAGGCACGGCGGTCACGCAGGGAGAGAGACTCGGAGAGTGGGATCCCTACACCTTCTCGATTCTCACCGAGATCGCTGGAACCGTTCACTTCAAGGACTTGCAGGAGGGCGTCACGCTCAACGACGAGGTCGATGAGGTTACCGGTCTCAGCCGTCTGGTCGTCGCCGATTCTTCCGATGAGAAGCGGCAGCCGGCCATCATCATCAAGTCCGGCTCTACCAGCAAGCGTTATCTGATGCCCTCGCGCGCTCACCTCATGGTGGTCGATGGCGACGAGCTCTTCCCGGGCGACGTCCTGGCCAAGATCCCGCGCGAAACAACGCGTACCAAGGACATCACCGGAGGTCTGCCGCGCGTCGTCGAACTCTTCGAGGCACGCAAGCCCCGCGATCCGGCGATCATCAGCAAGATCGATGGCGTGGTTCGCTTCGGCGAAGTCAGCAAGGGACAGCGCAAGGTCTACGTCACTGCGGATAACGGGCAGGAAGAGGAGTACAGCGTTCCACGTGGCGTCTACGTCAACGTGCAGGAGGGCGAGCGTCTGCGCGCTGGCGATCCTCTGATCGACGGACCGCGTAGCCCGCACGACGTTCTCGAGGTTCTCGGCGAGCGCGCTGTGCAGACCTACCTGGTCAACGAGATTCAGGAGGTCTATCGTCTACAGGGCGTGACCATCTCGGATAAGCACATCGAGACGATCGTTCGCCAGATGCTGCGTTGGGTCAAGATCGAGGAGATCGGCGACACCAACTTCCTGCTGGAGCAACAGACGGATCGCTTCCGGTTCAACGAAGAGAACCAGCGCGTACTGATGACGGGCGGTCGTCCTGCCATTGGTCGCTCGCTCCTGCTGGGCATCACCAAGGCGTCGCTCTCCACCGACAGTTTCATCTCGGCGGCCAGCTTCCAGGAGACCACACGCGTACTGACCGAAGCCAGCATCAACGGCTCGATCGACACGCTGCGCGGGCTCAAAGAGAACGTCATCGTCGGTCGCCTCATCCCGGCCGGTACGGGCATGGACTACTATCGCAACGTTCAGCTCTCCGCAGAGCTGGAGGAAGCGGCAGCCCAGGTCCAGAACGAGGTGACAGCAGCCATCGAAGCCGAAGAGCGCGAACTGGAACTCATGCGCATGGAAGGCGAGCAAGAAGAGATGGCCGCCGAGTAGCACTCCGTACCGTTCTCGACGCTTCGCGTATCAAAACCAAACGGCAGAGCTTAGGCTCTGCCGTTTCTTTTTGTTTGTCATTCCCGAAGGGAATCTGCTTCTCGGCTTTGCCGCTCTTGACGTAGTTATCATCCAGTGATAATATTTGATAGTGACAATTCGTGATCCTAGCCTCGACACGCTCTTGCTGCTCGATGGCGAGACCTTCGTCGTAGAAGCGGACGGAAAATGTTGGGTCAAGTTCGTTGCAAAGCAGGTTCCCGTGTCGCCGGAGCGACCGCGCGGGCTGGATTATTCACTGACGCTGCATGATGAGGACGGGGAGCGGTTGCTCGGCTTCGATAACGCACATGCCGTTCGCGAGGGC
>JARLFY010000064.1 GCA_031296325.1 Acidobacteriaceae bacterium | reverse complement strand
CGTTCGTAGGCGCGTTTCCCCATTGTCGCGGCGGTCTCCGGCGACTGTAGAACGCTTCGCAGCGCCGCGGCCAGAGCGGCTACATCGCCCGCCGGGTAGATGCACCCGTTGACTCCGTCTTCGATCAGGTCAGGAGCCGAGCCTACGTCGTCGGTGACGATGACGGCGCGGGCCGCGTTCATCACCTCGTTGACGATCAGTCCCCATGGCTCGTGGCGCGAGGGAAGAACGAAGACGCTGGAGAGGTCGAAGAATCCGGGCAGTTCGGACTGGTTGCGAAAGCCGCAGAAACGAATGCTGCGGAAGCCGGTTGCCTCGACCTGATGTTCCAGCGCGGCGCGCTCTTCGCCGTCGCCGACGATGACCAGATACGGGTGCGGCTCGATGCCGGGGGCCGGCGAGAGCTGCGCGTAGGCCTCGATCAGGTGGTCGCAATGCTTGCGCGGCTGCATCTTTCCGGCGAAGAGAATCACGGGGCGCGTCGGGTCGAGTCCAAGCTCTGCCTGCAAACTGGCGCGACTGGCCTCGGCCTGCCTGGCGCGCTGCGTGAAGTAGGCGTTGTCGACCGCGTAGGGCATCAGGAACTGCGGCACGTCGTCGCCGAAGTAGTGCCGCCAATACTTGGCGTTAAGGCTGCCGATGGGGAGAACGGCGTCAACCAGATTCTTCAATCCGGTGAAGAAGGCATTCTTCATGGCGAGCTTCAGGCCGCTGCGCTCGCGGTCGCGCAGCCAGGATTCGGCGCGCAGCAACACGGGAATACCCAGAGCCTTGGCCGCCAGAATTCCGTGCATTGCGTTGATCCTCGCGTAGCCATGCACCCACAGCGCGTCGAAGGCTGGCTCGCCGCCTGTGCCGCGCAGTTGGCGAACGAGGCCGTAGTTCAGGGGACTGGTGACGCTGATATTTCCCCGATCGTGCACGATGGGCAGAAACTCGTGTTTGTAGCCGTCGAGCAGGGGAACGTCCCACTTGACTCCGACGCCGAAGCCCGCGTCGCGGTATCCGCGTACCGAGAAGTCCGAGCCAAACAGAACCGTCAGATCAATCTCCGGCTCCTGCGCGATGCGTCGCAGCAAGGGAGCCTGATATTGAATGGGGTGGCTCACCAGATAGGCCAGACGTACACGCCGTTTGGCGCGTGGAGCCGGTCGTTCAGGTTCGGAGTTCATCCTTCTCTCCTGCTTCGTTGTGTCTCAACTTCGTTGAAGTCTTCACTCGTTGTAAAGACGATCAGTGCATTTTGGGTAATGGGGCAAACCATAGCATCGCAAACAAAATGCGGGGATTCTTCGCTACGCTCAGAATGACAATTCATTTTTCTCTATAGAATGACAATTCATTTTTGGTCTATAGCGATTCCGAAAATGCTCTAGTAACTGTGAATGGTGTATAGCAGGGAGACGAGACCCAGCACTCCACCGACGCCCAATCCCTTCATGGTGGCCTTCATCTGGTCGGTGGGCAGGAATACGATGTCATTGGGTTGCAGCACCGGGTCAGGGGCCTTGCCGTCGCGCACTTTTTTGATGTCGACCTCGACTACCTTACGCTCGGTTCCCACGGTGCGGATCAGGCGCAGGTCGTTGAACTTTCCTTCATAGTTGATGCCTCCGCTGAGTGCGGCCAGTTGCAGCAGGGTGAGAGGCGTGGCCTGATCGAGCGGTACCGCTCCCTGATGGGCGAAGGCTCCCAGCACGTAGACCACTCCGGCGCGCGCGATCTGAATGATGTCGCGTGGATAGACCAGCAGCGAGGCCTGATCGCTGGTCGACATGTCTGCCCCAAGGCTGACGACGATCGGCTCCGGCACTCCGGGGCGGATGATCTTCACCGTATGGCTGGCCGATGCGGGAAGGCCTCCGGCAGAGGAGAGTACGTCGATCAATCGCCGTGCACCGGTGATCGGCACCACGGCCTTGATCTCACCGGAGATCATGACCGAGTTGTTGAGCGAATCGACCACCTGAAGCGTGACCTCCGGGTTGCGATAAAAGCCATCCGTCTGTAGTCGGTTTGCGATGCGAAGCTGCGCCGTGCGCACGGTCAGGCCTTCCAGATGAATGCTGCCGATGAAGGGAAGCTCTGCGGAACCGTCCAGCCCCAGACGAACGGTCTGCGCGTAGTCCTGCATGAAGACATGCACGGTGATCAGGTCGCCCGGAGCAAGCTGAAAGTCTTCTCCGGGATAGAGCATCGACTGATTTGCCAGAGGAGTTGGCGAGGAGGTTGTGGATTGCACTGGAGCCACTTCCTGCACGGTGCCAGTGGCCGTCGCGCCTGCCTGAGCGTATGCCCAGACTGGAGCGCTGATCCATAGGACCGCTGCCAGAAGACACCGAGCGGATCGCCGCAGGTTAAGCGCAAGGTTGCTAATCACGGTTAGCTCCTCCCTTTCGATCTGGCATGGTGTTTATGGGAGGACTGGGACTGAGTCTCCCAACTGCTGGCGTCGCTGTTTCCGTACGAATAGCCATAGCTTCCGTAGTATTCGTAGTAGTCCGGCGAATTCATATTGACCGCATTCAGCGCCAGTCCGGCCATCGGGACCCCCGAGCGGAGAAGCAGGTTGCGCACCCGTGCCAAGGTCTTTCTGTTGGACTTACCGTGGCGGATAACCAGTACTACTGCGTCTGCCATGCGTCCCAGAATCACCCCATCGGTTACGGAAAGGATGGGAGGAGTGTCGATGACGACGTGCGAGTACATCTGCCCGAGACGTTCAAACAGCCCCTTCATGGTCTCTGAACTGAGCATCTCGGCTGGGAATGGAGGCACTGGGCCACTGGGCATGACATCCAGATTGGGTGTGTCGGGAACATGCTGTATGGCCTCTTCCAGCGTCGAGGAGCCAGCGAGAACGGTTGACAATCCCAGCTTGCTGGTCAGGCCAAAACGGTGGTGAAGGTTGGGGCGTCGCATGTCGCCATCTATCAGCAGGACGCGCGAACCCCCTTGCGCCAGAATGCAGGCCAGATTGCTCGCCGTCGTCGACTTTCCCTCCGCCGGCATGGCGCTGGTAAACAGGATGAACCGGGGAGGATGCCCCGCCGTGGCCAGCAGAAGGGAGGTTCGCAGGGAGCGCAGCGACTCGGTGTATTGCGACTTGGGCTGAGCCAGAACCTGCAAGTTGCGCTGTGTTGTGGACATGGCAGCCAGTTGTTCTGCGCTGAGATTTCTTGCCTGCGGAATGATTGCGAGCGAAGGCATTGCCATCACGGCCTCGACCTCGTGAATCTCGCGCACTCCGGTATCCAGACTGTCCAGAATGAAGGCAATCACAATGCCCCCGACCAGAAAGAAGAGGGTCGTCGTCAGAATGATGGTGCCCTTCGATTGCAAGGTGGGACTGACGGGCGGCAGTGCCTGATCGACCACATCGACCTCGAGAGCCTCCAGTCCCGCCTGCACCTCGGCGGTGCGCAGGCGTTGCTCCAGACCGTCGTACAACGCGCGATTTTGTTCAAACTCCGCCTTGGTCAGGGTGTACTGCACCAGATCGTCGCCCTGGCTGTAGGCCTCGGTCTTTTTTGCGTCGAGTTCCTGTTCGATCTTCTCCTCGGTCGCCTTGGCCGCCAGATAGTTTTCCTTGGCCTGTAGGCTCATCCGACTCTGCTCGGTGTTGATCTGCTGCGTCAGCTCGTTGATCTGCGCCTGAAGCGCCTTGGCGCGAGGATGATTGGGGCCAATTCCCCCGGCTGCCGTCATCTGTGCGTAGCTCGCCGTGGCGGATGCGAGTTGTGCGCGCAGGGAACTCAACTCGCCCGGCATGGTTCCGGGAGTCGTCTCGATTGATCCCTGGAGCGTACTCGGATCCATGCCCGCGACCATCCGGTAGCGTGATTCCGCCGTAATGCGTGCAACCTTCGCTGTTCCCTCGGCAGCCAACAGATCTTCCAACGATGCCTGCAACTGGTTGTGGGTCGAATCATAGCCCATCACGCCCAGCTTGCGCTGCAACTCCATCATCTGCGCCTGAGAGTTTTCCACATCGGACTTCAACTCCTCCAACTGGCCGGAGAGCCACTGCGAGACCCGCTTGGTCGATTCCACCGGAGTTTGATAGCTGCGCTGAATGTAGTCGAAGATGACCTTGTTGACGATGTCTGCTGAGAGCTTTGCATTGAGGCTGGAATAGGAGATGCGAAGCATCTCGGTGTGCGGAACCACCGCCGCCTGTAGATTGCCCTGTAGCGTAGCGATTACGCTGGCATGCACCCCTGGATCGTCCAGAGAGCGTCGCGGTGCAGGCCCATTGGCCCCGGAAAAATCAGGATTATTCGCCAGATCCATCTCACGAGCAACCGTCGTCAGCAGCGCGTCGCTCTTTAGAATGGCTACTTCGGTATTTATCTTGGTGTCGGAGTCCCCATCGTAACTGTTCATGTCCAGCTTGTACTCGTTGGACTGACCGTTATGAACCTGAATCACACCAGTGGCGTCATATAGCTTGGGCTGGGTATAGGCCTTGTACGCGCCGTATCCTGCACCCAGTGCGGCTGCAAGGATCAGCAGCCAGAGCCGCTTGCGCAACGTTACTATCGCGTCGGACAGCGAAGTGTCGCTTACCTCGGATCCAATACCAGACGGTGGCGGAACGAACGTGCCGGATGGGATGGGAGACTGCGTGTTTTGCGAGGGCATTTCCAGTAGTTTACTGGAAATGCCCTGTTAGCGAGGTCTTTTTTTTACTATCTTCTAACTTAAAACAACTAGCAGTACAGCCAGTAATACAACCTGGATTCGCCTGTTGTCTATCCGCTCCCCTGACGCAGAGGTTAGTGGGCGGCGGTGGGAGGTCGTCCGGGCTTCACCTTCTTGAAGAACCATGCGACAGCAAGACAGAGGAAGCTGAGCAGGCAGAGCCAGCGGAAGACGTCCACAAAGGCCCACAGAGAGGCTTGACGTTGCAACTGTTCATAGAGAAGAGCCTGAGCCGGATGAAGACTGTTGGCCGAACCGAAGGGGCCTGAGAGCAGATGGCGCGCTCCAGAGAGCGAGTTCTGGAAGGGGCGACTGGTGATCGGCACGCTGTTCAGAATCTCATTCTGATGGGCGGCGGCGTGGCGGGTCAGCAACGTCGAGGCCAGCGAGATGCCAATCGATCCGCCGATGTTGCGCATCAGGTTGAACAGCCCGCTGGCTGAACCCATCTGCTCGTTTTGCAGCGTTCCGTAGGCGGCAATCGAGATAGGAACAAAGACGAAGCTGAGACCGAATCCGGTGATGAGGATCGGAATCAGAAAGGTCGTCGGCGAGATGTCTAGCGTGACGGTGCCGAAGTAAAGCGTCATTATGCCAAAGATGCCGAAGCCGAAGGTGAGCAGGAAGCGCGGATCGACCTTGTTCGAGAGGTAGCCGATCACGGGCATTCCGCAGATCGCTCCCATGCCGCGCGGCGCAACCACCAGTCCGGCGGTAAAGGCCGTGTAGCCCAGCAGTTCCTGATAGTAGAGAGGCAGAATGACGATGGTCGAGTAGATCGCAATGCCGAAGAGGAAGATGAGCAGGCAACCGATGCCGAAGTTTCGGTTTTTCAGCAACTTGAGGTCTACCATCGGCTCGTGCGAACGCCAGGAGTGCCAGACGAAGATCGCAAAGCTGGTGACCAGAGCGAAGAAGGCCCAGCGGATCCAGAGTGCGCCGAACCAGTCGGACTCCTGCCCCTTGTCGAGGATGATCTGTAACAGGCCCGTCCAGACGACCAGAGCGCCGAAGCCGATGTTGTCAAAGGCTGGGACGCGCGCATTCTTGATGTAGGCCGGATCGTGGATGAAGCGGTTGATCATGTACAGCGCCAACAGTCCGATGGGAATGTTGATATAGAAGGCGTAACGCCAGCTATAGGTGTCCGTAAGCCAGCCGCCGAGGGTTGGCCCGAGAACCGGCGCGACGACCACTCCGAATGCGAAGACAGCCATCGCAGCACCTCGCTTGCGAGGCGGAAAGGATTCCAGCAGAATGGCTTGCGAGAGGGGCTGTAAAGCTCCTCCACCCGCGCCCTGAATGATGCGGGCGACCAGAATAAAGGCCAGCGAGGGAGCGGCTCCACAGGCAAAGCTGGCCACGGTGAAAAGTGCCACGCAGGACATCAGGAAGCGTTTGCGTCCGAAGCGCAGAGAACACCAGTTGCTGGCCGGCAGAACAATCGCGTTGGCCACCAGATAGCTGGTGAGAACCCAAGTCGCCTCGTCGTTGGTGGCCGACAGCGAACCCGCAATGTAGGGCAGAGCAACCGAGGCGATCGAGGTGTCGAGCACCTCCATGAAGGTGGCCAGCATCACCGCCGCTGCGATCAGCCAAGGATTGACGCCAGCGTCAACCTCTTCGGAGAGGTCGAGGATCTCTGTCTCGGTTTCAGCCATGCGGTCGGAAGACTCCTTCTTTCAGACGATGCGTCTTTCGGACGGTGCAATGCCTCCGCCCCCGCGATACATCGCTCGGATGCACCGTTTCTCCGCGCGAAAGCGCTACTCTAAGCATATAGAGTTATGCGCGAGCGTGGAAATGTGTTTTGCACAAGGCGCACGGTTCGTCCTCGCATCGCTCAAAGGGCGCAGAGTCGAACGGATTCGTAGGGCGTGACTTTCCGAGTACGGCGAGACCGGCCTAATCGGTAATTGTTCCTGCGTAGGAGCCAGTTGGGCAGCCGAGCTTGCCGGAGATGAGGTTGATGCTTACGTTGGCAGGCGTTGTGGATGAGTTGGCGGTGATTGTAGCCACAAGATTCGAAGAGCTGTCGTATGCGTTCAGGGTGAGACCGTATCCGCTGACTAGGCCGGTAAGATTACCCAACGATGTCGTAGCGCTACAGTTGGATCCGTTGAGAGTAAGGGATCCGGTCGCGTAGAAGGCTCCATTTGCACTCGCATTCAATACCGTCGCGTTGCTCGTGGTTGTGGTGAAGGGAGCGTTTACGCTCAGCGATACAGTCCCCGTGGATGGGCCGGAGGTGATGGCTCCCGTCCATAACTCATCGAATGTCGGGACGGTCACTGCGGTGAGGGTGGTGGAGGCGAGGGAGCAGGACCCGCCTGCGATCACAGCCGTCCCGCTGGCAGAGGTTACGCCATTGCTGTAGAAGGTCATAGGAAGTTGAATGGTGATCGTCGCGGTGCTGCCCGAGAAGGCGGCGGAGGTCAGCGTCAAGATGCCGCTGGTGGTGTTGATGGAGCCAACGACCGCAACCCCCTGCCCATTGCAGCTCGAATTGGGATTGTTGTACTGCAAGTTGCCGGTAACCTGCGCTCCCGTGGCCAGAAGTGCTCCGGTAAAGCTGGTTGCAACGCCTCCCGCCACCGGAGTCACGTTCAGAACATAGTCTCCCGTGCTGAACGGATAGGAGCCGCCGGACAAGGAGGAGGACGAGCCACAGGCGAGAAGCGCGGCCACAGGGAGCAGAAGAAGGATACGGAGCTTGGAGAGCATGAACAAATGCTACACCGGATGAGGTTTTGCGGAACAGTTTTGTTGGAGCAGGGAGTGTCTTTGGGGTGGAGATCCAGAGTTGTATTTGCTTAATCATATTGCTTGACAATAACTCACTCACATGTGAGACTGTAAGCGTTGCAGGAAATCAGAGATACACATTTCATGCTGTTGGCGCATCTGATGACATGGCTGTACAAAGCAGTGGACGCAAAAGGCTGTAGATGCAAAAGGTTGTAGGTACAAAAGACACAGGCGAAGGCCGAGGGTTCAGGAGCGGATTATGGGAAAGATTATTGGAATCGATCTAGGAACGACCAATAGCTGCGTAGCGGTTATGGAGGGTGGCGAGTCGAAGGTGATCGCCAACGAAGAGGGCGGACGTACAACTCCTTCAATCGTCGCGTTTACCAAGAGC
Organism: Acidobacteriaceae bacterium; assembly: GCA_031296325.1. Taxonomy (GTDB): domain Bacteria; phylum Acidobacteriota; class Terriglobia; order Terriglobales; family Acidobacteriaceae; genus Edaphobacter. Next base: position 26,332 of record JARLFY010000064.1, on the reverse strand, counting down.
GGCGAGCGGCTGGTAGGAACCGTGGCCAAGCGCCAGGCGATCACCAACCCGGAGAATACGGTCTACTCGATCAAGCGCTTCATGGGCCGTCGTCTGAACGAGGTTGGCGATGAGATGAAGATGGTTCCGTACAAGGTCATCTCCAAGGGAGATAACGTCGGCGTTCTGGCGCAGGGCAAGGAGTTCACCGCGCCGGAGATCTCGGCGATGATCCTGCAGAAGCTGAAGACGGCCGCAGAGGCCTATCTTGGCCAGTCGGTGACGGAGGCCGTGATTACGGTTCCGGCTTACTTCAACGACGCGCAGCGGCAGGCGACCAAGGACGCGGGCAAGATTGCTGGTCTCGACGTCAAGCGCATCGTCAATGAGCCGACGGCTGCGGCACTGGCCTACGGTCTCGACAAGCAGAAGGACGAGACGATTGCGGTCTACGACTTCGGCGGCGGTACCTTCGATATTTCCATTCTGGAGGTCGGCGAGGGCGTCATCGAGGTGAAGTCGACCAATGGCGACACGCACTTGGGCGGAGACAATCTGGACCAGCGCATTGTGGATTGGCTGATCGGCGAGTTCAAGAACGACACCGGCCTCGACCTGCGTGCCAAGGGCAACGAGATGGCCTTGCAGCGTCTGAAGGACGCGGCGGAGAAGGCCAAGATCGAGCTGTCGACGGCGCAGGAGAGCGAGATCAATCTGCCGTTCATTACGGCGGACGCCAGCGGGCCGAAGCACTTGGTGCGCAACCTGACCCGCGCCAAGCTCGAAGCCCTGGTTGACGATCTGCTACAGCGGTCGGTGGGGCCGTCGCAGCAAGCGTTGAAGGATGCGGGCGTGGATGCGTCGAAGATCGACGAGGTCGTGCTGGTCGGCGGACAGACGCGTATGCCGGCGATTCAGGAGCTGGTCAAGAAGCTCTTCGGCAAGGAGCCGCATCGTGGCGTGAATCCCGACGAAGTGGTCGCGATTGGCGCGGCGGTTCAGGCGGGCGTTCTGGCCGGCGAGGTCAAGGATCTGTTGCTTCTCGACGTGACTCCGCTGACGCTCTCCATCGAGACGATGGGCGGCGTGGCGACCAGCATGATCGCGCGCAACACCACGATCCCGACCAAGAAGACCGAGACCTTCTCCACCGCTGCGGATTCGCAGACCGAGGTTGAGGTTCACGTCCTACAGGGCGAGCGACCGATGGCGGCGCAGAATCGTACGCTGGGCAAGTTCAAGCTGAGCGGGATTCCCACGGCTCCGCGTGGCGTGCCCCAGATCGAGGTCACCTTTGACATCGACGCCAACGGCATTCTCAACGTGACGGCCAAGGACAACGCGACGGGCAAGGATCAGAAGATCACGATCACCAGCTCGTCGGGCCTGAGCAAGGAAGAGGTCGAGCGCATGGCCAAGGACGCCGAAGCGCACGCCTCCGAGGACAAGGAGCAGCGCGATAAGGTTGAGGCGCGCAATGGACTCGACTCGCTGGTCTACAACGTCGAGAAGATGATTAAGGACGGCGGCGAGAAGGTCGAGGCAGCCGACAAGACCGAGGTCGAAGCGATTCTGGCCGAGGCCAAGAAGGCGTTGGAGGGCGATGCCAGCGCGGCAGACCTGAACGCGGCCAAGGACAAGCTGACGGCGGCAAGCCACAAGCTGGCCGAGGCTCTGTACAAGGCGACCGCTGCGGCTGCCGGAGCAGAAGGCGCACCAGCCGATGCTGCGCACGATCACGAGCATCACGATCACGCCGAGACGAAGAAGGACGAAGGCGTAATCGACGCAGAATATGTCGATGTCGATAACAATAAGTAAATGTTTGGACATCGATAGGTAAATAAGTACATTGCGGTGTAGATCGATTTGAATGGAATCTGCATCTAAAGGTGTATAGAAGTAAGTAAGAGCGCTCTGGTTGTCTTCGGCAAACCTGCTGAATTCGGTTGGGGCGCTCTTTCTTTACAGGCGAGCAGTTGGGTTGGGAGTAACGGACAAAACGGCGTTGCGGAGGGGGGCTATGACGGAGCTAACAGTGTGGCGATGCGAGCAGTGGTTTGCCGGCGAGGTGAAGGAGTTGAAGCTCTTTCGCAGTGAGGAGCAGGCGCGGAGCTTTGCCCGTAAACTGGCTGGAATCTCCCCGGATCTGGTTCTTAAGATCGAACCAATGCCCGTCCAAAACGTGTGGAACTGAGGACTCCTGAGCCTGTTTCCCTGAGCCGTGTTTGTCGGTAAACAGCGCAAAGCTGCGGCGGCAACTTTGGTAACTGAATTGCATCTATATTTGGCGAGGTTAGACTCGGCGGAATTAGGGGATATTCAGCGATGAGGTAACGTATCGTGCTGCGAGCAAAATACGGGGATTCTTCGCTACGCTCAGAATGACAATTCATTTCTGGTCTACAGTAATTGGAGAAATATGCTAATTGTTGGACTGGATACTTGATGCACCTGAACTCTTGAGAACTGCGACGCAGTACCGTTGCAGCGTGAGATTGGTAACAGAAGCTGGAACTCAATCGGATTACCAGGAGGTATAGCGATGAATGAGACCATGTGGCGGTGTGACCAGCTTCGGGCCGGACAGTTGTACAACCGGATGATGTTTGACACGCGTGAAGAAGCAGAAGAATTCATGCAGAAGATGCGTCAGGTCGAGCCCGACCAGACGATCTCGGTGGAAGAGATCGAGGCGCGCAAGGTGTGGAACTAAAGTATCTTACAGACATGAAAGCTGGGCTTGGAATTTTGATTGAAGAAAAGGCGCGGCTTCGGCTGCGCCTTTGTTCTTTAGAGTGAAAGAATAAACAGAATGACGAAAACGGGTGCATGTTGAACGGGGAGCGTTCAACGTGATACGGTAAGAAAATGATACGGTCGTTTGCCAATGGGGAGACCGAGCATCTCTTTTTCACAGGAAAGAGCCGCCGTTTCAGCGGAATTCTCGCTGTGGCAAGGCGAAAGTTGCAGGTACTGGACGCGACTGGCCTACTCGACGATCTGCGAGAACCCCACGGAAACCGGCTGGAGGCATTACAGGGAGACCGCAAGGGCCAGCACAGCATCCGCATCAACAATCAGTACCGCATCTGTTTTCGCTGGCAGGACGGCGAAGCCTACGATGTAGAAATTGTCGACTATCACTGAGCAGCCAACCGCTAAGTCGACGAGGACGGAGAAGGAGAAAACGATGGCTATTCCAAGAGATCCAAATCGCAAGCCGCCGCCAATGCATCCCGGCGAAATTCTGCGCGAGGAGTTTATGGTTCCGAAGGGTATCTCGGCCAATGCGCTGGCCATAGCACTGCGCGTTCCGGCGACCCGCATCTCGCAGATCATCAACGAGCGGCGCGGGATCACAGCAGATACAGCGTACCGACTTGCAACCTACTTCGGTACATCGGCGGATCTATGGATGAATCTACAGACGACCTACGAGCTGTCGTTGCTACAGCACACGACACTGGACTCAATCCGTCGAGAAGTGCAACGTCAGGTAGCATAGTGCTCGATGGCGTGTGCGTGGTGCATCGCGCGGCTTCAAATCGGTTGGGAGCATCGAAGTTTTCGCAAACGGCTAGAAGGGTTTCAAAAAGATGGCGACACAGAACAAGGACTACTACGGCGCGTTGGGCGTGAAGAAGACGGCCTCCGCCGATGACATTCGCAAGGCCTTCCGCAAGATGGCGCGCAAGTATCACCCGGACGTGAATCCGAATGACAAGCGGGCCGAGGAAAAGTTCAAGGAGATCTCCGAAGCCAACGACGTACTGAGCGACGATAAAAAGCGTAAGATCTACGACCAGCTCGGCTTCTACTCCGACAACATCGACCCGGCGACGGCGGCGGCGGCGGCGCGCGGGGAGTACGGCGGAGGTTTTCCCGGAGGCGGAGCGCGCGGCGGTGGACGAGGTGCGCAGGAGGTTCCCTTCGACTTTGGCGGATTCGATTTTTCGGGCTTTCAGGGTGGCGGTCACAGACGCGCGCAGGAGCCGGCCAGCAGTGGATTTGGCGGCAGCTTCAAGGACATCTTCGGTGGAATCTTTTCTGGTGGGCAGAAGGCTGCCGCGCGTGGGCCGCGTCCTGGAACCGATCTGGAGTATCAGGTGAGCGTGGACTTCTGGTCGGCGGTGCGCGGAGGCGTGGCGCGGCTGGAGATTCAGCGTCAGGAGACCTGTCCGACCTGCAAGGGCCGTTCCAGCTCTGGCGGCAATGCAGAGTGTCCGGAGTGTTCCGGCACGGGCCAGGTGACGCAGATGGGCGGGCGGATGAAGTTCAACATCCAGTGTCCGCGCTGTAGCGGCTCAGGCCGGGTGCAGAGTGGTTGCACGACCTGTTCGGGCGAGGGCGTAGTCAGCCGCCGCGAGCCGCTGGAGTTTCGCATCAAGGCAGGAACGCGCGATGGCCAGAGGATTCGTCTGGCAGGGCGCGGCAACGCAGGAACCGATGGCGGAGCGACCGGAGACCTCTTCCTCATCGTCAAGGTGGGGACGCATCCCATCTTCTCGCGTGTGGGCGACGACATTTATGTGACTGTTCCGGTCACGATGACCGAAGCCGCTCTGGGCGCGAAGATCGATGTTCCCACCATCGACACGCACGAGGGCGGCGGGCGCACACAGTTGAAGATTCCTCCGGGGACGCAGACCGGGCAGAAGCTGCGCCTGCGCGAGAAGGGCGTCCCCAGCGCCTCGCACGAGGGTCTGCGCGGCGATGAGATCGTCGAGGTAAAGATCGTTGTGCCGCGTGTGCAGGACGAGCGTTCAAAGGAGATTCTGCGCGAACTGGCCAAGCTGAACCCCGAGGATCCACGGGCAGATCTGCTGGCCGAGATCTAGGAGTGTGCCGGTCATAGCGATTTTGGGAGGACTGCTGCTGGAGTCAGAACTCTAGCGATGAGTTGTCTCTACGAGTCCGAAGGTCTCTGCGAGCCACTGCCGCATTGCGGTCTGCATCAGCTGGAGCTTCGCTCCGGGAGAGTCGGTCGTTCCCTGAAAGAAGTGATCCGCGCCCTCGATCATCAACGTGCGCTTTGGCTCCGGTGCGCTCTCCCACACGCGGGTCAACTGCTCGCGCGGGCCAAACTCGTCGTGGTCGCCGCTCAGGAAGAGCTTTGGCGCGGCACACTGCGGCAGGAATCCGTAGCTGTAGTCGCGTCCTCCTGCGCGAACCGGCAGCCCCAGCCCGATCAGTCCCTTCACCCGCTCGTCGCCGCAGCAGGCGCGCAGTCCAACCTGCGAGCCGAAGGAGAATCCCGCAAAGAGGATGGGCTTCTGGAACTCTTTTGTCAGCCAGTCCAGCGCGGTGCGAACGTCGTCCTGCTCTCCGTGGCCCTCGTCGTGCTCTCCCTCGCTGAGTCCGGTGCCGCGAAAGTTGAAGCGCAGAACGGGTAGCCCAAAGGCCGAGAAGGCCTTCATCGCGTGGTAGACGACCTTGTTGTGCATCGTTCCTCCTCCTGCCGGGTGCGGATGACAGACCAGAGCGGAGTAGGGAGCGTCGGCGCGGCCCGTGTTGAGCAGCGCCTCCAATCGTCCCGCCGGGCCGATCAGGTCGTCGAGCGAGCGAATATGCGAGGCAGAGTGAGTTGAGGTCATTGCTTCCAGTCTACCGCCGAGTCTTCCCGCAGTCGCCCAGCCTCGGCGGCAGACCAGGATGGCTGTAAACTGATGCCTATGGCAAACGAACGAGTCATGGCTCTCGATGTTGGCAAGGTCCGCGTTGGCGTGGCTCTCTCGGATGCACTGGGCTACACTGCCCAGCCCCTATTGACGCTCTGGCGCAAGAGTCGCGGCGAAGACCTGCGCAGCCTTCTGCGCCTGATTCGCAAGCACGAGGTCGTCCGTATTGTGGTCGGCAATCCGCTACACATGACCGGAGATCTGAGTCCCTGGGCGGCGAAGGTGCAGGAGTTCGCCGAAGAGCTGCGCCTGCGCTCCGGCCTTCCCGTCGAGCTATGGGATGAGCGCCTCAGCTCGGTCGCCGCGCACGAGATCCTCGACGAGGCTGGACACGACCGCGACCGACGCGAGCGCAAGTTCATCATCGATCAGGTCGCCGCCTGTGTCATCCTACGCGGATGGATGGAGGCCCAGCAGCAGGCCGCCGACCTCGCCGCGCGCGATGCCCACCCAGACTCCACCCCAAACCTAGAACCTTGAATTTCCCCCTGTTTTCCAGAAGCATTGCCGCTACGATAGAGAAGAATGATTGATACGAAGACTCTCTCTCCCGAAGCTCTGCTGCAGATCACAGCGTCCCTCAACATCCCCATGCACTCGTTGGTAGCGGTTATCGGCCTGCTCGATGAGGGTGGCACGGTTCCCTTCATCGCTCGCTACCGCAAGGAGGCGACGGGCAATCTCGACGAGGTGCAGATTCGCGCCATCGAGGAGAAGCTGGCCTACCTGCGCGATCTGGAGAGCCGCCGCGCCACGATCCTCGCCTCGATTCAGGAGCAGGGCAAGCTGACCGACGAGCTGAAGGCAAAGATCGAGGCCACCTTCGACCGCTCCGAGCTGGAAGATCTCTATCTGCCCTATCGCCCGAAACGGCGCACCAAGGCGACCATCGCCCGCGACAAGGGCCTCGAACCGCTGGCCGATTACATCTGGAATCAGCAGCCCACTGCGCTGCCGCTGCATCAGTTTGCCGCAACCTTCGTCAGCGTAGAGAAGGAGGTCGCGACCATCGACGACGCGCTCGAAGGCGCGCGCCACATCGTCGCCGAACGCATCAGCGAAGACGCCGAACTGCGCAAGCTGACTCGCCACGTCATGTACGAAGAGGGCGTGATTCAGAGCCGCAAGAGTCTCGACAGCGTAGACGAGCAGGAAAAGTTCAAGATGTACTACGAGTATCGCGAGCCGGTGAAGACGATCCCCTCGCACCGCATGCTGGCCATCCGCCGCGGCGAGACCGAGTCGATCCTCTACTTCCTCATTGAGCTTGACCCACTGCGCGCCACCGGCCTGCTGCGCTCGCGTATCCTGCGCGCCGACGGCGACTGGACGCCGCAACTGGAGCTGGCCATCGATGACTGCTGGAAGCGCCTGCTCAGCCCCTCGATTCAGGGCGAGATTCGCCTCGAACTGAAGAAGCGCTCCGACACCGACGCCATTCAGGTCTTTCGCGACAACCTACAGAACATCCTGCTGGCCGCGCCCGCCGGACCGATCTCCGTCCTCGGCATCGATCCTGGTCTGCGCACCGGCTGCAAGGTCGCGGTGGTCGACGAGACGGGAAAGTTTCTCGCCCACGACGTCCTCTACCTGCACACCTCGAAGAGCGCGGCCAGCGGAGCCTCTGACCGTCTGGTCGCGATGCTGGCCAAGTACAACGTGCGCGCCATCGCCATCGGCAATGGTACGGCCTCGCGCGAGACCGACGCGTTTGTTCGTGACACGCTGCGCGACAACCACCTCGACAGCATCTTCTCGGTCACGGTCAGCGAGTCCGGTGCAAGCATCTACTCTGCGTCGGATATCGCGCGGCAGGAGTTTCCCGACCTTGACCTGACCGTGCGCGGAGCCATCTCCATCGCGCGTCGCCTGCAAGACCCGCTCTCCGAGCTGGTCAAAGTCGATCCCAAGTCCATCGGCGTCGGCCAGTATCAGCACGACGTAGACCAGCGCCAGTTGCAGCAGTCGCTCGAAACCACCATCGAGAGCTGCGTCAACCGCGTCGGCGTCGATCTGAACACCTCGTCGTGGACTCTGCTGCGCTACGTCGCCGGAGTTACTGAACGCGTCGCTCTGAACATCGTCAGCTACCGCGACGAGAACGGTCGCTTCCGCTCGCGCAAACAGCTCAACAAAGTTCCCGGCATCGGCGCCAAGACCTTCGAGCAGGCCGCTGGATTTCTGCGCATCCGCGATGGAGAGAACCCGCTCGACTGCACTGCCGTCCACCCCGAGTCGTACTCCGTGGTCGAACAGATCGCCAGCTCGCTCGGCACGCCGGTCGCCGAACTTATCGCCAGCCCGCAACTGCTCACCAAGGTCGATGCGCGCCAGATCGATGCGGGCAGCTTTACGGTGAAGGACATTCTGGAGGAGCTGCGCAAGCCGGGACGAGATCCCCGCGAGCAGTTCATCGCGCCCAGCTTCAACGAGCAGGTGCGCGAGTTCGCCGACGTGCAGCCGGAGATGATCCTGGAAGGAGTCGTCACCAACGTCACCAAGTTCGGCGCATTCGTAGACATCGGCGTGCATCAGGACGGCCTCGTCCACATCAGTGAACTCAGCAATCGCTACATCAAGGATCCCTCCGACGCAGTGAAGGCCGGACAGATTGTGAAGGTCAAAGTCCTCAGCGCCGACCTCAAGACCAAGCGCATCGCCCTCTCGATGAAGGCGCTGATGGAGCGGTCTGGAACAGGCAAGCCCTTCGCAGCCAAGCCCGCCGCAGGCCCCGCGCAGAAGAGCCAGCGCCCCGCTTCGTTCAAACCAGCCTCGCGTCCCGCGCCGCCAAGCATGGAAGAGAAACTAGCCATGCTCTCCACGCGATGGAAGGTCGTCTAGGCTGTATCGACATATAAGCGACCAGTAAACAATTGATTAATAAAAGAAGGGGGCGGGTGGCCCGGGTGCCGGGGTAGTGAGTACAACCACTGAAACTGGGGCACCCGTCAGGATTTCTGTCCCAGGTACCTTGAACCTCGCCTCATCGGCGAGCTACGTCGTCGGCTCTTCGGGTACGTCGTACTCCTTCAGCTTGCGGTAGAGCGTGGTCTTGCCGATGCCGAGCAGCTTGGCCGCCATCAGCTTGTCTCCCTTGAGCTGGCGAATCGTCTCCAGAATCGCTCGCCTCTCCATGTCGGCGATGGAGACGATGGGGCTAGGCGAACTCGTTCTCCCATCACGATGGTCGCCCGCAGTTTCGCTCGACTGCGCAAGACTCTGCTGGCGAAAGTCCTGCAATTGCGTGGGCAGATCCGCCATGTGCAGCACTGGGCCGGAGGAGAGTGCACAGGCGCGTTCGATCGCATTCTCCAACTCGCGCACATTGCCCGGCCAGTCGTACTCGGTCATCAGGCGAACCGCCTCCTCGCTGAACAGGTGCGAGGCTCCCGTCTCGCGGTGCGTGCGTTCCAGGAAGTGCGCGGCCAGAAGGGGGATGTCGTCTCTGCGCGCGCGCAGGGGAGGCAGTTTGAGGTTGACCACACTCAGGCGGAAGTAGAGATCCTTGCGGAAGAGTCCCTGCTCGACCATCGCGTGGAGGTCGCGGTTGGTGGCCGCAAGAACTCGCGCCGAGATCGGTACGGCGTGGGTCGCTCCCACCGGACGCACCTCCCTTTCCTGCAAGGCGCGCAGCAGCTTGGCCTGTAGGTCGAGTGGAAGCTCCCCAATCTCATCCAGAAAGACCGTTCCTCCGTCCGCCGCAGAGAGCAACCCCTCCTTGGCTCGATTGGCTCCGGTGAAGGCTCCCTTCACATGTCCAAAGAGTTCGCTCTCAATCAGGGTCGGCACCAGAGAGCCACAGTCGACCGGGACGAAGGGCTTCGAGGCATTCGGCCCGTTGTCGTGGATATTTCTCGCGACCATCTCCTTGCCCGTTCCGCTCTCGCCCAGAATCAGCACAGGATGGGTGGATCTGGCCACCTTCGACAGAATCCGGTAGACCTTCTCCATCTCCGGCGAACTGCCGATCAGCCCGCCCATATCCTTCTGCTCCCGTAGCCGCTCGCGGAGTTGGCGACTCTCCATGTCGAAGTGCAGCCGCCGACTGGAGCGACCCAGAACGCTGGTCAACTCCTCCAGCGCGAAGGGCTTGGTCAAGTAGTCATCCGCTCCAATGCGCATCGCCTCTACCGCCGATGAGACGGAGGCAAAGGCGGTCATTACCACCAGACCGATCGCCGGATAGAGCGACTTCACCTCGGCCAGCAGATTCAATCCTCCTTCTCCGGGCAGCTTCAGATCCAGCAACATCATGTCCACCGGCTGCCGCTGGAAGACCGCCATCGCCTCGGGTACACTGCCCGCCGAGAGCGGTAAAAAACCCATTCCAGCGGCGATCTCGCAACACGCCCTGCGCACCGGCTCCTCGTCGTCCACGACCAGAAGACGCAGCGTGGGAGAGCCATCAGGAAGGCGCTCCAGACGGTGTTCCGCCTTCAGATTCGAGACGCCGACCAGAACTCCTGAGGGAGCGACGGGGGCTGTCTCGCTCCTTGCTCCGGCGTGATCTTCTTTTGGACGCGTCATGATGCGCCAGTCCATATCTTTGTCGATTCCCTTGGGTCGAATCGTGGACTGCGCCGTAGTGCCTGGAACAAATCTTCTGGGAGCGGACTGCTGTCCTGCTGCTTTCGTTCGATCCGATCTCTTTGGGCAAACCATGGGAGGCTCTGATTCTGGCTTTAGCATGCCCGCCGCCCCCCACTATTTATTTCAGACTCCTTGCCCAGATGCTCCGGCGAGTCGTTCCGCGTCAGGGAGGTTTGCATCATCTGTTCCATCAGCGAGGCGCTGCGTGTTCCCAGCAGGCGCAACTCCTCCGCATAGTGGCGATGCTCCTCTCGTAACACTCCCGGCATTGCCAGCAGATCGCAGTAAAGCCCAATGGCTCCGATCAGGTTGCGCGCATCGTGAATCAGTCTCGCGCTCTCGGTCACTCCAAGGTCGGATCGGGAGTGTAGTGGGTCAGGGGTCGCGGCTGGATCGTCGTGATGAGGAGAATCGTTGCTGCTTGGTTGAGGTGGCGTGAGTGATCCAGAACGGCTATACATCGCTGAGGCAGTGGTGCTCTGCTTGGCCTGCATGGTCAGTACTCCATTGATTTTTTGCCTTCTTCGCTGCTTTGAAGAGACAGACTACAACTTCTACAACAGATTGAGTGCCAAACTGGAACAATGAGCCTAACTTGCTGACTGTAAAGTCTTGTCAGCATCAGACGCGATCTTCCGTTTTGACACGCTATTTCCAGATTGGAATTGAACGCATTCTGGTAAATAGTGCAAGTATAACGATATAAACGGATTGTTGGCTATGTCCTGAATCGGAAATGATTCCTTTTCGGGAAAAGCTGCAACGTCGGCGCTGGTAGTCTGCCCCGCCCGTCGAATCAACCTCGTTATCGCATCGCTAGATCCTACTCTTTCTTACGATTCTCTTCCTCTACTGGCTTTTGCGAAAGAGCCGATTCGGGTACGCCCCACTATAATCGCCAGATGGCTACAATCTGCAATTCAAACTCCGTTCAGACCTCTTCGCAGGCCTCTGCCTCCACTTCGATCTATCGCCCCGATGGTCGCGCCGCCGATGCCCTGCGCCCCGTGCGCTTTACTCCGAACTTTGTCGCCACCGCCGAGGGTTCCGTGTTGGTGGAGACGGGCAACACCCGCGTCCTGTGCAACGCCACGGTGGAGACCGGCGTTCCCGGATGGATGCGCAACTCCGGTCGCGGCTGGGTGACGGCCGAGTACGGAATGCTTCCTCGCGCCACCCTGACCCGCACTGCGCGCGAGAGCGAGCGGGGTAAGGTGGGAGGACGAACCCACGAGATTCAGCGGCTGATCGGACGATCTTTGCGCGCAGTGGTGGATATGAAGGCCCTCGGAGAGCGCACCATCATCCTCGACTGCGACGTGCTACAGGCCGACGGCGGCACACGAACCGCCGCGATTACGGGAGCCTCGGTTGCGCTGGCCATTGCTCTGGGCAAGCTGGTCGCTGCGGGAACGCTGAAGACGTCGCCTCTGCGCCAGATGCTGGCGGCCACCTCGGTCGGCATCGTCGACGGCAACATTCTACTCGACCTCGCGTACGAGGAGGATTCGCGCGCCGATGTCGATATGAACGTGGTCATGCTGGCCAATGGAGGGTTGGTGGAGACGCAGGCCACCGCCGAGCGCGTCGCCTACAGCCGCACCCAACTCAGCTCCATGCTCGACTACGCGGAGAAGGGAATTCGCGAACTACTCGCCGCCCAGCAGATCGCCCTCGCCAGCGCGGTTTGAGTTTGTTGCAGCCGCAGTGGTTCGCTGCACGCGCAGTTCGTGCGAGGATGGATCAATCTATGCCTGAGCTTCCCGAGGTCGAGACCATTGCCAGCGGCGTCCACCAGCGAGTCCACGGACAGCGCATCGTCCGCGTCTGGACCAGTGGCAAGCCGCAGACCTTCAAGACTCCCGAAGACGAGATCGCGACGGCTCTGACCGGAGCGCGCATCCTTAGCGTTCGCCGCGTGGGCAAGACCATCGTCATGACGGTTGCGCGAGGAAAAACTTCCGTCGAGTTGCTCATCCACCTCGGTATGACGGGGCGTCTGCTGGTCTCTGCGCCTGAAGTTCCACGAGCGGTGCACACCCACGCCGTCCTCACGCTGGACGACGGCCGCGAGATTCGCTTCGTCGACCCGCGCCGCTTTGGTCGCCTCTCGCTACAGCCGCAGAACGAGTTTTACGCAGGCCCGGGCCACGAGCCGCTGACGATCTCGCTCGACGAGTTTGTCGCGCTCTTTCACCCGCGCCACACGGCGATCAAGGCCGCTCTGTTGAACCAGTCGCTGCTGCACGGCATCGGCAACATCTACGCCGACGAGTCGCTCTTTCGCGCCGCAATCCGCCCCACGCGTCAGGCTGCTCGCCTGACCCGCGCCGAGCTAGCCCGCCTGCGCACCGCTCTGGTCGAGGTACTGCGCCACGCCATCGAACTGGGCGGCTCGTCGGTCTCCGACTATGTAGACGCCGACGGCGCACGCGGCTTCTTCCAACTCGAACACCGCGTCTACCAACGCACCGGCCAGCCCTGCCTCGTCTGTGGTACGCCGATCCAGAAGATTACCCTCGCCGGTCGCAGCACCCACTTCTGCCCGGTCTGCCAGAAATGACAGGGTCTAAACTAGACTCGATGCTTCGCTACGCCATCACCGACCGCGCTCGATTCCCCGGCAACGAAGAGTCTCGCCAAGCCGCTCTGCTCGCTCAGGCTGCGCACCTCGCCGATGCAGGAGTCGAGTTCATCCAGCTTCGCGAGAAGGATCTTTCAGCAGGAGAGTTGGCCGATCTTGCTCGCAGGCTGATGGAAGTCCTTCATGCACAGAACGCCAACTCCGCGCATAGATCCGCACCAAAGCTGCTCATCAACTCACGCGCCGATGTTGCCGTCGCCGCGCAGGCAGACGGAGTTCACCTCACTTCTTCTCTCGACGCACTCACGCCCGCGCAGATACGTGCGCTTTACGCTAGTGCTGGCTTGCCCGAGCCGGTCGTCAGCGTCTCCTGTCACTCGCTCGCCGACGTCGCTCGCGCCCGCGCTAACGCCGCAAGCTGCATTCTCTTCGGCCCCGTCTTTGAGAAAGTCGTCGCCGAAGAGCGAGCCACTGAGGGATTCGTCGGCGATAAAAAGATCTCCGACGGCTCGGGCCTCGATCTCCTCGCCGCCGCCGTCCGCGCCGCAGCGCCGATCCCCGTCTTCGCTCTAGGCGGCATCAGCCACGAAAACGCCCCCGCATGCCTCGCCGCCGGAGCCGCCGGAATCGCCGCCATTCGCCTCTTTTTGTGACGCGTCACAAATCCGCCATTGACCTGCGCACCCGAACAACCTACGCTTAACGATGTGCTTATAACTCCGCTCCAACTCGAACACGAACCACTGCTCTTTGACGAAGCCATTCCTGTGGGCGGGCTCGACTACGCGCCCGATGTGACGCAGGTTGGCCCTCTGCCTGTGATCGGTCGCGCCGACCTCATCATCGAGAACCGCGGCCATCGCGATCAGGTCGCCGACATCCGTATTCGTGCGGCGTATCACGGACCGTTTGAACTGCTCTGCGCGCGCTGTGTTGAGCCGGTTCCGATGCAGGTCTCCGGGGAGTTCGATCTCATATACCGTCCGCAGTCCGCCGATGCCGAAGCGGGCGAACGCGCTATTACCCCAGACGAGACCGAAATCGGTTATTATGAAGAGAGCGGTCTTTCGCTTGAGGATGTCGTGCGGGAACAGGTGCTTCTCTCCCTGCCCTCCCGAACGCTCTGCAAAGAGGACTGCAAGGGACTTTGTTTGCGCTGTGGCCAGAATTTGAACCTCGCATCCTGCAAATGCACCTCCGAACCGGATGCAAATGCAACCGGGTGGAATGCTCTGGCAGGGTTGGCCGGCACACTCAAATCCAAGTAGCACAGAATTTTAGAGTCATCTGGCCACCAGTCACCGCAGGCTGCTGAAGCGGGACGGGCCAATTGAAAGGGAACCGCAATGCCGAATCCGAAGCGCCGCCACTCCAAGCAACGCACCGCAAAACGCCGCAGCCACGACTTCCTCACCCCGGTCAGCACCTCGATCTGCCCCAACTGTCAGGAGCGCAAGCTCCCTCACACCGTATGCAAGAGCTGCGGACAGTATAAGGGCCGCGTCGTCATCGCCGGCAAGGAAGCAGCATAACTAACTTGTTCCGAGCACGACACTCCTGATGCCAATCGACATCGTAGTAGATGCAATGGGCTCCGATAAGGCCCCCGAATCCGAGATTCGCGGGGCTATTCTCGCGTCGCGTCAACTTGACGTGCGCGTGCATCTTGTTGGCCCGCAAGAGATCCTCCGCCCAGCGCTCGACCGAGCTTTGCGTGGCCGCTTCCCCGTGAACTACGGACGCAAGCGGCCGCAGATTGAGATCGTCCACTCCTCGGAGTGGATCAGCATGGAAGACAAGGCCGCGCAGGCCGTCCGCACCAAGCGAGACTCGTCCATGCGCGTCGGTCTGCGCATGGTGCGCGAGGGAACGGCTGCTGGCTTCTTCACCGCAGGCAACACCGGAGCAGCAATGGCTACCGCCAAGATGGTTCTGGGAATGCTTGCGGGAATCCATCGCCCCGGCCTCTCGACCATTCTTCCCACCTCGCTGGGAACGCCGTCGCTTCTGCTCGACGTCGGCGCCAACGTGGATTGCGACCCGGACAATCTGGTTCAATTCGCCGTCATGGGCAATATGTACGCGCGCAACGTGCTGCACATCGCCTCTCCCCGCGTAGGCCTGCTCTCCATCGGCGAAGAGGACAGCAAGGGCAACCAACTCACCCACGACACCTTTCCCATGCTGCGCGCCTTGTCTGATATGAACTTCATCGGCAACGTCGAGGGTCGCGACCTCTTCAACGGTCGCGCCGATGTTATTGTCTGCGATGGTTTTATCGGCAACGTCGCCATCAAGACCTGCGAAGGCACCGCCAAGCTGGTCAGCGTGCTGCTGCGCCAGTCGCTCAAGTCGACCGTCACTTCGCAGGTGGGTGCGATGCTCTCCCGTAGCGCCTTTCACGACTTCAAGAAGCGTCTGGACTACTCGGAGTTTGGCGGTGCGCCGTTGCTGGGCGTTCGCGGCGTCTGCATCGTAGGCCACGGTTCGTCGAATGATCGCGCCATTATGAACGGCATTCGCGTTGCCGCAGAGTTTGCCCAGGCTAAGGTCAACAAGGGCATCGAAGCTGCTCTGCGCACCTCCTGACCCAGCGCCGCTGCTTATCCGCGTCCTTTCACCATCCGTCCGACATCCTTCCCTCGCGCTCTCTGAAGCTCGCTTGTGTGCAGAGCGGGACAGGACGCGCAGTATTTTGTCTCCGCGACCGCCTATCTCGCTTCCGTTGAACTCGTGTAAACAATTTGGTCGAGAAAAATTACCATCTTTCGACGTCGAGTATGTTAGAACCAATGTACCCGGCAGCATCAAAGTATCACCATAGACACGGCTTTTTCAGGAGACGGTCCCATGCTAACCCCACAGAGTCTCACTCAGTTCCCCCCAGTTTTGATCGATGAAGTTGACATCCTTCCGATGTTTGCACCCCTCGCCAGCGAAGCCCTCTTCGCCGCGTCGATGGACGAGGACGAAGAAGAGGACGAAGACGATCTGGAAGAAGACGAAGACGACGTCGAAGATGAGGAAGAAGAAGAGGACGAAGAAGAAGAGTACGAGGATGAAGATGAGGACGACGACGTAATTATCGACGACGAGGACGACGAAGAAGAGGGTGAAGGCTATCTCGACGACGAAGAGGAAGAAGAGGACAACGAAGAGGAAGAGGACGCGGAGGATGTCAACGAAGAGGACGACCCCGACTCCGTGAAAAAGCTCTTTCTGTAAGGGCGCGCGCTCCACGCCACGCATCTGGAAGCTCTCGTAGTGCGTGGAGGAGTCCATCTCTTTACACTCTTTTTCGGCACCTGTCGTCGAGGAGCGTCTGTTCTTTCTTGCATATGGCGTCTGCGTCGGGCAATATGGTGGTGCTTGGCGCATCGCAAACCGGCTGCAACGAGCGATGCACGAAGAATGAGGTGACCCGATGAAGCGCAGAATTCTTCTGGTAGACGATGAAGTGGCCATCCTGCTTACCCTCAAGGCCGTCCTCGAGGCTAACGGCTTTGACGTGGACACCGCCGCCTCGGGCCGCGAGGGAAGAAGCAAGCTGCGCAACCATGAGTACCACATGGTCATCACCGACATGCGCATGGAGAGCGATGCTGCTGGCGCTGAGGTCATCTCCGCCGCCCGCAATGCGAGCTACCATCCAGCCGTTGCCCTGCTCACGGCCTTCCCGATAGCGGACGAAGACTGGGAGATGCTGGGCGCAGACAAGATGCTGATCAAGCCCACGCACACTCGCCTACTGCTTCAGCAGATTGAGAACCTGCTGGCTGCGCATGAGGCCAACCTCGCCATCTGGAGTACGCCTGCTCCCGCGCAGACAGCGACAAAAGAACTCGCAAAATCGAAGCCTACAGTAAAGAAGTCTGTGGCAAAGAAGAGCGCGGCAAAGAAACAGCTCAGCACATCCGTAGGGAAGAAGACTCCCGCAAAGAAGGCCGTTGTCAGGAAAGCCAGCGCCAAGCCAACCTCGAAGGCTTCCAAGCGCTAGGCGCGCCACTCCAAGCAAGGCTCGCGACTTGCACTAATGAGGGGTGTGCGTCTTGACGTAGTTGCGCAGTGCGAGGTTGATGTCCAGCGCCTTGCTGACTCCGTTGTCGAGCATGCGCAGCCATTCGCCGCCCGGTTCCTTCAACTCGACGGTGCCCAGCAGATAGCTGGTCTGAACGATAATCTCCAGCGCGTTCGAGAGGTCGTGGGCGAGCTTGCGAATCTCCAGAGCCAGTTCTTCAGGAATCTCCGTGGCGCTGGATTGCGGATCGTTCCGTGTGATTTCGGTCATAATGGGGCGAAGTTGCCTCCCGGCACATGCTGCGTCGAATCGTCTCAGTGTAAGACATGCGACGAGGAATTGACAGCAGCCCCGGTCTTTGTAAAAATAAGGACTCACGACTGCCGTGTCCGGATGCAAGACCCGCGACATACAGGAAGTGCCGTAGTGGCGGAATTGGCAGACGCGCATGGTTCAGGTCCATGTACTCGCAAGGGTGTGGGGGTTCGAGTCCCCCCTTCGGCACCAGATTTTCCTTGGCCCCAGATCTTTTGGGGCCAAATCTATTTCGACGCCAGTTTCTCCGGCGTCAGATCAAGACAAACACTGAATGTCTACGCAGCTAGAGAGAATTGTCGCGAACACTCGGCTCGAAGTGACCGGTCGCCGCAAGACGGCTGATCTCCCGCTTCTGGAGCGTAAAGCTGCGACCCACAGCCCTCGCGGATTCGAGGCTTCGCTGCGCAAGACTGCGCTTTCAGGTCCGGCCGTCATCGCCGAGTTGAAGAAGGCTTCGCCGTCGAAGGGGCTGATCCGCGCGGAGTTCGATCCGGCTGCGCTGGCTCGTTCGCTACAGGCGGCAGGGGCAGCGGCGCTCTCGGTGCTGACCGACCAGAAGTTCTTTCAAGGCTCGCTGGAAAACCTCACGCTGGCCTCCTCTGCGGTCTCTATCCCCTGCCTGCGCAAGGACTTCATCGTCGATCCATTACAAATCCTGGAGGCGCGAGCCGCCGGGGGTGATGCGATTCTGCTGATCGTTGCCTCGCTGACCGACGCCGAACTGAGGAGTCTGAGCGACGAGGCGCGGCGCATGGAACTGGACGTTCTCTGCGAGGTGCATGACCGCGAGGAACTGAACCGCGCCATAGCCCTGGGCTTCACCGTGATCGGCGTCAACAGCCGCAACCTGCACACGATGCAGGTGCAGCCGCAGACCCAGATCGACTTGGCCGAATGGCTGCCAACCGACGCTGTGCATGTGGCCGAGAGCGGCATCGCTAACGCCGCCGACATGGCGCGGATGCGCAGCGTAGGCTACGACGCCTTCCTGATCGGCGAGTCGCTGATGCGTCAGTCCGATCCCGCCGCCGCACTGACCGCGCTGCTCGTGCGCGAGTAGTCTCCAGTAACGAGATTTCTTCTGCAATGGACGAGATTTGGCGTGAGGAATGCTCTGTCAGGTTGCTATAAACCCATTTGTTTGTCATTCCGTAGCAAAGCGAAGAAATCTGCTTTTTCTCGCTCCACAACGGTCTACACCATTACCGGAAATGCACTAACGCTCGGCAAAATATTGAGGCAACCACGATGTGGGTAAAGATCTGCGGAAATACCAACCTTGAAGACGCAGCGCTGGCCGCCCAACTTGGCGCGGACGCAGTCGGCTTCGTCTTCGCCCAGAGCAAGCGACAGGTAACGGCAGCGCAGGTGGCCGCAATTACCGCGCACCTGCCGGAGAGCGTCGAACGCGTCGGAGTCTTCGACTCGCGCGATGCGGAGCAGATTGCGGGCATCGCTGTGGAGGCGGGGCTGACGGCGGTGCAGCTTCACGGCGGACTCGATGAAGGGCTGGCCGAGCGGCTGGCAAAGCGCCTTGCGGGTTCAGTGCAGATCATTCCCGTGCTGCACTGGACGGTCGCCGAGGCGCACAGCAGCGAAACCCCGTCCGAACCGTCCGCAGCATTGCTTGCGCGGCAGATCGAGCGCGTCGCAAAGCTGGGCATCGCCAAGCGCATCCTGATCGATTCCAAGGTGGGAGTGGCGATGGGAGGGACAGGCGTAGCCTTCGACTGGAGCGCGGCGCGGTCCGTCTTTGCCGCTGCACCCGCAGGCTTGAATTTGATCGTGGCCGGAGGACTGAGTCCGGAGAATGTGACCGAGGCCATTGCGCGACTCGTCCCTTGGGGCGTTGACGTCTCCAGCGGGGTTGAGGCTTCGCCGGGACGCAAGGATTCCGCGCGCATGGCGAAGTTTATCCAGAACGCACGATCCCTCATTACGCCTTGATTCCGGCGACTTATTTCCTGCTCAGCAATGTGTTGTTGTCATCCAGAACAGATCAAAAGATCCCTCATGTTGCTCTCAGGCGACTCTCTGCGCCATCGCCAGAAAAACTCTAGCCACGGTGCGGGTGAGAGCCGTGGATATGCACCTTGGGGGTGCGGTCGTGGTAGGCCGCCGAATGACTGTGGCCACCCTGTCCATCGAGTGCGTAGGCCGCAGTCGGGATGAGAGTCGCAACAGCGAACAGCAAGGACGCAAACGCAAGTTGGAGGAATGTCTTCATCTTTTTATTCCCTTCAGCATACACATATTCGACTCGAAAAACAGTACAGCGGATTCAAAAAACACCCTCTTTAAATAATGTACCCTGTTCGGTACCTTTATGGGGAGTTATTTGCGGAAAATCTGTAGAAAAAAGCTGGATCGCAGGCCATGAAATTTGGATCTACCTGCTCTGCCAAGTGCGGGGCGGGGCGGAGAAACTGGCCGTAGTTGCGCAAAAGTGGCGGGTCGTTATATCGTAATAGACAAGATGACAGCAAACTTCAGCCGCTTTTCGTTTACCTTCCGCTACTGGCGCACAGTGGCGGGCTCGGCGGAGTAGGCTCATCTGAAGGATCTGGACGTACGATCTGCAAGTTTTCAGTTGAATCAACATCCATGCGAGCCGCGACCGAATTCTGTCGCGGCTTTTGTTTTGTTTAGTGCTAGATGCGGAGTTCGGAGGATTGACCCGATGAGTGAAAACGCGAATTTGCAGGAACCGGTGAGTGCGGCGGTCGTGGCAAAGGCTGGGCGGTTCGGCGTCTATGGCGGGCGCTATGTGCCGGAGACGCTGATGGCAGCACTCGAAGAGTTGGAGACGGCCTATGCGGTCGCCGACGCCGATCCGGCCTTTCATGCGGAGTTGGACGATCTGCTGCACAACTACTGCGGACGTCCCACGCCGCTCTACTTCGCCAAGCGGATGAGCGAGCAACTCGGCGGCGCGAAGATCTACCTGAAGCGCGAGGATTTGCTGCACACCGGCGCGCACAAAATCAACAACGCTCTGGGCCAGGGAATGCTGGCGCGGCGCATGGGCAAGCAGCGCATCATCGCAGAGACCGGCGCGGGCCAGCACGGCGTGGCCACGGCAACGGTCTGCGCGCTCTTCGGCATGCAGTGCGTCATCTACATGGGCGAGGAGGACATGCGTCGGCAGGAGCTGAACGTCTTCCGCATGCGACTGCTGGGCGCGGAGGTGCGCGGCGTCTCGACCGGTTCGGCCACGCTGAAGGACGCCATCAACGAGGCGATGCGCGACTGGGTCACCAACGTCCGCGACACTTACTACATTCTGGGCAGCGCGCTTGGCTCGCATCCCTACCCGACGATGGTGCGCAACTTTCAGCGCGTCATCAGCCGCGAGGCGCGGGTGCAGATTCTGGAGCAGGAGGGCAAACTCCCCTCTGCAATCGTCGCCTGCGTGGGCGGCGGATCGAACGCTATCGGCGCGTTCTACGAGTTCATCGGCGACAAGGACGTGCGGCTGATCGGCGTAGAAGCGGGCGGGCGCGGCACCAAACTCGGCGACCATGCGGCGCGCTTTCAGAAGATTGACGGAGGCGTTCCGGGAGTCTTGCAGGGAACATTCTCGTATGTGCTGCAAGACGACGCAGGGCAGGTCGCAACCACGCATTCGGTTAGCGCGGGGTTGGACTACGCCAGCGTCGGCCCAGAGCACGCCATGCTGCACGACTCAGGCCGCGCAGAGTACACGTCGGCGTCGGATACAGAAGCGCTGGCGGCAACCGTGGCGCTGGCGCGAACCGAAGGAATTCTGCCCGCACTCGAAAGCGCCCACGCCATCGCCGAGGCGATGAAGATGGCACCGAAGATGGCGAAAAGTGACGTGCTGATGGTCAACCTCTCCGGCCGCGGCGACAAGGACATGGGTATTCTGGCAAAGGAATTGGACCTGCAAGGGGCGAAGGGATAACGATGCCGATTGAGTTCAAAAAGAGGCCGGGAGTTGTGGCGTACCTTACGGCGGGCGATCCCGATTTGGAGACGACCTATGCGATTGCGTTGGCCGCGATTGATAACGGCGCGGATGTGATTGAACTGGGCGTTCCGTTCAGCGATCCGCTGGCCGATGGGCCAGTGATCGAGCGCGCCAGCCAGCGAGCCGTGGCGCGCGGCGTTCGTCTTGTGGATGTGTTGGAGGTTGCGCGCAAGCTGCGTGCGGCGCGTCCTTTGTGCGGGTTGGTGATTTTTTCTTACCTCAACCCCGTGGTGCGCATGGGGATGAAGAAATTTTGTGCGGCGGCAAAGGTGGCGGGCGCGGATGGCGTTCTGCTGACCGACATGATCGTCGAAGAAGCCGACGAATACTTGGCGGAGATGAAGGCGAATGGGCTTGCGCCGATCTTTCTTGCCGCGCCGACCTCGCCCGATGTGCGCCTGAAGGCGATTGCCGAGGCATCGCGCGGCTTCGTCTACGCCATCTCGCGCGTGGGAATTACCGGAACGCAGCAGAAGGTTGCAGGCGATGCTTCGGAGTTGGTGGCGCGGCTGCGCAGGTATACCGATCCGCTGGGAATTCCGGTCGCTGTGGGCTTCGGCATATCGAACGCCGAGCATGTAGCGGCGGTAGGAAAGTTCGCCGACGCGGCGATCATCGGCAGCGCGCTGGTGGCGCTGATCGAGAAGAGTTCTCCCGCAGAAGCGCCCGCTGCGGTCGGGCGATTCATCGCAGGGTTACGTGCATGAGATCTCTCGCGATGAACCGAGCGACGGCTGCACGACGCGGGCTTCGTAGCTCGCCATCGCAGGCCATTTATGATGGTTTATACAGACAAAGTTTCGCGCGCACGATTCAACGCTGCGTTCGATGGCAAGGAAAGACGGATTCAATGGACATCTCCGACTGGCGAAGCAAGATTGATGAACTCGATGAGCAGATCGTAATCCTGATCAGCAAGCGAGCCGAAGTGGCGAAGGCCATTGGCGAGTTGAAACGCAAGACGCAGTCTCCGGTCTACGAGCCGGGACGCGAGCAGACGGTCTTCGACCACGTTCGCGCAGTAAACCCCGGTCCGCTGGCCGACGCCGAACTACTTCACGTCTATGAGCGGATTATCGACGTAATGCGAACGTTGCAGAAGCGCGAGGGATAAGCAGGACTGGCGCAAGGATTTTGATTTTGCAGGCGGTAGAGTTTCAATTTTTCGAGTTTTGTCGCAAGTGTAGTTTCAGTGATTCAGATGCAAAGAAATAAGAATTAAATGCAGTTACAAATTCAAAAAAGTGGATGGACACGATGATTGTAGCAATGCAGGATCAGGCAACCGAGAAGCAGATTCAGGACGTGATCGAGCGCATGGTTGAGCTCGGCTTCAATGTTCACCGGACGACGGGAACGAACCAGACAATTCTTGCCGGAGTCGGCAAGCCGGCGCACTTCGACGTGGTGGAGTTCAAGGTACTGGTAGGCGTGCATGATGCATATCGCATCTCGTCGCCGTACAAACTGGCGGGACGCAGCTTCCGGCCAGAGGGCACCAAGATCAAGTTCAGAAACGGCGTCGTCATTGGCGACACCGAAGTCGCTATCATGTCCGGCCCGTGCTCGGTCGAGTCGCGCGAGCAGATCTTCGAGAGCGCAAAGCAGGTAGCTGCCTCTGGCGCAAAGTTCCTGCGCGGTGGTGCGTATAAGCCGCGCAGTTCGCCGTACAGCTTTCAGGGCATGGGCGTCGAAGGCCTGAAGCTGATGCGCGAGGCCGCCGACGAGAATGGCCTGCTGGTCGTCACCGAGGTTATGGAGATCGCGCAGATCGAGGGCATGCTTCCCTATGTCGACCTGTTCCAGCTCGGCGCTCGCAACATGCAGAACTTCAATCTGCTGCGCGAGATCGGCAACACGCGCACACCGGTGCTGATGAAGCGCGGCATCGCAGCGACCATCGAAGAGGTTCTGCTCTCGGCCGAGTACATCCTCGCCGGCGGCAACTATGACGTGATGATCTGCGAGCGCGGCATCCGCACCTACGAGACCTACACGCGCAACACCATGGACATCTCGGCGATTCCGGTGCTGAAGAAGCTGACGCATCTTCCGATTGTGGCCGATCCGTCGCACGGCGTTGGCATTCGCGAATTCGTTCCGCCGATGGCGTTGGCGGCGGTTGCAGCGGGAGCCGACGCGCTCATCATGGAGATGCACCCGAACCCGGACAAGGCAATGAGCGATGGCGCGCAGAGCCTGTATCCCGAGCAACTCATCAAGCTGGTAGAGCAGTTGCGCAAGCTGGCTCCGGTGGTCGGACGCACAGTAGCGTAAGAACGGTTGCAGGTTGAGCTGAGGCGCGCGTTGCCACGCGTGACGCGCGCCTCGCTCGCAGTAGAATCGAGACCGAGGACGATTCCATGGCTCTTATCTCCGAGCAAGAAAAGCAGCGCCGACACGCGATCATCGTGAACATTCTTGGCGCAAGCGAGATGCAGGGACTGACGCCGGACGCCGATTCGGCGGAGATTATGCGACGCTTTGAAGAAGGCGAACTGGATCTGGAAGAGCTTGGCGCTGCGATGAGTCGCCACGCAAACGAACTGCTCCCCGCGCAGGACGAAGCGACGGACGCCGCTGAGTCCAATGCCTCTGTTTCCAGCGTCACCGAGGAAGAATGATCGAGCGGATTCTTATCGTCGGGACAGGATTGATTGGCGCATCGACCGGGCTTGCCCTGCGCGCTGCGGGTTTTACCGGCAAGATCATCGGCACCGGGCCGACCGCAAAGACTCTGATGACGGCGCAGGAGATGGGCGCAATCGACGCCTGGTTTCCGCGCGAAGAGGTCGATGCGGCCGCCATGCGCTGCGACGTGATTCTGCTGGCCGGACCCGTGCTGTCGATCCTCGACTGGATGCAGCGGCTGGCTCCGCTGCTCGGCGAGCATCAACTTGTTACCGACGTTGGCAGCACCAAGGTACGCATCGCGGAGATGGCGACCGAGCTTTACAACCAGCCGGGTCGGGCGCGCTTTTTGCCCGGGCATCCCATGGCGGGCAAGGAATCGGGCGGAGCGGCGCTGGCCGAGGCCACGCTCTTCCAGAACGCGATGTGGCTGTTTACGCCGCTGGACGATGCGCCACCGCATCCGCTGGAGGCCGAGTGGCGCGCCTGGGTCGCGAAGTTCGGCGCACGTACGATGGACCTCAACGCGGCGCGGCAGGACGAGATCTGCGCCTGGGTGAGCCATCTTCCGCAGATGCTCTCGACCGCGCTGGCCGCGCTGCTGGAAGACACCTTCGGAGGCGATCCGAAGAGCCGGGCGGAGATCGACGCCATCGGCGGACGGGCTTTGCGCGAGACCACGCGGCTCGGTTCCAGCCCGTACAGCATGTGGCGCGACATCGCTCTCTCCAACTCCGAGCCGATCGCCGCGACGCTACACGCGCTCGAACAGCGGTTGGCGCATCTGCGCGAGAATCTGCGTACGCCAGAGCTGAAGGAAGAGTTCCGTCTGGCCAACGAGTTCCGCGCACGACGCGATCACTAGCCAACGCTGGTAGCATCAGAGCTACGATGGCGAATACAAATTCCAAGCTAAGCATTCAACTCTCCGACGTGCAGGCGGCTCGGGAACGGCTGCGCGACTCGATCTACCTCTCGCCCTGCCCGCACTCGCAGATGCTCTCCACGCTGACCGGCCAGCAGGTCTATCTAAAGCTGGAAAACCTGCAGATGACCGGCAGCTTCAAGGAGCGCGGCGCGCTGAACCGCATCGCCCTTCTAACGCCCGAGCAGGCTCGGCGCGGCGTGATCGCGGCCAGTGCGGGCAATCACGCGCAGGGCGTCGCGTATCATGCAACCAAGCGCGGAATTCATGCGCTGATCGTGATGCCGCTGACCACGCCGCTGGTCAAGGTGACGGCGACGCGCGACTTCGGCGCCGAGGTTCTGCTGCACGGAGCCAACTACGACGAGGCCTGCGCCGAGGCGTTGCGCCTGTGCGAGGAGCAGCAACTTACCTTCATCCATCCCTTCGACGACGCGGGCGTGATGGCCGGTCAGGGAACCATCGGGCTGGAACTGCTGGAGCAGATTCCCCAGCTCGAAGCAGTGGTCGTGCCCATCGGCGGCGGCGGACTGATCGGCGGCATCGCCTGCGCGATCAAGGAGTCGCGCCCCGAGATTCGCGTCGTCGGAGTGCAGACTGCGCGGTTGCCCTCGATGCTGGCAGCGGTCGAGGCGCATCATCCCGTCACCGTCGATCCGGCGACGACGATCGCCGACGGCATTGCGGTGCGACGCGCGGGAGACCTGACACTGCCGCTCGTCGAACGCTATGTCGACGAGATCGTCACCGTGGAGGAGGACGAGATCGCCTCGGCGATCCTGATGCTGCTGGAGCGCGAGAAGACGCTGGCCGAGGGCGCGGGAGCCACAGCCCTGGCCGCGTTGCTGCAACACAAGACCAGCTTGCAAGGCGCGCACACGGCGGTTCTGGTCTGCGGCGGCAACATCGACGTCACGCTGCTCTCGCGCATCATCGAGCGCGGCCTGGTGCAGGACGGACGGCTGATTCGCCTGCGCATCGTTCTGCTGGACAAGCCCGGAGCGTTGCACGAACTGACTCGGCTGATCGCCGGACTCAAGGTCAACATCGTCGACACGCTGCACAATCGCGCCTACTACGGCGTCAACCTGGGCGACACGGTCATCGACATCACAATGGAGACGCGCGGGCGAGAGCATGTCGCCGAACTGCTGGCCGCGCTGACCGCCGAGGGCTACACCCACAGCCGCGTTATGTAACTCTCGTATACCCCCCCCCGGGGGGTATACGCGCATATTGATGATTACATTGCAATTATATTTTAGTATATACTAACTAATATATACTAAAATATATCTGGCTCTCTTCTACTGCTTTGATTATGCGGGGTGGGCGTAACTCGATTGCCAATGGATTATCTGCGGCAAGTTGTTGATGCGATGGGCGTTGTTGGTGGATTGAGGGGGCTGGGGCTTGACATGCGGATTTGCTGTAGTTTTTGCCTGTTGCGGAGATTTTTTTTGTTCGACTCGCGCTTCGCGCTCGCTCAGGATGACAATTTGTTTGGGGGGAGGCTGCTTTGCGGCACAGATGAAGCCGGGGCCTTTCCGGTTATAGCCTTCCGGGTGTGTTGACGTTTGAGCCAAGGCTATAGGGCAGGCCTTCAGCCCTTGGT
>JARLFY010000014.1 GCA_031296325.1 Acidobacteriaceae bacterium | reverse complement strand
CGGAGGGAGTAGGCTAATCCTGCCTGCTCCCTCCGTTCGACTCTGCGGTGTACCCTGTTCGGTTCCACGACGTCCTTTACACCTTGTTCTGAGAGGTCTTCGGCGCTGGGCGGCGACCTATTCGCGGTCGCTGCCGTAGACCGCAATTCCCTGCTGAACGCGGTAGGCGATGCTGGCGGCGCGCGCGGCGTAGTCCGACTGCGGGAAGCGCTGCTTCAGTTCGATGGCTAGACTCTGTGCGTTCGCGGCGGCCTGTTGCGAGCGTTTCTGTTCCTCCTGCGCCTTGTACAGTTCGACCAGCGCTGCCTCGCGGTAGAGCGCGTGGTAGAGCGCCTCGGCGGCCTTCGGGCTGTCGGAATAGCGGTCGGCGTACTTCTCGTACAGAACCGCCTCCATCTCCGGACACTTGGGCAGGCCCTGCCAGTCTCCGCAGAGCTTGTTGTCGATCAGGTCGTAGGCGGCCAGCGCGGCGAACTTCGTCGCGGGGTAGAGCTTGAGTACGCGCTGCATATCGCCCTCGTAGATCTGCGGACGAAGGTAGGCCTCCTGCTCGTGCGCCGAGGGCAGCGTGCTGATGTCGGCCTTGTCGAGCTGCCAGCGAACGTCGGCGGCGCGGAAGAGCGACTCTGCGGCCAGCGGCGAGTCGGGAAAGTATTCGGCCACGCGGCGATACAGCAGGTGGGCCTGCTCGGCGGCTCCCTTGGGAGCGTGCGGCTGGGCGGCCTCGTCTTCCAGATTCGCGGCACTGCCGTAGAGGATCGCGTCGCCGCCCGCCGTGGTCTGCGTGACGATGCCCTTGTCGCGAATCCAGCCAGAGGCAGGCGTCACGGTTGGGTCGGTGTTGAACTCCGGCTGATCGTCCTCGGACTGCTTGTCTGCCGTGTCGGTGTTGGCGAAGACGCGCACCCACGAGCCGTTGCGCTCGATGACCACGACCTCGTGCCCCGGCGCGACCTCGGCAATGTGTTCGGCGTCGTCGCTGGGCGTGACGTAGACGATTGCAGGATGCAGCAGCGTCGCCCGCGCCGAGCGGTCGTAGCCAGAGCGATCATCCTTCGCCTTCTTCTGCGCGGGCGCCGTCGATGAGCCAACAGTCGCGAGCGAGACTGTGAGCAGAAAGAGGCTAAACAACAGAGCAGGGTTTCTGACTCGTATATACGTCACAAATATAGACATCGGATTCGATAGATAAAACATTGATTAGTTAGACTCTACCTTCCCGTAACGTGGAAGCAATTGGAGGAATCTGAAAACCGTACCAGCGCATCAGATACATTCTGGAAGGACAAGCAGGGGGCGGGTAATGCTTTCGATCCGGAAATATAATTTCGACAAGAAATTGCCGCCTTCCAGCATCCGCCACTCTCATGCGAACCAGCATAACAGTAAGCGAATTCGATTGAGCATCCAAACGCTGAGTCTGCTTGTCGTTTTACTCCTCGCTTCAAGAGAAAGTCTGGCGCAAGAGCAGGAGTTTCCTACGCAGGGAGGCACACTGTTTCAACGCTGGAGTCCGGTTGGCGCAAACGAAAGCGAGAGTGCGGACTCGCAGCCGCTGAAGGTGAACCTGTTGCTCGATTCGTCGCAGATTCAGGAAAACGTGTTGCAATCCCATGTTCCCGCGCTGCACAGATTGCCATCCCGTTACCAGCTCACAGTTCCAAGAGACGCGTTTACCCAGAGCATTGCATTTGGGCCGCAGTTCGATCGCCAATATTCGCGGTTCTCGCTCTTCATGCGCCCGACGCTGGGAGCATCGCGAGATCGCATCCTGCCGTATAGATCCATCATCTTCCCGAACACTGCTGCAAATCCGCTTGCGGCGATCGTCCCGCTTGTACCCGGTGGACTATGGCCAAACTGGGCAGGATTCTACGGATTTGGCGGCGGAGCGGAGCTGGCTGTGAGTAAGAACTTCAGCGTTCGCGGACAGATGGATGTTATCTACAACTATCCCTTCAACGACATCCTGTCGAATGGAAGCTGGACCTACCGTTACTCGATCGCGCCCATCATGCACAAGCGCATGCATAAAGAAACAAACCGAGTTGCAGAGATCAGAAAGTCCCGTCGTCCGTAGTTCGACCTAGGCCGTATCGACATATACACGTTGCTTTGCGACGCCGCTTTTAGGTGTGAAGTGGGAGTATGTAGCCGGGTGCCCCATCCATCGCGGTTTCATCAGCGATGGGTGGGAGGAATCCAGTTCGCACCACAAGCCGCTGCTGTTGCGGTTGCAGTTGCCTATCGTTTGTTTGTCATTCCGTAGCGTCTTTTGTTTGCCCTTCCGTAGCGAAGCGAAGGAATCTGCGGTTGCTCGCGACACCATGGTCTGCACCAATACCGAAAACGCTCTAATGGGCAGAAGAACTCTCTGCGTTGTGGATGACGCGCGCGAAGAAGTGCAGAAGGCGCCACTCGTCCATCGCCCCCGGCTTTGCGCCGTCCAGATCGAGGTGCGACAGAACCGGGCTGACCAGCACAGCCCGCAGGTCTTTGGGCTGTAGCTCGTTGGCCATCCAAAGCGTCTCAGCCGAGGGAATGATGTTGTCGGCCTGACCGTGCAGCAGATAGACCGGCGTTCCCAGCGTGTGCAGATTTCCCTGCGGCGAGAGGCCGGGGCCGTCGCCGATGTGCAGCGCGATGGAGGCCGCAATCTGGGCGCGCGTCGCGGGCAGCGTAGTGTCCATCAGGTCGTGAGCCTCGCGCTTCTGCGCGTCGTTCAACAGCAGCGTTGCGGCGGCCTCGGCGGGGCGATCCTCATACAGATGAGCGCGCAGCACGGCGCGCACCGGAGCCAGATCCGCTGCGGGAACGAAGTCCTCCACATGCTCGTACTCCAGCACCAGCGGGCCGTACTCATGCGCGGGAAGAATCTCGGTCGAGCCGTCAGGACGCGCATCGCGACCGCTAAGGTAGTACTCCGCCACGCGCTGCATCGAATCCTGCGAGCCGACCGCGACGATGAACTTGAACGCCGGGTGATACTGAGGATCGGCGTCGGCGACCAGAGCTAGCCCTCCGGCGAAGCTCAGCCCCATCACGCCGACCGGCGCGCCCGTCTGCGTGGCGAACCAGCGCACCGACTCGCCGATGGCCGTGACCGAATCCTGACTGACGTGATAGTCCTTGATGCCCGGCAGCTCCGGCGTCAACACGCGAATGCCGCAACTGGCCAGCGCCGAGGCAAAGCCCGTAAGCCGCGGCTCGTCGATGCCCAGATGATGCACTCCGTGGAAGATCACCATGGCGGGAGCGTCCGCGCGGCCCTGCGGAGTCCAGTCCTTCGCAGTCCAATCCTTCGGGGTGTAGATGCGCGCGCGAATCTGTTGCGGCCCGCTCGCCGTTTGAATCGGCAGCGAGATCTCTTCGGTCGTTACGGGAACGGTCGTGCTGCGCGCGAGCATTGGCACAGGCTGCCCCGCAACCTCGCGCAACACGGCAACGGATTGTAGATGCGCCTTCGCAGAGGGCCACGCCACTGCACATAAAAGTCCAACAGCCAGAACCGCAAACAACGTCTTCCGCCGCGGAAAAATCGTCCGCTGGCCCATCCCATCCCTCATCAATCCTGTCCTCAAAGCCGCTTGTAGCGACATGTTTGGGAGAGTAGCTCTCCCTGTTCGTTATACCAGAGCCAGCGCGAGAGGGCCTTGTCGCCCGCCAAACGCGCTACCATAAAGAAGAAGTCTTTACCCAAGAAGTAATTCTGGAAGGAGCAAATTGAGCTACATCGAATCGCACACGGCCCCCGGAGAAACGCTGCTCTACGAGACACGGCTTCATTGGATCGTCATGGCAAGACTTATGTTCTGGGCATGTCTTCTGCTCGGCGTACCTGGAGTCTTACTGCTGGATTACGCGTCCAATCTCCACCACAAGCACACGGAGAACTTTGTAGAGGGAGCCGCAATCCTGCTGTTCTGCTGTGTTGTTCTGATTCTTTGGAGCCTGATGCAGCGCAATGCGATGGAAATGGCACTGACCACTCGGCGCGTCGTCATCAAGACCGGAGTCCTCAGCCGGAGTACCACCGAGATGCCTCTGAACAAGGTGGAGAGCATTCAGGTGAAGGAACCCGCCTTCGGCAGAATGCTGGGCTATGGAACGATTCTGCTGATTGGAACGGGCGGAACCTCCGAACCCTTCGATCAGATCCAGAATCCGTTGGAGTTTCGTCGTCAGGTACAGCAGCAGATCGAAAAACTCGCATAGCGAGACAAACACCGACCACGAATGAACACGGAGAGACACGGATCAAGAACAACGCTCTCAATGGTGTACCCCGAAAGTTCGTTCGTCATTCCGCCCGCCAGATTCGTCATTCTGACTCGAAGAGTCAGAATCCCCGCATTTCGTTCGCAGTGGCAACGGAATACGCCAAGTGGAGACCCGCTCAGAACGCAGTGCTCTTGCTTTATCCGTGATAATCCGTGTTGATCCGTGGTTGCCTTTGTATTCTTCCCGTTACGGACGCTCCTGCTTGCAGGCTGAAATTGCCCCCCGCATAGCATCGCCGAGGCGCGCCCTCTACAATGCACTCAGGAGGAAACTATGCTCGCCAGCTTTTCCGTAGTTCCCATGGGCGCAGGAGAAGGCGTCAAGGAGATCGTCGCCGAGGCTCTCTCCATCGTGGACGGCTCCGGCCTTCCCTACCAGCTTGGCCCCATGCACACCGTCCTCGAAGGCCCGCAGGAGCAGGTACTCGACGTCATCATGCAGTGTCATCGACGCGTACTGGAACTGGCTCCCCGCGTACTCACCAACATCACGCTGGACGATCGCAAAGGAGCCACCGACCGGCTGCACGGCAAGGTCCGCGACGTAGAGCAGATTCTGGGCAAGCCGCTCTCCCGCTCGTAGAACGCCCTATGCCTGCGGCCCCAACGCCTTGTCCTTGGCATCGCTCAGCGTAACCCTGACGTCCATCTTTCTGTGTCCGCGAAAGACGGTGATGGTGACAGTATCGCCAGCGCGCTTGGCGTTCATCTCGGCGGAGAGATCCTGCGGGTTGGCGATCTCTTTGCCGTCAAACGCGACGATCAGGTCGCCGCCCAGCATCACCGGAGTGTTGCCTTCGTAGGCGCGCTGCGTGCCGCCGTGCAGGCCAGCCTTCTCCGCCGCGCCGCCGGGCAGAACGCGTTCGATCAGAACCCCATAGTCGGCAGCCAGACCGATCTGCTGAGCGATGTCCGGACTGATTGGGATCGAAACAATATCCAGCGTGGGACGGCGAACGCGTCCGTACTTGGCGAAGTCGTCAAGCACCGCCTTGGCTGTGTTAATCGGAATGGCGAAGCCGATGCCGGAAGACTGATCCGCGCCATTCGACGCAATCATCGTGGTAATGCCGATGACCTCGCCGCGCGAGTTCAGCAGCGGCCCGCCGGAGTTGCCCGGGTTGACCGAGGCATCGGTCTGGATCGCGTCCTCGATAGGATTATTCTCCGGCCCGCGGATCGAGCGGATCGCCGAAATAATGCCGCGCGTCATCGTCCCCGACAGGCCAAACGGGTTGCCGATGGCGTAGACCCGCTGCCCAACCGTCAGGCCGCTGCTGCTCTCGGCCAGCGTTGCGGGAACCAGATTCGGCGCACTGATCTTCAGCAGCGCAAGGTCGTGGCTCTTGTCCACGGTGACCACGGTGGCCTTGTACTTGTGCTTGTCGGAGAGCGTGACCTCGACCCGCTGCGCATTGTTGATGACGTGGTTGTTGGTCAGAATCAGCCCGTCTTTATTGAGGATGAAGCCAGACCCCTGCCCCGACTGCGGCACCGGCCCATAGAAAAAATCGAAGCGCACCTCGGTCGACGTGATGTTGACCACGCTGGGCAGAGCCTTCTTGTAAACGGCAATATTCTGCTGTTCCTCGTTGTCGAAGGAGGGCGCCGCCGAGGCGACGTTCAGGTCGAAGGCCCCAATCGGAGCATTGCCACCATTCGAGCCAGACCCAAGATGCAGCGCAGACAACAGCGGAGCCAGAGCGCCGGTCGACGCCAGATGCGTCGTCGCGACGTAAAATCCGGTAAGCAGCACAACCACAAGCAGAACAGGACGTAGTTTCATTGCAGCAAGCACCTGTTGATTCAGAATCGGCGAATGCAATCCGCTCAATCACGAATACGATCCGCCACAATCCATTGTAGCCACTCCGACCCCGCGTTCGTCATTCTGACTCGAAGAGTCAGAATCTCCGTCGTAGCCCTTGCCTTTCTTGTTTGTCATTCCGTAGCGCGAGCGAAGGAATCTGTTTTTGCCCGCTCCATAACGATCCAGCTCTACTTCCCTGCCTTCGCGGCTTCCTGCAAATTGGGCCAGAGCCATTTCACCTGCGCCCGCAGCAACTCAAGCGAGCCGTCGTTGGTCAGGATGTAGTCGCACTGCGCGGCCTTCTCTTCGTCGCCGATCTGCTTGGCCATACGGAGACGCGCCTCTACTTCCAGGGCTTTGCGCGCTTCTTCACTCAACGGAATATGATCCACCGACGCGCGCGCGACAAAGCGTTCAATCCGCAGCGACTCCGGCGCGCGCACGAAGATCAGCTTGTCGAAACGGCTCTGACAGCCTCCCTCGCCGCCATACTTCGTCTCAAAGATCAGCGCCGACTCCACAATAACGACCGCCTCTGCATTGCGCGCAGCAATCTCGTCGATCAACTCGACCTGACGCGCAATCACCGCCGGATGCACAATCGCGTTCAGCTCCTCGACGCGTCCGCTGCCTGCGCTTCCATCGCCGAACGCGATGCGAGCCAGCGCAGGGCGGTCGAGCAGTCCATCGCTCGTCACCACCGACGGCCCAAAGTGCGCCACAATCGCCGCATAGACCGCCTCGCCCGGCTGCATCAGCGCGCGGCCAATCTCGTCGGCGGAGAAGACGTAAGCGCCCAGCGTCGCAAACATCTGCGCCACGGTCGATTTGCCGCTCCCCATTCCGCCCGTCAGGCCCACGCGCAGCATCGAGCTATGCCTTCGCCGCAGCGACTGCAACCGCCCCGCCTTCACGCAGCGCCTTCGCACCGCGCCGAGCCTTGGCCGCCTGCACCGTGTTGTGCATCAACATGGCAACGGTTAGTGCGCCGACGCCTCCCGGAACCGGCGTGTAAGCTCCGGCCAGCGCGAACGCCGCCGGATCGATGTCGCCCACCAGCGTCGATCCACGCTGCGCAAACTGCGCCGCACGAGACTTATCCCCGGGAAAGAAGCGCGCAACGTCCGTCGCATCGGTAAGGCGATTGATCCCAACGTCAATCAGCGTCGCCCCCGGCTTCACCATCTCGGCAGTAACGAAACCCGGACGACCGATGGCCGCTACCAGAATGTCCGCGTCGCGCGTATAGCGAGCCACGTCGACCGTCTTGCTATGGCAAACCGTCACCGTCGCCGAAGCGTTGAGCAGCAGCACCGCCGCCGGCTTGCCCACCAGATTAGAGCGCCCCAGAACCACCGCGTGCTTTCCCGCCACTGGCAGATCGCTGCGCCGCAGGACCTCCATAATTCCCGCCGGAGTGCAGGGAGCAAGCGCAGGCTGGCCAGCCTGTAAACGTCCCGCATTGACCGAGGTAAGCCCGTCAACATCCTTCTCCGGCAAAACCGCCTCGACCAGCCGCTGCGTATCCAGATGCGCGGGCAGCGGCAGCTGGATCAGGATTCCGTCCACCTCGTCGCGCGCGTTCAGCCCGTTGATGACCTCCAGCAGACCTTCAGTCGTAATGCTATCGGGCGGCGTCACCAGCTCGCTCCAAATGCCCAACTCCGCGCAAGTCTTCACCTTGCTGCGCACATAAATCTCGGACGCAGCAACGTGGCCCACCAGCACCACGGCCAGCCCCGGTGTAACGCCAGCGGCGGTCAGTTCGCGCGCCTCGGCGGCAACCTCCGCCTTGATCTCGGCGGCGATCTCGATTCCGTTCAATATACGAGCTGTCTTGTTCATCTTGAATACCATGGTACCGCGCAAGACGCCCGCATGGGCAGGCCATCGCATGATTCCGTTGGAATCCATACATCCAAGCCGTTTGGAAAACATAACACCGATTTACACCGAGGCCACCGATCAATACAAAACCGTGGCCAACCTCTAAATCGGTGTCATCAGTGCCGGGTGCCCCATCCATCGCAGCAACATCGCGATGGGTGGGATGAATACCG
This sequence comes from Acidobacteriaceae bacterium, assembly GCA_031296325.1. Taxonomy (GTDB): domain Bacteria; phylum Acidobacteriota; class Terriglobia; order Terriglobales; family Acidobacteriaceae; genus Edaphobacter. The sequence continues at coordinate 773 of JARLFY010000014.1, read as the reverse complement.
CTCGCACCGCTTGCCGTTGTCTCTGCCGTTGCCGTTGTCTGGCAAGGGCCAAAGGCCCGTCCTATAACAATCAACGAACGCCTGACTCAGAACACTCGTTCCCACTTCTTCAAGACGATGTAACGTACTCCCAGCTAAAATAACGGAATGCCTATCTATAAGGTCATCCTCCTGGCCATTGTGCAGGGACTCGCCGAACTTCTTCCCGTCTCCAGCTCCGCTCACGTCGTTGTCGCCGAAAAGCTGATGCACCTCGACCCCAGTTCGCCGCAGATGACGCTGCTTCTGGTCATGCTGCACACCGGAACGATGTTCGCCGTCATCGCCTACTTCTGGAAGCAGTGGCGACAGAGCTACTTCGCCACGGCGAACTCCTTCAAGCGGGTCCTCGTGCGCCTCGTCTACGCCACGGCGTTGACCGGAATCGTCGGCGAAATTCTGGTCAAGCTGATCGAACACACGCTCTTCAAGGGCGCGCCCAAGGCGGAGATCGAAGATCTCTTCGGACGTCTCGATCTGGTCGCTCCCGCGCTGGCCTGCGCCGGACTCCTGATCCTATTCTCTGGCTTGCGCGAGAAGCAGCCCGACTCCACCGCCGCAGCCACCAGCCTCACCCGCCGCCCCACCGACAGCGTCACCATGCGTCAGGCTGGCTGGATGGGCTTCGTGCAAGGCCTCTGCCTTCCCTTCCGCGGCTTCTCCCGCTCCGGCGCAACCATCTCCACCGGCATGTTGACCGGAGCGACCAAGGAGCGCGCCGAGCGATTCAGCTT
>JARLFY010000063.1 GCA_031296325.1 Acidobacteriaceae bacterium | reverse complement strand
TCAATGGACGACCATCTGCTCCTCTATGATCGAAAGAACGCCGCGCGCATGTTAAGCATCAGTCTCCGCAGTCTGGCATATCTTCTTTCGCGCGGCGAGATACGTTTCCGGCGCATTGGTTCCAAGACACTCATCCCTCATGCGGAGTTGGTGCGATTCGCACACGGCCATCACCCCGAACCCGTTTCGGAGCGGAAACGAGTTTCTCAAGAGCTGTTAGCTTGTGCGCCGGGGAGAGGTGCGCATACCGGGCCGTCATAGCTATGGTCTTGTGCCCCATCAAATCCTGGACCGTCTTCAGATCCACACCAGCCATCACCAGCCGGGAGGCAAACGTATGCCGGAGCGTGTGCCAGGTAACACCCTGAATCTTGGCTTCCTCGCAGGCCGATCCAAACCATTCACGCGGGTCGGCCATTGACTTGTTCTGCGCCGATACAAACAACGTTGAATCCTCCGGCAACTTCAGCCGCTCGTGGGTTTCCTTGAGCGAGTTCAGCGCACGAATCGCCTCTGAGTTGAGGCTCACGTATCTGTCGGAGCCATTCTTGGTTACGTTCAAGTGGATGTACTTTTGGGCAAAGTCCACTTGGTCCCAGGTCACGCTGAACTGCTCGGACTTCCTCATCCCTGTGTGAAGAGCAATATCAAGCTGAGGAATGCTGTACGGACGGCTTTTCAGTGCCAAACGGAGCCGAACCTCTTCCTCTTCAGCAAGGAAACGGAGTTTCCCGGCGGGTTCCTTCCGTTGGGGGACAAGCCGCGCCGGATTCGCTGTAATCTTTCCGTTTTGAATTCCGATCTTGAAAGCCTTCGACATGGCCGCGCGGTAGCGGTTGATTGTGGCCGGGGTCCATTCCCGCTCGTCAACCATCTTCGAAAACCACGCTGCAATCTCTGCCGGAGTGATGGTGTCCGCCATACGATTGCCAAACTGCTCCCGGGTAAACTCAATACGCTGGCCGAAGGAACGCTGGTCACGGTGAGAGGTTTCGCTGAACTTGAGAGCCTCATCAACCAACTGGCTGTAGCGCACGCCCCGGTGCCCCGCGATAGGGGCGAGGATGCGTTTCCGGATACGGACTTTCTCCGCCTCGTAAAAGTTGACCGCATCCGAGAAGTTGCCGACGCAGCGGGATTTCCGCTTGCCATCCACGTCCACAAAGCGGACCCAGTAGATCCCGCTTCCGCTTTCGCGCTCAAAAACGCCCCGGTGTTTCTTTTCCTTCGGCTTTCTCGGCATGGCAAATCCTCCGATGCCATGCAGAATATCACTTGGCTACTAAATTGGCTACCGATACTAAAATGGCCACCTTGCTCAGGTGGCCATATCTTATCTAAATCCTTTATTTTGTTGGTGCCCGGAGGGGGACTTGAACCCCCATGACCTTGCGGTCTGCGGATTTTAAGTCCGCTGTGTCTGCCGATTTCACCATCCGGGCTGATTGAGTGACTACTTCATCGTATCTCACGCGTGAGTGGAAGGCTGAGCCAGAGCGCTCCTGCGCAGGTGGCAAACCAAACTTTCTGCATCACGAGTGAAGGTGTCTATTCGCCAAGCATGATGCGACGGATTGCAGTGGCTCGGCCGGTGCCTCCGTCGCATGTAATGAGCGTGGCGCACATCTTGGGGTTGTCCTTGGCGGCTTCGAATTTTACCGGCATTCCGGTAAGGAAGCGTTGCAGAATGATCTCGCGTTGCACGCCAATGACCGAGTCATAGGGTCCGCTCATGCCGACGTCGGTCTGGTAGGCGGTTCCGTTGTTCAGGATGCGCTCGTCGGCGGTGGGAATGTGGGTGTGGGTGCCGAGGACGGCGGTGACGCGACCGTCCAGAAACCAGCCGAGGGCCACCTTCTCCGACGTAGCTTCGCCGTGGAAGTCCAGCAGAATGACCTTGGCGGTGATCTTTGAGAGCATCTCGGTGGCCATGCGGAAGGGGTCGTCGCAACTGGACATGAAGACGCGGCCTTGCAGGTTGAGCACGGCGTAGGTTTGGCCGGTGGGCAGTTCGCCTTCGTAGAAGCCGAAGCCGGGTGTGCCGACGGCGTAGTTTGCCGGACGCAGGACGCGGCGACCACGGCCATGCGAGTCCGCAGGCACAGCCATGTACTCGAAGATCTCCTTCTTGTCCCAGATGTGGTTGCCGGTGGTGATGACATGCGCTCCGAGGTCGAAGAGCTCTTCGGCGATCGATGGCGTGATGCCGAAGCCTCCGGCTGCGTTTTCGCCGTTGATAACCAGCAGATCGACGGCGTTGGACTCCATGACGTGGGGCAGATGTTCGTGGACAATGTGGCGGCCTGCCGAGCCGAAGACGTCCCCTACAAAAAGAATATTCACTTCAGAAGGCTAGCACGTTGCAGGGGCAGTTTGCAGCGTTGGGCCGAGACTGCATGAATTCGATCAATCGCGGTGAAATGTTTCTGATTGATCGGCGTCAATCTTAATCGTCTACGGTAGTCGCCGAAAGACCCTGTGTGTTAGCTTGCGTTTATGGCACAGAGCGGTCGTTTTGGTTTGAGTCTGAAGATATTGACGGTACTGGCCAGCGAGCCAGGAACGATGCGCACCTCGGCGGCTATCGCCAAGGAACTGAAGCAGAGCGCGGTGATGGTTCGCCGATGCTTTCTGCTGCTACACCGGCAGGGGATGATCGAGCAGCGCAAGGGGCCGAATGGCGGCGCACGACTGAAGCTTCCCGCCCGAATGATCGGTCTAGGCGATGTCTTCCTTGCCAGCGAAGAGAACTGGATGGTCTTCGACGATCCGGCGATTGCCAGCCTGCTGAAGCGTACGCGAGAGGCTGGAGTACTGGCGATGAATCAGACCACGCTGGCGCGGGTAGTCAAGCACATCAAGAAACAATCGAAGGCTAAGACTGAAAACTGATCATCCAGCAAAGCCACATCATCGATAGCCTCTGGCGACCCAACCTATAGATTTTGCGCAAACATCAGTCTAGGCTCTCATGCGTGGATTGGCGAGGGTATACGCTACGTCGGTCAGCAGGTTGACGGCGACGTAGGTCAGGCCAACGGCTAAGATGCATCCCTGCACCAGCGCGTAGTCGCGGTTGGAGATGGCTGAGAGCGTGAGTCTCCCGATGCCGGGCCAACTGAAGACTGTCTCGGTCACGATGGCTCCCGAGAGCAGGCTGCCGAACTGTAGGCCGAGGATCGTCAGCACCGGGATCAGCGAGTTGCCCAGTGCGTGTCGATAGACCACGGTACGTTCGCTGAGTCCCTTGGCGCGCGCGGTGCGGATGTAGTCCTGTCCCAGCTCTTCGAGCATCGCGGTGCGCACCATGCGGGTCAGAACCCCTGCCAGACCGCTGCCCAGCGTGATTGCTGGAAGAATCAGGTAGAACCAGAAGTTCAGGCCAAAGATCGCTCCCGATCCTGCTCCCGAGACTGGCAACCAGCCTAGCCGGATTGAAAAGACCAGAATCAGGATTGGACCGAGAGCAAAGTTGGGGAAGGAGAGTCCGCCCAGACTCGCCATGCCGAGCAGACGATCCGGCCAGCGTCCGCGATGCAGCGCCGAGGCTACGCCTGCGGGGATGGAGATCGCGATACCGATCAAGAGAGCCGCCAGCGTCAACGCCAGGGTGTACGGATAACGCTGCGCTACGAGGTGCGTCACCGAATCGTGCAGGCGCAGCGACTGGCCCAGATCGGCGTGCAGAACTCCTTGCCAGTAGCGCAGGTACTGCGTTCCCAGAGGCGCGTCCAATCCGTAAGAGTGGCGCAGAACAGAGACGTCGGAGGCGGTTGCCCCTTCGCCCAGCATCTGCACCACCGGATCGCCGGGAACCAGATGGATCAGCAGAAACACCACCGAGACCACTACCCAGAGCACAGGAAGCGTGACAAGAATGCGACGAACGGGTTTGGGAATCGAGGCCAAGGGTCAGTGGTCAGTTTAGAGCATTTTAGGAATTGCGATAGCTCAATATGTTTGTCGTTCAGTAACATCATTTGTTTATCATTCCGTAGCGAAGCGAAGGAATCTGCTTCTCGCTCGCTCTACGACGGTCTACCGTGCTTCGAGAAAAGTTCTATCCATGCGGTTGTTCCTGCGCTTTGGGCGCGATGGTCTCCACGCGAACGCGAGCGATGCGTCGGCCGGCCATCTCGGCGACCTGATAGTGGCGTCCGTCGTAGACGACGCTCTCGCCGACGGCGGGAAGGTGGCCGAGCTGGGCGAGCAGAAATCCGGCCAGCGTCTCGACCCCGGCCTCGCGAGGAAAGCTCCAGCGAAGCTGCGTCCCCAGATCGCGCAGGGTGGTGCTGCCGTCGAGTGACATCACTCCCGCCGCGTTGAAGTCCGCCGTGCGCGGGGCGATGTCGAACTCGTCCTCCAACTCGCCGACGACCTGTTCCAGCACGTCCTCGGCGGTGACGAGGCCGACCGTCGAGCCAAACTCGTCGACGACGATGGCGATATGGCGGCGACGATCCTGAAACTCTTGCAGCAGCTCGACCGCCAGCTTGGTCTCTGGTATGACGAAAACGTCGCGCATGACCTGACGCAGAATCAGGCTGGAGTTCACCGCTCCGCCAAGGCCCAGCGCGACGGCGCGAAAGTGCATCAGGCGCGCAATGTCCTTTGAATAGACGACGCCGACGATACGATCGGCGTCGGCCATCATTCCGGCTGCCGCGTCGCCCCGCACCTCGTAGACCGGAACGCGGGAGAACTGCTCCTCGACGATGCGCGCGCTGGCTCGCTCGATGGGTAGGTCGGCGGGCAGGGAGAAGATTTTGCCGCGCGGGGTCATGATCTCGCGCACGGTGACGTGGTTCAACTCAATGGCGCGATGGATGATCTCCTCCTGAAAGACCGGGAGCAGACCCATGCGCCGCGTCGCCGTAGCGATCAACTTCAGCTCCTCGGGCGAGTGGACCGATCCTTCGCCGTGCAATGGAGCGCGAAAGAGGCGCAGAACCAGAGCCGCCGAGTGATTCATCAGGTGGACGGCGGGGCGCGTCATGCGGATGAAGGCGTCCATCGGGCCGGAGACGGCCAGCGCAATCCGCTCGGCACGTTGCAGAGCGAGCGACTTCGGAACCAGTTCGCCCAGCAGCAACTCGAAGTAGGTGATCGCCGCGAAAGCAATCGCAATGGCCAGCGTATGCGCGTAGAGCAGGGCGTGCGTAGGCATCACAACCAGCCAGTGCGAGGCCGCGTCGAGCAGCATTGCGGCTACGGCAGGCTCGCCAATCCAGCCCAGCGCAAGGCTAGCAAGGGTCACGCCAAACTGCACGGCGGGAAGAAACTCGTCGATGTTGCGCTTCAGATGCAGCGCCGTGCGTGCGCCGGGCCGACCCAGCGCGAGCAGTTGCTCCATGCGCGTCTCGCGTACGCTGATCAGCGCGAACTCCGCCGCCACGAAGAAGCTGTTGGCCAGAATAAAGAAGGCCACCATGATTGCGCGAAAGAAAATCCATTCCATCATTCGTGCCTGAGTCTAGCACTTTGCTCGATTTTGGTCTCGTCAGCAGCTACTATCCAGCCTAGGCCAGCAAGACTTCAATGCCTCGACTGCGCAGCATCTCGATATACTCGGGAGCCAGTTCTCGGTCGGAGATGACGGTGTTGGCGGCCTCCAGCGGGGCCACCGGAACCATTGCGCCGCGACCGAACTTGGTGTGGTCGGCGACAATGATGACGCGGCTGGCGATCTCGATCATCTTCTGCTCCGAGCCGACGACCAGCGTGTTGTTGTTGCTGAAACCCGCCTCGGTGACGCTGCCGATGCCCATGATAAGCACGTCGGCGCGGATCAGTCCGAGCATCTGTTCGCACATCGGGCCCAGCATCACGCGGATCCGCGGATCAAGGTAGCCTCCGGTCAGCGTCAACTCGATGTTGCGCCGCGCCTCCAGCGTCTCGGTGATGGGAAGGGAATTGGTAACGATGTGCAGCGACTTGCTGGCCAGTTCTCCGGCGACCGCTGCAACCGTCGAACCGCCGTCGAGAATCACCGTCTGCCCGTCCTGAATCAGACTGGCGGCGATGTGCGCTATGCGGTTCTTTTCGTCGCTGAGACGACCGCTCTCCACCGTAAAATCGAAGGCTCCGCTGCCAGTCGTCTGCACCGGAACCGCTCCGCCATAGACTCGCTTGAGTACGCCCTCGGCCTCCAGCAGATCAAGGTCGCGGCGAACGCTGGATTCAGACGCGTCAAGCTCGCGGCAAAGGGTCTCCAGATTAAGGAAATCCTTCGTCGCGAGCATCTGGCGCATTCGCAGTTGTCGTTCAGCAGCTTTCATCGTTTTGTAGCCGAGTACCGCGAGTTGCAGGATGCATCCATTACTTTCAGTGTGCTTCCTTCACGGTAAAACGGGCTTAGGATGCCTTCATCGCATTCATGACTGCGTCGGTAACGGTCTTCACCAGACGATCCATCTCTGGTCCATCGGAAGAGAGAGGACTGGTGCCATCCTTGGAGCAGGGAAGCAGAGCAATCGAGTTCGGCATATCGACATCGGAGAGCTGACACTCTCTGATCCCTTCGGTGTCGAAGCGCGAGTCCGGCAGACCAAGGCTCTTCTTGATGTTGAGCAGGTCGGCGGTGTGCTTCTCGGAGATCTGCGAGATTGGCACTCCCAGCATCGAGGCGTTCATCAGCGTCCAGCAGTAGGTGTCCACAACCTCGGCGTACCACTCTGCATGAGTCACTGTGTCAGCCCAGCAGATGATGCCGTGGTTGGAGAGCAACACGGTGTTGTGTTCGCGAACGTAGGGGATAACCGTCTGCGCAAAGGCTGCAGTGCCGGGTGTCTCGTACGGCGATACGGCAACCTTGCCGACGAAGACCTCAAACTCCGGAATAATGTTGTTGGGCGGGACGCGGCCTGTGATCGCGTAAGCGGTCGCATGTGGCGGATGGCAGTGTACCGCCGACTTGGCCTCGGGAACAGCCTTGTAGATCTCCAGGTGCAGGAAAATCTCGCTGGTGCGCGGCCTCTTGCCGGCAACCTGAACGCCGTCCAGATCGACCAGGCAGAGGTCTTCGGGGGTCAGATCCAGCTTGCTCATCAGGGTCGGGGTGCAGATCACCTCGTTCGGCCCGATGCGGAAGGAGATGTTGCCTCCGTTGCCATCGACGTAGGAACGATTCCACAGCTTCTTGCCCACTGCGCAGATCTCCTTCTTGACGGCCTCAGCTTCCGGCGTCGAGAAGAGCCGCGGATCGGCAGGGCTGCGCTTGGTTGCCGCAGGAGCCGGAGCAGCCGTAGGAGCCGAAGCAGAGCTGGCGGAGGAGGTAGCGGCAACGGTGGCTGAGCCAGTCGTCACCTCAATGCCATGCTCGCGCAGGAAGTCGCGCGCCGAAGGGGTAATCACGCCACGCGGGCAGACCTTGACTTGGGTCGCACCGGCTGCAAGAGCGCTCTCAGCATCGCGCATAGCCAGTACATTCTGGCTGGAGAGATCAATCTGTTTCACTTCGCCGTTACTCACTGCTTCACCTCAGATCCTTGTTGTTGGTTGTTGCTTGTTGTAATGGTGTCAATAATCAACGTGCAGTACGCATCCACGGGAACTTGTTTTGGCCAGAAGGGATTCGCAGCTTCGCGCCCCTCTGTAAATGCCACCATCTGACCCTTTGCTGCGCCCAGTCCATCGACCGCAACCAGAGATTTGCCGCCAGCCAATCCATTCTTTGCCTTCAGATTGGCCATCGTTACCGGCTCCAGCACCACCAGCGTCTTTCCCTGAAGCTCTGGAATAGCCGGGTTGAGAACGACATGTCCGCGAACGATGCCCAGTCTCATGCTGCCCTCCCTGCGCTGCGCGGCTGCGGAATATGTACCTGATCCACCAGCCCTGCGACGACCATGCGCGCCGGAGTCGTATTGCCGTAGCGTTCGCGAGCAATATCTCCGTCGTTTGAGATCATCACAGTCTGCCCCTGTCCCGCGCCCATCCAGTCGACGACGATCACCGGTTCCGCTCCATAACTGCCGTCGGCCTCAAGCCGTTGGGCAATCAGGAAGCGGCAGCCGTCCAAGCTATCGTGCTTGGCTGCTGGAACTACCGTGCCGTCGATGCGGGCGAGGAACATGGTTAGATGATCCTCAAGGCGCCGCCAATGGTGATCTGGCGCTCGCGGGTAAAGGTCAATGGGGTTGTGATGCCTTCGCCGGTCGGGGTTGCAATGCTGTGGCTCAGATAGCCCGGCCCGCCGAATCCCAACGATGCCAGCGACGAAGCGTTGCTGACAAAGATCGTCGTATTCAAGGCGCGCGCCATACGAGTTACATTGCCCACGTCCTTCGAGTGCATGATGGCCGTGTGACGGTAGCCATGCTCCGCCTTCACCGACGCTGCGATGGCCGCTTCAACATTCAGCACGCGCACGATCGGAATAAACGGCATCATCTGCTCTTCCACGACGAAGGGATGATTCTCATCCGTAATGCCGTAGAGAATCTGTGCGTTGGCCGGAACGCTGACTCCAGCCGCGGCAGCCAGCACCGAAACATCCTTGCCGACCAACTCCTTGCGAACATGAGCGCGGGCGCAGCCCTTGCCGTCGCCGTCGAAGGTGAAGGCGGCCTGCGTCAGCTTCTCGATGGCGGGCTTGTCCAACTCGAATCCGCCGGCGCGACGCATCGCATCCATAAATGCAGTAGCAACCGATGCGACGACGAAGACTTCTTTCTCGCCGATGCAGAGCAGATTATTGTCAAAGCCGCCGCCCTCGATGATGGAGCGCGCCGCCAAGTCAAGGTCGGCGGTCTCGTCGACGACGACCGGAGGATTTCCCGGGCCTGCCGCGATGACGCGCTTGCCGTACTTGCTCGCCGCAGCGACAACCATCGGTCCGCCCGTAACGCAGAGCAGGGCAACCTGCGGATGCTGAAACATCTGCGTCGCGGATTCAATTGTGGGTTCCAGCACCGTCGTGATGACGTTGGCTACGCCGCACTCGCGCTCGATCTCGCGGTTGAAGAGCTGCAAAGCATACTGCGAGACGCGCTTGCCCGAGGGGTGCGGAGCAAAGATCGCCGTGTTGCCTGCGGCCAGAATGTTGATCGCGTTGGCCACCATCGTCGGCACTGCGTGGGTGACAGGAAGCGACATGCCAATGACGCCCCAGGCCGCGCGCTCAATCAGCACCAGTCCCGACTTGTCGGTGCGCGCATCGCTGCGCATCGCATCAATGCCGAGCACATACTTCATGTTCTTCAGCTTTTGAATCTTGTGATCCAGTCGCCCGACCTTGGTCTCTTCCAACTCCATCCGGCCCAGCTCTTCACAACGGTCGATGCTGATGCGACGGATAATGGAGATCATATTGCCGCGCTCTTCGAGGCTCATCTCCTGAACTTTTTTCTGTGCCTCATACGCCGCGCGAACGGCCTCATCCACGGTCAAAAAGACTCCGTCGTGGGCTTCTGCGCTGTTGCTCGGGCTAGCGAACACCGATGCAATGGCGGGCGCGTAGTTTGGCGTCGTGGTCGTATGCGGCTGTTGCGTCTGGGCGCGAAGTCTCGACACGACCTCCTTCGCGATATCCGCGATCACCTGCTCTTGATTCGTCATTTATGGCTTCTCCATTACTTTGCCGTCCACTTCAACGGTATCTACGATGCCCACGATGACTGCATCGACCGGCGTATCCTTAGTCGAGGACGTCAGGCGGGCCGAGCTTCCCTGCGTGAACAGGACGCACTCGCCCACTCCCGCGCCTACGCTATCAACGGCCACCACCGAACTGCCCGAGATCTCCAGCTTGCCCCCTTTGCTGACATAGGGCTGAACCAGAAGCAGCTTCATTCCGCGAAACTTCTCGTTCTTCTGCGTGGAGACGACGTTGCCAATCACTTTTGCAATAAACATGCCCGCTCACCTCTTGCAGGCATCGGGGAACCGTCGCCGTCTCCCCGATGCAGCAAACATCAACTATTTCGGCAATACGGACGAGAGATTGCCACTGGGACGCGCGATTACATGGACGCTCTGCACCTTGCCCACCGTGCTTGCAGCGGCTGCACCAGCATCGACGGCTGCGCGAACGCTGCCTACATCGCCCTGAACGAACACCGAGCAAAGCCCGCTGCCGATCTTGTTCCAGCCCACGAACTCAACGCTCGCAGCCTTCAGCATCGCGTCGGTAGCCTGTACTGCTGCAATCAGGCCTACCGTTTCAATCATTCCAATCGCTTCATTGGCCATTTCAATTCTCCCGAATCTTCTTGTTACTTAATATTCAGCGACTAATGTCTGGATGGTTCGTGCCGATTGATTCCGCGTAATAAATCCACAGAAGAATACGGCTCGAACTACTTCAGGAAGCTCTCAATCAGAGCATCGTGCGGACGCGCGATCACGTGCGACGCGACCAACTCTCCGACGGTCTTGGCTGCTGCCGAACCGGCATCAACGGCTGCACGAACGCTGCCCACATCGCCACGAACGACTGCGGTCACAAAGCCGCCGCCGATCTGCACCGTCTTCACGAGTTCGACGCTGGCTGCCTTCACCATCGCATCACATGCCTCGACCAGTCCGACGAGGCCCTTTGTCTCTACCAAACCAATTGCTTGACTCATCTTGTCTCCTATGCCCGTGGGGCAATCTTTGCCGGTGGCCGTGTCGTTTTCTTAGGGCGTCACGCCTGTTCCGGTGGCTGTATGCCTACTTCTTGGCTGCTGCTGCGGCCTTCGGCTGCCCCTGCACAAAAGAGGGAAGCTCGTCGTGGGGACGCGAGATCACCTGAACGCCAACCACTTCGCCAATTCGCGAGGCGGCTTCTGCGCCAGCATCGGTTGCGGCCTTCACCGCAGCCACATCGCCTTCAACAAAGGCGGTGACCATTCCAGAACCTACCGACTGCCAGCCGATAAAGTTGACATTTGCCGACTTCAGCATCGCGTCGGTTGCCTCGAACAGCGCAACCAGACCCTTCGTTTCAATCATTCCAAGCGCTTGTTTCATCGAGTCCTCTCTTATTTACTTCCATTACCGAAAATATCTATCTATAAAACATGAATTACTTGAACGAATTAAGAATTGCCGGAGTAACTATTTAACCAGTTCAATGTCTTTGGTCAGATGTATACCGCTTGCATTGGCCTCGTCGGTGTCCAGGTGTACGTTCAGCCGCGAGTTTGGGTCGATGCGAACGTGTACGTTGTTGAAGGTCGTGCTGGCTGCGCCGCCTACGCGGAGCTTCATCAGGTCGCCCTGCTTGACTCCGAAGTAGGCTGCCTCGGCTGGGTTCATGTGGACGTGAATCGCCGCACGAATAATACCCTGCTTCAGCTCGATGGTGCCCTTCGGCCCCATGATGATCGCTCCTGGAGTCCCTGCAATATCGCCGGAGAGACGCACCGGAATCTGGTCAAAGCCCAGGCTGAACGCGTCGGTGAAGGCTAGCTCCACCTGAGACTGCGGACGCATTGGCCCCAGAATGCGCAGGTTGGAGATCAGTCGGCTGCGCGGCCCGATGATTGTCACCTTCTCGTTGGAGGCAAAGTTTCCCGCTTGAAAGAGCGGTTTGTAGACCGTCAACTCCGAGCCTTTTCCGAAGAGAACGTCCATGTCTTCGCGGCAGATGTGCATGTGCCGCGCCGAAGCCAGAACGGTAAGCACCGGCGACAGGCTCTTGCCTGCGCGCGCCGCACCTTCGCGATTCAGGTACTCCATCGTGACCTGACGAACGATCTGCTCAACCAGAGAACGGTCGGCGGACTGAGACGAATTATTTAGTACCGAGCTTCCACATGCCATAGGTTGACTCACTGCCATTCAATTTACGGCTAGATTGTTTGACCTGCACTTACGCGTTGAACTACATTCACTGTCTCGCGGGCGACGACGCTCTCTTCGTCCGCCGGAATAATCAAAACCTTTACTACAGAACCTTCGGTCGAAAGCGCTTGCGCCGTGCGAGCTTTGCTGTTGACCGCCTCGTCCAGTTCCACGCCAAACGCGGTGAGATTCTTGCAGACCGCCGAGCGCGTATACGGGCTGTACTCGCCGATTCCGCCAGAGAAGCTGATGACGTCGACTCCGCCCAACTCCACCATGAAGGCTCCAATATAGTGGCGGATGGCTCGCACATAGACGTCCAGCGCAAGCTGCGAGCGATGATCGCCCTTGGCCGCCGCCTCTTCCATGTCGCGCATATCGCCGCTGGTGCCGCTGATTCCGGCCAGTCCAGACTTGCTTCCCAACAGCTTCGCCATCTCGTCCGGACCAACTCCGAGTTTCTTCATCATGAAGAGTACAGCAAAGGAGTCAATGTCGCCAACGCGATTATTCTGTGGCAGGCCCGACTGCGGGGATGTTCCAAAACTTGTGTCCACTGCAACGCCATCGAGGAAGGCGGCGATGCTGGAGCTTCCGCCCAGATGGCAGGAGATGTGCCGCAGTCCAGGCTTGTTGAACTGAGCCTTCACGTTCTCGCTGGCCGAACGATGGCTGGCGCCGTGGAATCCGTAACGGCGAATGCCATACTTGGTGCGCCACTCGTAGGGAACCGCGTAGGTCGTCGCCGCTTCACTCAGTCCCGCGTAGGGCGTGATCTCGAAGACCGCAACCAGTGGCACATTGGGAAGCTCGTGGCGGAAGGCCTTCATTGCAGCAATATAGGGAGGATTGTGGGCGGGAGCGAAGAAAGAGAACTCTTCCATCTGCGCGATCAACTCGTCGTCAACCAATCGCGGGCCAGTCAGCGGACCGGGATGAACCACCTTGAAGCCGATCGCCTCAACCTCTGCCAGACTCTTTAGAGCCTTGCCCGGGCCGACCACATCGTCGATACACTTGCGAATTGCCGAAGGATAGTCCGGACAATCGCCGCCCGCCTGTCCGATTCGCTCCACGCGGCCATTGGCCAACGCCGTCTCTTCCGGCATATTCAGGACGCGATACTTGAACGACGTGCTACCAATATTCGGGATAAGACATTTCATTGATTGATCCGACTGCCTTGTTTTGAGAGATGTTGATCGTTTCTGACTGCAATAACACCATATCGCATATTATCTGTCAGAGTCAATCAGAATGCAAAAAGATTTTCAAATAATCTTTCGACAGTAGCCTATTCCATGAGTCCTGCTTTTGAATAGGGGAACTCCGGCTTTTAAAACAATGACGGATAATTGCGCATAAACACGGATATAACAAGACCACTCTGTCTTTAATTCGTGTTGATCCGTGGTCGGCTCTACGCCCGCGACCGCAGCAGGGCCGCAATCTCTCCAGCGGCTTTGCGGGCGTCTTCTTGTTTATCCGGCGCAAAGCTGACGGCGCCGACCCGGGCGTGTCCTCCTCCGCCGTAGCTCTCGCAGATCTCCGCCAGATTTGCCAACTCGGAGACCGGCAGCGTGGTCCAGGGGTTCGTTCCCACCGAAATTTTGGTGCGAAAGCTCGACCGGCTCAGACCCACGTTGTAGACCGCCGTCGGGTTCAGATAGTAGGGAATGAACTTGTTGTAGCCCTCGGTGATGCGGTCGGTGATGTCGAAGGTGGTCACGTCGCGCTCCAGCTTGATGCGTTCGCGCAGCAACTCAATGCCGGCCAGATGCCGCTCCATCCGCGGCCCCAACTCGGCCTGAATAAAGGGTTGGTCGAGAACCTCCTGCAAGCTCATCTCGGTCAGCAACGGAATCACGCGGGTCACAAATCCCGGCCCGGAGTTCTCGATCACCATGGTCAACTTCATCGCGGGAGCAGTCATTCCGACAGCCGCATCCGCGCTCTCGTACTTCGCTCCGTCAACAATGTCGGCCCAATAGCGCAACTCCTCCAGCCCCTTGGTGCTGAAGCCAAACTTGTTTGCAGCCACGTCGAGAATCAGGCCGGTGCAGGAGACATAATTGGGGTCGTAGAACTTCCCACTCTGCCGCGCACTCTTCGTTCCTTCGCCCGTCGAGTTCGCCTGCGCCTGCCAGGCCATAAAATCCATTCGATCTTCGGGAGTCAGAAACGCGCTCTGGTGATGATCGAACCACCACGTCACCTTGGGCGAGGTCGAGTATTTGAAGTCCACAATGGCGTTGTCGCCGTCGATCAGCGCCGACTCGTCAAACGGCACGCCTGCGGCCTGATGCATCAGCCCGTGGTAGGAGAACTCCGCCGCGCCAATGCACTCGCGATAGAAGCGCGTAAACACTGACGCCGAACACGCGCCATCGAAGCAATGATCGTGATGAAACACACGGCAATTCAAGCCAGAAGCCTCCAAGGTAAACTCAATCTACGCAGCCGATCCCCCTTTTGCGCACACCACACGGCCACTAACACGCGAAGCTCTAGCATTGCCGCCCCGCGCGTCCATGTCAAGCCGAAGGTCTGATCTCCTCAACCATCTATACATCCGAACAGGTTGATGAAGACTGGCCGTCAGTCAAACTGGCTACTTGTTGTTCGGCTGCGGGAGAAGAGTGTCAAAAATCAACTCAGCCACCTTTTTCTGGGTTCGTATTCCTATGTAGGTCGGTGAAAATGTGGCTTCTAAAGCAATCGCAGACAGCAACGGTATGATGATGTGAACAGCGACAGAACGGCTCACTACATCCCGTCCCTTTCCCACTGAGCCTAGGAGTTCGGTATATGTTTTTTCTGGATTTATGGGATAGATCTCGTCATAGCGCTTCTGGAGCTGTTCTTTTAAATCTGGATGACGGATTGCGAAGAGCTTGAACTCCAGAAGCAGCATGGCCCACGTCTGATCTTCGGTCTGTTTCATGTAAAACTTGCGGAAGACAGAGAGATTCTCTTCCTGGCTCGTCGAGCCGGCAAGCAGCTTCGACATTTCAGACCGAACGCGTTTTGCCTGCTCATCAACGAGTGCGAGAAAGATGTCTTCTTTGCTTTTAAAGTGTGCGTAAATGGCCCCTTTTGTACGTCCGGCCAGAGTCGCAATCTCGCCCAACTCTGCTCCCTCGTAGCCGTCTCGAACAAAGATTTTCTCCGCAGCCTTAATCAGAAGCGTTCGCGTCTCTTTTGTTTTGACCTCGTGCTTGTTCAAGGTTCCACGATCCTCTATTTCTGTTTTCTTAGGCTCATATAATGTACATGAGCGCTTTGTGGTGACGTGCGATTTGGCGATAGATCATTATGAAACACGAGCTTCTGGCCCTTTCGCTAGATTCCTGCCTGCCACTTTCTTCCGTGCTGCGGAAAACTGCTTGGTCAGTTTCTTCGCAATTTCATTAGCCACATTGGTACTCTCTGTTTCGCCTCGCACTGTGGCCTTAGTTTCTTTGTGCAGATTGAGTTTTCCAGTGGCATCAGAAATTGTAGCGTCGAAGACCATCTGTGTAGTTCCAACGAACATTCCTATCGGGCCAGTCCATGCGCGCTGCACCGAGCTTCCCGGCTTGAAGCCTGTAATCGAAAGACCAATCGTATATTGAGGACATCCCTGCTGTGTAGTCGTTTCTCCATCGCGATACACTCGATCAATCTCTTTCATGTGACGCAATCTATCGATCATATGTTCGTAAACAAGCGCTCGGTATGCCGCTGGAACTTTGGCCTGATCCCAGTTCGGCGCTGAAACGAGTACCGAATCTGGTCTCACCCATCCATCCTGACACGCACTGCTTTTAGGATCACGTTGAACTACAGGCATCTTTGCAAAAGTTTGTATTGCCTGATCCGCTTCATTCTCTGGGAGAATAAACACGACCCCGTGGTAAGCCTCATTGCTGTCGCTGAACTCAATCGTAAGCATGTCAACCTTGTGTTGCAGCAACATGGCCGCAACCAGTCCGCCACCATCCGGGATCCCCATCCTCAGAATGCGTCCCTTCATTCCCCAAAGTTCAACTCTTTGATTGCCCGCGCTGACAGCTTTGATGGACTGAAGCGGAATTTCGACGTGGCTGGATTTTCCCGCGAACTTCAATCCATTTGCGTCTATGGTAAGCGAGCCTTTTTCGTTTAGTTTTGCGTTGGGAAGGCCATAGACGTGTTGAACATTCGGTGAATTCCATGCGACGGCTTGCGCTGGCGCGATTACAGAAGGAACGGTTGACTGT
>JARLFY010000013.1 GCA_031296325.1 Acidobacteriaceae bacterium | reverse complement strand
GCGAATTGTTTGGATCGACGGAAAGTTTTGGTGAGTATGTTTCGTAAGATTTTGATTGCAAATCGGGGTGAGATTGCGCTGCGTGTCATTAGCGCGTGCAAGGAGATGGGCATTCGCACCGTCGCCGTCTATAGCGAGGCGGATCGCAACAGCCTGCATGTGCGCTTTGCCGACGAGGCAATCTGCATTGGCCCGCCGCGCTCGGCTGACAGCTACCTGAACGTTCCCGCCGTGATCTCTGCGGCGGAGATTACCGACGTGGACGCGATTCATCCCGGCTACGGACTGCTCAGCGAGAACGCCAATTTTGCCGAAGTCTGCCGCGCCTCCAACATCAAGTTCATCGGGCCACCGCCCGAGGTCACGCGCCTGATGGGAGAAAAATCCACCGCGCGCCAGACCATGAAGAAGGCCAAGGTTCCGATTCTTCCCGGCTCCGACGGCATTCTGGAGAGCGAGGCCGCCGCGCTGGACTGCGCGCGCAGCATCGGCTATCCGGTCATTCTGAAGGCCGTGGCAGGCGGAGGCGGACGCGGAATGCGTATCTGCCGCAGCGCCGCCGAACTGCCCACGCTCTATCAGCAGGCAGCGGGAGAGGCCGCAGGAGCCTTCGGCAACGGCGACCTCTACATGGAGAAGTTCATCGAGTGCCCGCGCCACATCGAGTTTCAGGTGCTGGCCGACGAGCACGGCAACGTCCTCAGCCTGGGCGAGCGTGAATGCTCCATCCAGCGCCGCCACCAGAAGCTGATCGAAGAGGCGCCCAGCCTGATGATCTCGCCCAAGTTGCGCGCCGAACTGGGCAGAACCATCGAGCGATGCCTGCGCGACGTCGGCTACTGGGGTGCCGGAACCATCGAGTTCCTGATGGACGAGGACGGCAAGATCTACTTCATCGAGATGAACACTCGCATCCAGGTGGAGCACACCATCACGGAGATGGTCACCGGAATCGACTTGGTGAAGGCGCAGATCCGCATCGCTGCGGGAGAGAATCTCGCCGACATCGTCACCAAGCCAGTCGCCATCACTGGCCACGCCATCGAGTGCCGCATCAACGCCGAGCACCCGGAGAAGTTTACCCCCAGCGCGGGAACGATCTCGGTCTTCAACCTGCCCGGAGGCAACGGAGTCCGCGTCGACACGGCGCAGTACGCCGAGGGAGTTGTGCCGCCGTACTACGACTCGCTGATTGCGAAACTGGTCTGCCACGGAAGCGATCGCGAAGAGGCGATGGACAAGATGCAGCGCGCCCTCTCGCAGTTTGTGGTGCAGGGAATCTTTACCTCGATCCCGATGCACCAGAAGATCTTCGCCGACGCAGAGTTCCGCGCAGGCGGCATCGACACCAAATTCATGGAGCGCTTCTTCGAGCGGCAGGCGGCGAAGAAGAAGGAAGAGGTTGAGGCCGAGGCAAAAGCTAAGGCTTAACACCGATCTACACCGATGCCACCGATCATTTTTGTTGTCATTCCGTAGGACAGCAAAGGAATCTGCTTGTTTACTCCACGACACGCTACGCCATTGGGGAAAAGGCCGTGACTTCGACACTGGCGCGATTGGCTTAGGATAGACATAGGAGCGTGTATGTCTACAGTCATCATAGAAGTCAGCGGAGTCGTCGGAACAATTACACTCAATCGCCCTAAGGTGAACGCACTGAGCCGCGAGTTGATTGAGGATATAACCACTGCGCTCGATTCGATGAAGGAGCAGAATCTGCGCGTAGTCCTGCTCCGTGCAATGCCCGGAGTGAAGGTTTTTTCCGCCGGACACGAGGTCACCGAGCTACCGACCAACGGTCGCGATCCGCTCACCTACAACGACCCGCTACGCCAGGTGGTTCGCGCTATTCAAACCCATCCCTGCCCTGTAATCGCCATGATCGAGGGATCGGTCTGGGGCGGAGCCTGTGAGATGGTGATGAGCTGCGACCTGATCGTCGCCAGCGAGCAGGCGACCTTTGCCATCACGCCAGCCAAGCTGGGCGTTCCCTACAATATCTCCGGGATTCTGAATTTCATGAAGGTCGCCAGTATTCCCTTCATTAAGGAGATGCTGTTTACCGCGCAGCCGGTTGCGGCACAACGCCTGATGGATTGCGGCGTCATCAACCACGTCGTTCCGACCGCAGAGTTGGAGAGCTTCACGCATCAGTTGGCCATGCAGATCGGCATGGTATCGCCTCTGGTGCTGCGCATTCTGAAAGAGGAGCTGCGCGTGTTGACCTCGGCCCATCCCATTCCTCCAGAGGTCTACGAACGCATTCAGGCCCTGCGTCGCGAGGTCTACGACAGCGAGGATTATCAAGAGGGCATCCGCGCCTTCTTCGAGAAGCGCAAGCCCGTCTTTCATTGCAAGTAGCACATATCCCAGCTTGAGTTCAAAAGAGCGCTATGGTCGTTTCTCAACTTTATGCTATTGCAGATGTGCAGGTGCTCGCGGCGCGAGGTATCGCGTTGGCAGACTTTGCGCGGGAGCTGCGCGCGGCGGACGTTGGTCTGGTACAGTATCGCAATAAGAATGGCTCGCCGCAGGAGGTGCTGCGTGGCGCGGCGACGTTGCGCGAAGCGATGGCTGGCAGCGGCTGCAAGCTCATAATGAACGACCGCGCGGACCTTGCCGTCCTCGCGGGCTTCGACGGAGTCCACGTTGGGCAAGGAGATCTATCGCCAGAAGAGGCCCGCCGCATCGTTGGGCCGGACGCAATCGTCGGCATATCGACCCACAGCGAGGAGCAGGTGCGCGCCGCCGATCCCGCGTCGCAAGATCGAGACGTGAGGCACCCAGTCGGTGGAGTCGATTACATCGCCATTGGGCCGGTCTTTTCTACTGGGACAAAGCTGGATGCCGCGCCCGTCGTCGGCCTCGAAGGCGTTCGCCGCGCCCGCGCGTTGACTGCGAAGCCGCTGGTCGCCATCGGCGGCATCACGCGCGCCAACGCCCGCAGCGTCATCGAAGCAGGCGCGGATTCCATCGCCATAATCTCCGCGCTATTCGCAGCCGACGAGAGCGTCGAGCAAGTAGCGCGGGACTTTCTTGCCCGTCTGCGGTAAAACTAAAGAAGCAATACTCTGCGATAGAAATACAGACAAAGAAACATAGAGCCTTTTTGCTAATGGTGTAGACCGTCGTGGCGCTAGCAAAAGCAGATTCCTCCGCTTCGCTATGGAATGACAAACCATTCTTGGTCTATTGGCAATTCAACAATGCTCTAGCCACAAGAAGCTCCCTGCAAATCAGGAGACGGACGCGCGCATGTCGATGTTGTTTAGAACCAAGCCACTGGAAGCCATCATGGGCGAGGCAGCCGAGACCGGCGACCACACCCTGCACCGCACGCTGAGCGCGACCAGCCTGATTGCGCTGGGGATCGGATGCATCATCGGCACGGGAATCTTCGTGCTGACCGGCCCGGCAGCCGCTCGTTACGCAGGCCCAGCGGTGGTCTACAGCTTCGTTCTCGCGGCCATCGGATGCGTCTTCGCGGGGCTTTGCTACGCGGAGTTTTCCGCCATGATTCCGATCGCCGGCTCGGCCTACACCTACGGCTATGCAACGCTGGGCGAGATCTTTGCGTGGATCATTGGCTGGGATCTGGTTCTGGAGTACGCCTTCGGCGCGGCCACCGTCTGCTCCGGATGGAGCGGTTACGTCCTCTCGCTGGGGCAGGACTTTGGACTGCGTCTGCCGCCTGAGCTGGCCGGAACGCCCGGCTCGGTCTTCGTCCTCTACAACGGCAACTGGGAGTTCCTGGGCCGCGTGGCCAAGAAGCTTGCGCAACTCGGCATCGACCCGGCGACGCTGCCGCAACGCCACGGCGTGTTCAACCTGATCGCCTTCATCGGCATTCTGTTGACGACGTCGATTCTGGTCATCGGCATCAAGGAATCGGCCAACTTCAACAGCGTTATCGTCGCTGTAAAGCTGACCGTTCTGGCCGTCTTCCTCGCCGTTGGGGGATACACCATTCTGCATCACCCAGAGATGCCACGCGTCAACTGGCATCCCTTTCTGCCTCCTAACACCGGTAAATTCGGAGAGTTTGGATGGTCTGGCGTACTGCGCGGAGCGGGCGTAATCTTCTTCGCCTACATCGGCTTTGACGCCGTCTCCACCGCCGCGCAGGAGGCCAAAAAGCCCAAGCGCGACATGCCGATCGGCATCCTCGGCTCGCTGCTGATCTGCACCGTGATCTACATTCTGGTGGCGCTGGTGCTGACCGCGCTGGTCAACTATCGCTACCTGAACGTGCCGGACTCGCTGGCCGTCGGCATCGACGCGACCGGAGTAAAGTGGGGCAGCCTGCTGGTCAAAATCGGCGCACTGGGCGGACTCACCAGCACCATGATGGTGCTTCTGCTGGGCCAGAGCCGCGTCTTCTTCTCCATGTCGAAGGACGGCCTGCTGCCCAAGGTCTTCAGCAAGATTCATCACAAGTTCCGCACCCCGTACCTCTCGTCGATCACGGTGGGGCTGGTCGTCGCGGTCTTCGCGTCCACCATTCCTCTGGACAAGCTGGGCGAGATGACCAGCATCGGAACGCTGCTGGCCTTTATCATCGTCTGCGCGGGAATTCTGGTTCTGCGCCATCGCAAGCCCGCCCTGCCGCGTCCCTTCCGCGCTCCCTTCTCGCCCGTCACGCCGATTCTCGGCATCATCATCTCGCTGGCGATGATGCTGGGCCTGCCCGGCGAGACGTGGCTGCGCCTGGTAATCTGGCTGCTCATCGGCCTGGTGATCTATTACTTCTACGGTCGCCACCACAGCAAGCTGAGCAATCCGATGCGGTATAACATCTCTGACAGATAAAAACTTAGAGCATTTTAGGCAATGGTATAGACATTAGTAGCACGAACAAAATGCGGGGATTCTTCCCCTTCACTCCGAGCGAATCAGTTTTCCGTAGCGTTCTTCTCTATGCGGTCTACCACCAGCCGCTCTACGGCGGCCTTGCGCTTCTCTAACCTGAGTCCGAGCTTTGCCAGCGCAGCCGAGACGGTCGCGGCGCCCTCTGGATCGCTTGCCTCCGCGCTATACGAGCCGCTGCCCGGGCGGGTCGGCAGATCGATTCCCGAGTCATGCAGACTTGTCGCAAGATCCATTAGCGAGAAGTCGACTGCGGCCTGATAGGTTCCGGTTAGCTCGGTCATATCGACCACCTGCCTGCCCTCGCCTCCGCCAAGCGTCGTCAGCATTCCGGCGAATCCCTTCATGGTGATCGAGTTCGCCTCCATGTGCATCGATCGGCTCTCGCTGTTGAACTTCAGCGTGAACGACCCTCGCACACCCAGATTGTAGGTCGTTGATCCGTCCGCGTTTTTGATCAAGTGAATCGGCCCGTCGATTGTGTCCTGCCTGGATTCACCCGGCTTCAACGGCGCGCTCTCGTCGATTGCCACGGGCTTCTCGGTGGCCTCCTTCAGCTTTGGGCCACTTTTGGCGACCAGCAGCCCCAGCACAGTCTGCTCCATCGTCGCGGGATGCTCCACCAGCTTAAATCGCTCCGCCAACAACGCCTGCATCATGGCTGGAACGTCGTCCTTGCTGGCTCCCTCCGGCAGATTCGCCAGAATGTCGAATCGATCGGTACTCAGCCAATCCGGACCGCTGACCTGATAGCTTCTGACCTTGAACGCGTATGCAATCAGTTCCTTCAGCGACATGTAAGTGAAGGTCGCGCGCGCGCCGTCGACATGCAGAGACTCCGGCCTCTTGCCCGCCTGTAGATCCTCCATCATCTTTCTCATATCCGACGGAGCGGACGGTCTCACCGAAGCCACATCGAAGACAAGACTTGCAGACGCGGTTGGAGCAGTCGAAGATCCCGGCGTCGCAGCAGCCGTCTGCGCAAAGGACGCTCCCGCCGCCATGAGCACGGCAACCAATATCGCTACCGATCGATCTCGCATCGTTTCTCCCTGTTCCAGAGCTGATTTATGACACTGTACGAAAGACTGGCGCACTTTGTTCAGAGCGCAATGCCCTGCACTCAGAACAAGCCAGATTCTACCAGCCCATCAGAAGATAGTATTAGACGATCTATAGTTTGATTATGCCTGTTATGACTGACGACCTCGACTATCTCCAAGCTGCAATCGCCGAAGCCCGCGCCGCCGAAGACGATGGCGAAGTTCCCATCGGCGCCGTCATCGTGCATAACGGCGAGATCATCGCGCGTGGACAGAACCGCGTTCTGCGCGACCACGATCCCACGGCCCACGCCGAGATCGTCGCACTGCGCCACGCCGGAGCCGCACTGGAGAACTATCGTCTGGCGGAGGGATGCACCCTGTACACCACGCTGGAACCCTGCTCGATGTGCGCCGGAGCAATTATTCACGCGCGCATCCATCGCCTGGTCTACGCCGCTCCCGATCCGAAGGCCGGAGCCTGCGGGTCGGTACTCAGCGTGATGAACCACCCACAACTGAATCACAAGGTCGAAGTCAGCAACGGCTTGCTGGCCGAAGAGTGCGGCGCTCTGCTTACAGCCTTCTTTCGCGCACGCCGCTGAGACTTGTTCGCCAAGTCTATGACCGCGTGATTTTCGCCTCCCACCTTTGCGGCAAGAACAAGTACGCCGCAAAGATGGGGGGACAATTGGACGCGCTGAAATACATAAATTGCAGATTTTACGATGTTTAGTCTTTAGCGGAACTCCAGAAAAACGCCTTGATCGGCAAGAGCAGAGCAATCGACGCCGCTAGAAATATAAGAATGTCAACTTGGATTGCAACATCCACGCATTCTATGTCAGACATTTGAGAACTCAACTGTGGAGTCGCTAGGGCGTATCGACATATACACTTTGCTTTGCGACGCGGTTTTTAGGTGTGAAGTGGGACTATGCCGGGCGCCACATCCATCGCGGTTTCATCGGCGATGGGTGGGGCACCCGGCATAGGGCAACGCACAGCACAACGACCAAGGGCTGAAGGCCCGCCCTATAGCTCTGCTGCGGATCAAAACGCTGTATTCGGATATATGTCGATACCGCCTAGCACTAAAAACAGATACGACCACGGATAAACACGGATTTTCACGGATAAGACAAGACTATGTTGTCTTTAATCCGTGTTCATCCGCGTTGATCCGTGGTCGGTTTTTGTCTCACTTATAACTGCTGGTTCTAGATCCCAGATCCGAACCTCGAACCTTTCAGGCGATATACTGGAGGTTGACTATGAAGACGACTCCTGAAGATCTCTCAAATATTTCGCAGACAAATCATCTCGCTGGATCGGACGCGCATCCTCTGGATCTTGGTGATAACAGACGGGTTCGTTCAACGACTGTACTATCGGTGCGGCGCGGCGATTCGGTGGTGATGGCCGCCGACGG
>JARLFY010000062.1 GCA_031296325.1 Acidobacteriaceae bacterium | reverse complement strand
TTTGTCATTCCGCAGCGTAGCGGAGGAATCTGCTTTTGCCGTTGCGGTTGTCTTTGCCGTTGTCTTTATAGTATTTCCCCCCAAGGGGATAGATTTTCGTGGTGCGAGCGAAAAGCAGATTCCTCCGCTACGCTGCGGAATGACAAACAGCAAGCACAACTGCAAGCACAAAAGAGCTATATGTCGATACGGCCTAGGGCAGTTCCCGTAATGGTGTATCCCAACGAGCAACGAGTAAAAGCAGAATCCCTTCGGGAATGACAAACAAAATGGGGGGGTAGTTTCACAGCCCGCATAGCCAACAAACCTCACTTCAACGGCAAGGGAAGCTGCAATCCACCTTCCTCGACGAGGCGGTTCTGCGCGCGAGGAAGATTGAGCGGCGAGTGCGTGCCCAAATCGCGCTCATAGAGTTCGCCGTAGTTGCCCACGGCGGCGAGGACTCGCACGGCCCAGTCATCATCCAATCCCAGCCGCTGTCCGATCTCATGAGTCTGGCCGGTGAGGATGCGCACCGTGGGATTGGAACTAATGTTGGCGGAAGAAGCATGTCCCTCCGCTTCGTTGCGGGATGACAATATCGCGTTGCGGGATGACAATAACCCACTATGCGAGGACAGCTCCGCCTGAGTAGCGGCGATGGATTGTTGATTAAGTTCGTGAGCTTCGGCTTGCAGGAGAACTTCGAGCGTCCAACGGACGATATTGGCGAAAGCTGGGTCGTTGGAGCGCGAGGCGGCGGCAAGCGGGTCTTCGGAGACAACGAGCGGAGCGGCTGAGGCTGCATCGGTCAGAAGCTGGTAGCGCGAGGCAAGAGGCCCAAAGGCTTGGCGCGTAGAGACCAGACGGGTGAGATCACCAGCCAGAGCCGAGCAGTTCCCCGAGACAAAGGCCGCCTCCATCTCGCCTTCTTCCTGAAAAGGAAACGGAAGAAACTTCAAATTCTGCTGGAGAAACCACGCGCGCAGGGCTACTTCTACCTCCGTCTCTGCGAGGAAGCAGATTTTTTTGTCGGAGAGGTCGGACGGTTGAGAAAGGTGCGCGGCGATGGGAACGAGCAGACCTACGCCGTCGTAGAGAACCGGCGGGCTAAAGCTGAGGTCGGCGCGAGATGCGTGGGTCAGATCCAGCGTGAGCGTGGGAAGCAGGTCAACCTTACCCGCTCGCAGCGCGGCCACTGCGGAAACATCGTCGGGATACTCCGTCGTGATGACGCGAGTCTGGGAGCCAAGAACAGCGACGGCGACGGCGCGGCAGAGGTCGGCGTCGAAGGCTTGGCGCGGGCCATGATCGTCAGAGCTGGAGTACTCCGGCGTCTCGATGTTGATGCCACAGCGCAGAACTTTGCTCTGACGAATGTGGGCCAGCGTCTGCGCATGAACCGAGATGGCGAGCAGAAGATGGATAGCAAAACAGACTCCTGCCAGCAAGAGCCTTCCTGCGCGAGACCTGAAAGAGCCTGCCCTCATGGAATCCAGTGGCCGGAGGTTGGGATTCCGGGGGTTGTGTCGGGCCGAGGGTTGAAGTCGGCGGGAATGGGGTTGGAGCGGCCAGCGTCGGTGGGGCGGATCTGTAAAACACTGCACCCCTGCGCATTGTCGTGCGGGAAGGAGTTGATCTCCGCCTCGGGAATCTCGGCGTAGCTGGCGGGAAGCGGCTTGGCTCGGCCCAGCAGTCTAAGGTTGTCAAAGCCGGAGAGCAGGTCGCCGACGCCCGCGACCTTGTCGTCTGCCGGACCCAGATCTTTCTGGCCAAACTTGGTGACGCCGATGGCGCGGGCGCGCTCCTCGTCCGGCAGATCAGCGAGCGGAATCAGGCCGAAGAGTTCGTCGACCAGCTTGATGATGGAGCTGTGCTCGGCGGGCTCGTGCGACACTCCGTGGACAACGGCATAGGGCGAGATGAGGATCGCCGGAATGCGCGGCCCCTGATCGAGCGGCAGACCAGCGGCGTCGTGTGAGCGGACGCGCGGACGGGTGTGGTCGTAGAGTCCATCTGACTCGTCGTATGCGATCAGGATCGCCGACTGCGACCAGTAGGGGCTGGAGGCGATAGCGTTGATCTCGCGCGCCAGCAGAGCCTCGGAGAGCTGCGAGTCGGAGTAGCCGGGGTGGTCGTCGTCTCCGTTGAAGACCGCAGCGAGGTTTGGGTTGGGGTCGAGCGGCTTGTCGCCAAAGATGTTGCCATAGCCGCCGCGAACGTAGAAGACGCCGGAGGCAGGAAGCCGTTGTGCCGCGACATCGGCGAAGAAGTCGCCCAGTCCGTGCATGTGGGTGTTCACGTCCGGGTTGTTGGCAACGTAGCCGAAGTACTGCGGCGCGTTGTGATGGACGATGTAGTTGTCATGCGAGGCGACGGCGGTCGGGTCGGTCGGCTCGTGGTCGTAGCCCTGCTGATACCAACCCCAGTTGGTGGCGGCGACTCCGTGGCCCGCAATCTTCTTGATGTCGGACTGCACGTCGGCCAGATCGAAGGCTGGATCGTAGTCTGCGGCAGTAGTCTTCTCTATATCGCTCCCCATAAAAGAGAGCGGCAGCGTGGCAAAGGTCAGGTTGGGAGCGGGATTGCTGCGCGGGTCGGGCTTCTTGCTACCGGAGGCTTTCGCCTTGGGAGCGGGATTCGGCTGACGCGGGTGGTCGCCCTTGGTGTCCAGCAACGATCCCCAGTAGGGAACGGGGTCGCCGACGACCGGCAGTTGCCCCTTCTCGCCCAACTCGGGGTGAAGCATCCACTGCGTCTCGCCGGATTGCCCGGAGATCATGGCGATGGCGTTCGGCGTGGACGGCCCGATGACCGTATCCATGAAGTGGTCGAAGAGGGTAAAACGGTCGGCATAACGCCACAGAAAAGGCGCAGCATCGCAGTCGATGTGGGCCAGAACCAGTTCGCCGAACTGCTTGCGCTCAAGCGAGGGAGCTTTGCTGGGCCTGCCGTTCGCGTTCAGCGTCACGCCCTCCTCGGTAAGCGCGTAACGATCGTTGCGCGCAACAAGGTTGCTGTCCAGGTCGAGCTTGTTCGCAATGGCCGTGTGATTGTGATTCACCGACGCAATGTCCGATGGATAAAGAGGAACCGTATTGCCCATGGCATCAACCACGGCGAAGGGGATCTTGAAGGGAGATATTGGACTGACAGATCCGTCCACATTCACGATGGGCTGTGTATATCCAGCGATTTCATTGGGTGAATGCGAGTACAGTCCCTCAGCGCCGGGATAGGTGGCGAAGTAGAAGTCGAAGGAGCGGTTCTCCTGAAACAGAACGAAGATGTACTTGATCTTCTCTCGCAAGAGTCGGAGCTTGGCCGCCTGCGAGAGTACAGGCTCGCTGGCGGCGGACAGGGTCTGGCTCTTCACTGCGGAACTGGAGAGTGGAGCAATCTCCGTGATCGGCGCGGCAATTGGCGCTCGGCGCGCAGTAATCGGCGACTTGGCGGTCGCGCTTTGTGCCGGGGAACAAGCGGACGTGGCAATAAGCAAGGGCAGTGCGAGAAACCGGACGACTTGCATTAGAAGACGCTCCATTTATGTTCAACTCTTATGGCGGAAGAATAAACTGGCAGATTCACCAGAAAATCTAATGAGGCTTTTATTATCTTCGCAGACAGAAGAGATCGTGTGACGGTTTGGTAAATGCTTTCCAAATTACTGAAAACTAAAACTCTAAATACAATTAGCTGCCGATTTTTCTGCGAATATTATTCCCTTTTTGGGACATCGCAAAAAATTTGTTTCATTAGTTTGTACCAATCATGTATCTGATAGTGGAACCTATACATACCCGTTCAGGATTGTTATTGAAGCGGAGACAAGGAATCATTCCGTCACTTCCCATCTGTATTGCACAGAATACTATTCAGAGGAATTCTATGCGCGTACTGATAGTGGAAGACGATCAGGCCCTGGGGTCATTTTTGAAAACGGGGATGGAGTTGGAAGGTCACCATGTGGAGTGGGTCGAGGATGGAGAGGCGGCTCTGGCTCACAGCGCATCCGATCATCCAGATCTGGTTCTGCTGGATCTTAGCCTACCCAAGCGCGACGGGATGGAGGTTCTGGCGGAGATGCGGGCGCGTCATGACAACACCTGCGTACTGGTATTGACTGGTCGCAGCGATCTGAACTCCCGAGTGCAATGTCTGGACATTGGCGCGGATGATTGCCTATTGAAGCCCTTCAGCTTTTATGAACTAACGGCGCGGTGCAGAGCGCTTCTGCGGCGGCGCGAGCAATTCTCCGATCCCGTGCTGCGGCACGGAGATCTGATGTTACACAGGATTGAACACAAGGTCGTCCGTGGAGGCCGATCCATCGAGCTAACGGCTAAGGAGTTCTCCCTGCTGGAGTTTCTGATGATGCATTGCGGCGAGTGCGTGTCTCGCAGCCAGTTGCTCACTGAAGTCTGGCAGATGCCAACCGAAACGGGAACCAACCTCGTCGATGTCTATATCAACTACCTGCGCCGCAAGTTGGATGGAGACGATCTTCACAACCTCAAGACAGGTTTGATCGAGACGGTGCGCGGATCGGGATATAGGCTGGGTGGCCCGACGAGTATATCGTTGACAAATAAAATTGACAGGTCGTACGCAGCTCCCAGGCAAGCGTGCGCCTAGAAGCTGCGCTCTGCTCTGGCAACACCAGGGCAGAGCGTCAGCTTTTACGCTTTATTACTCATACATCCTGAAAGAGCGGCACTACACAGAGCAGCAGCCGACAGGGAGTATTCATGGGATACGGATTAAGCAGTCTGGAAAACAAGGCCGAGGTGCGCACTGTACTGTTGGCCAGCGCAGATGTAGACTTTCGCGCACGATTGCGGCGGGAGTTGACGGCGATGCGCTGGCAGGTACGCGAGGCCTCTGGAGGCGCC
Organism: Acidobacteriaceae bacterium; assembly: GCA_031296325.1. GTDB lineage: Bacteria > Acidobacteriota > Terriglobia > Terriglobales > Acidobacteriaceae > Edaphobacter. Next base: position 60,474 of record JARLFY010000062.1, on the reverse strand, counting down.
GAAGCAATGGCTCTGCTGGAGTTGCAGAACGCCGAGGCAATGGTGCTGGACAGTGTTCTTCCCGATCTGGAGGTCGGCGAATTTGCCGGAGAGATGCGTCTGCGTTATCCCGTGATGGATCTGCTGTGGATCAATGAAGGAGTGGACGAGTTGGAAGCGCACAGCCCGCGAAGAAACGAATTGCTGTACGCTCTGCGTCAGGCGCAGGAAAGCTCGCAGAATGTGAGCGACTTCGGTGAGCGAGTGGAGAGAAATCTATTCCCTATCTCTACACCGCACTTTTCGGCTGCAAAGAGGCTTGGTCCCGAGGCAGAGCGAGCGATTGCCGCGCAGGAGATGGCGGAGTCGCTGTACTCGCACCACTCAGTTTGGTCCGAGGAAAACGGGCATACATTCGTCCAGAAAAAAGAAGCGCAGGCTGCGGACATAGCCGTAGCGCTGCCTTCCGAGTCGGCTCCTGCTACAAGCAAGCGTCCTCTACAGACGTTGATCTTCAAGGAGGAAGTCAGGCAAGAGACGCATCGGCGTGGGCAGGCGCAGCCTCTGCCAGAGATGGTCGGCGAGAGTCCCGCAATGCTGGAGATGGCGCGCCTGATACGCTTGGTTGCGCCGCGCTCCTCGACCGTGCTGATTGAGGGCGAGACTGGCGTGGGCAAGGAGTTAGTGGCCAAGGCTGTGCATAGTCTGAGCGCGCGATCGAGCAAGCCCTTCGTGGTGCTGAACTGCGCGGCGATTCCCGAGGCGCTGCTCGAAGCCGAACTCTTCGGACACACCCGTGGAGCGTTTACCGGAGCCGTACAGTCGCGCACAGGAAGGATCGAAGCGGCGAATGGGGGTTCCCTGATGCTGGACGAGATTGGCGAGATGCCGCTGGCTCTACAGGCCAAGATGCTGCGCTTTCTGGAGTCCGGCGAACTGCAACGTGTCGGCGACAACGAGACGATTCGCGTGAACGTGCGCGTGATTGCGGCGACCCATCAGCCGCTGCTGCAACGCGTCTCGGAACGAGCCTTCCGTCTGGACCTCTATCACCGGCTGGCCGTCTTTCCGGTCTCAGTGCCAGCATTGCGCAATCACATGGAAGACGTTCTTCCACTGGCGGAGTATCTGCTGGGCCGGCTGGGCGAGGAGATGCCGATCAAGCGGCTCTCATCCGGCGCAGCAAAGCGTCTGATGGAGCACAACTGGCCAGGCAACGTGCGCGAACTGGCTCATGTGCTGGAACGCGGAACCATCCTCGCCGAGGATCGCCGCGAGATCGCCCGCGAAGAGATTCGCTTCTAGCGTAATTATTTTAGATAGATAAACGGCCTTCTCCTGCGCGTTTCCAACAGAACCGCGCAGGAGGAGGTTGTTAGTTGTCGCTCAGCACATCCGCGTTGTAGTTGACCAACGCGGTCTTTGCGGGTGAGGGCAGCTTGCCCAGCGTAAACGTGTGTTCGACCGAATCGCTGCCGTGAACCACCATATTCGCCATACGAACGGTATTGCCGTTCTGCATTTGCAGATAGATTGGAATGACCATTACAAAGCTCTTCGAGACATTGCTCTGGGTCAGCTTGATATGCGCGCTGGTGACACCATCCGCGTCGACGGTAAAGTCCGAGGCAATCGCATAGTGCGGTAGCTCAGTGCCATTGACGTACTCGTCGAAGAACCAATCCAGCTTGCCATCGCCGCGCAGGTCGAGCGATTTAGGCATGGTCTTCTCCATCGACGCCTTCCAGTCCTCGGTCGTCGCGGCCTTGCCCGCGTAGTCTTTGACGAACTGCTGCATCGACCGCTTGAACGCGGCTTCCTGTCCCTGCGGCGTCCAGTAGGCCATCTCCAGCATGTGCAGGACGTATGCGCCCTTGCTGTAGATCAGCAACTGGTAGACATCGCCGTTCTTCGAATTGGAAACGCGTCCTCCCATGGTCAGCGCACCGGCATCGATCGCGCGCACGCCCTGCGCATTCTTCTGTAGCAGGTTCTTCTGCTGCTCCTTCCAGAAGGCGCGGTACAAGTCCATATTCGGCGATGTATTCAGCAGAAAGATTCCCACCGAGAAGTTGGCGAATCCCTCACTCATCCACTGATCGCGATAGCTGTTGAAACCAACCAGATTTCCCCACCACTGATGCGAGACCTCATGCGGCGTCACCTCGCGCCAGTAGCTGGCGTCGCCGTCGAGCAGTCCCAACTGATGCTGCACCGTCTTGTCCCAGAATCCGCACAGCGGCAGATAGACCAGCATGGGCCAGCTCTGGCCGTAGTTGCATGCGGTCTGCTCGGTCAGCGCGACGTGGTCGTAGGGCAGCTTGCCGTAGAAGTCCGAGTAGATCTGAATCGCAGCAACTCCCTGCGAGACCTCGTTTGCCAGCGCCGGAACGGACGACAGATTTCCCAGTGCGGCAACGCCTTCGTCCTCCGCAGCCTCCGACAGATGGGCAAATTTATCCGGCAGGCCGATGTCGGCATAAGCGCTCACCCCAAATCCCTGCGGCGTCTTCGTGGCATTCGACTTGAAGTTTCCCAAGTTGAAGCCAGCTACCGGGATCGGCGCATCGGTCTCCCACACTGCCTTTATCATCCCTCCACTCTCCGGGACCACGCTCACCTGCTTGCCAGTGGCTACGATCTGCAGGTTCTTGGGAAGGTGGAAGGTCATGTGGAAGTTGGCGAAGTCGCCCATCTCGCCCGCGCCCGATGGATACCAGCTCTCACGCGCGCCACTCATCAGGTAGTAGGTCTCATTCCCGTCGGCGCGCAGTGCGTCCTTGCCGCTGTAGACCGTCAACAAGCGTACCGTGTCGCCCTTCTTCGCCGGCTCGGGCAGAATTACGGCAAACTCTGGATCGAGCGCCTTATCCTCCTGCACAAAGTCCAGCGGAACGCCGCTCTCGCTGTAGACTCCCGAGACGCGCAGCGTGGGATAAAGATTAAGCCGCACCACGCGCACTCCATCGCGCTTCATCGTAAACCTCGTCTCAGCCGAAGCCTTCATCATGCCGCCCTTGTCGAAGGTCACGTCGAGCTTCTCGTCGCTCACCTGAATGCGTTTGCCGCGCTCCTTCTCATCAGCAGCTTGCATCTGGTAAGCCACCCACGGCTGCAAGTCAACATCGCTCCAGGTCGTCAACTCCACCTCGTCGGGTGAGGAGTGCGCGGTTCCTTCGGGATCAATCAGGAAGAGCAGATTCTTCCCCGTCAGCATATTCCCCATGCGCAGCGAGGCCAGAAAATAGTGTCCCAGACCGCTGCCGCCCAGCAGGTCGGCCAGAATCCGCAATTCAACGTTGTCGCTCATATTTTTGCGATAGTTTCTGGCCAAATCTTCGGCTGCCGCTCGCACACGTCGATCCGTCGCGGGAGCGGTTCCAGCCGAAGCCTTGCGAATCTCCTCCGCTGTGTTATCGCTGAAGCGCAGCACCAGGGTGGAGAACTCCTGCGAGAGCGCGTCACTCTTGGTCAGCAATGCCAGCGAACGCTGCTCGCCCGCCCCCTTCGGTTTCAGTTCAAAGCGCCCCTTGCCGATGAAGACCGCGCCGGTCACATGGCCTTCCACCGGAGCGTAGAAGTAGAAGCTGCCTTGGTCGAAGTAGAACCTTCCTCCCTCGCGCTCCAGCGTGAACTCCTTCACCGCCACGCCGTCGGTTCCCGGAAGGTCCGCGCGCAACGCAGCGTAAGTCTTCTGCGAGTTGGGAGCCTCCGCTGGCCCAGTTGGATCAATGGGCTTAGCCGAACTCTGCGCAAACGCGCAGACCGTCATCAACAACACGGGGAGAAAAACATGGCTGGATTTCATGGCAGCCAGACTACACGATCCAGACCTGTCTCACAACAAATATTTCAAATCAGACGAGTTAGAGCATTTCAGAGCAGTTCCTGAATTACTGTAGACCGCTTTGTTTGTCATTCCGTAGCGAAGCGAAGGAATCTGCTGTTGCTCGCGACACAATGGCCTACACCAATGCCGAAAACACTCAAATTTAGTTAGATAAGCCGGTATGTATCGAGCTTCATATAGTCCGCCAAAGCAAAGGCCCAACTCCCGTAATCGGGAGTTGGGCCTCTGCTGGCTTTGTTGCGGCCTACTTCTTTGCTCCATCCTCTACCAGACCGCGCTGCTTCAACATCGGCTCGGCGCTTGGTTCGGCTCCCAGCCACGCCGCGTACATCTTTCCCAGCTCCTCGGTATTGCCCTTCGACAGCACCATCGAGCGGAATCGTTCGCCATTGGCGCGCGTCAGCCCGCCGTGATTCTCAAACCACTGGTAGGCGTCGTCGTCCAGCATCTCGCTCCACAGATACGCGTAGTATCCCGCCGCATATCCGCCTCCCCAGATGTGTTGAAAGTAGCTCGTACGGTAGCGCGGCGGAACCGTCGCCAGAGCCAGCTTCTTGCGCTCCAGCGCGGCCTTCTCGAAGGCGTCGGGCGACTCCACCGTACTCGTCGCGGAGATCGTATGCCACTGCATGTCCAACTCCGCCGCCGCCAGCAGTTCGGTCAGCATGTATCCCTGATTGAACTTTGCAGCCTTGCGCAGCTTTGCGGCCAGCTCTGGAGGCATCGCCGTCCCCGTCTTGTAGTGCTTGGCAAAGTGGTCGAAGACCGCCGGATTGCTGGCCCAGTGTTCATTGAACTGCGAGGGAAACTCCACAAAGTCGCGCGGCACGTCGGTCCCAGACAGCCGCGGATACTCCACGCTGGAGAACATTCCATGCAGCCCGTGGCCAAACTCGTGGAACATCGTCGTCACGTCGTCGAAGCTGATCAGCGCCGGCTCCCCTGCGACTGGCTTGCTGAAGTTCGCCACGTTATAGATCACCGGAAGCGTTCCCAACAGCTTCGACTGATCGACAAAGTTGCTCATCCACGCCCCGCCGCTCTTGTTATCGCGCTTGAAGTAGTCGAAGTAGACCAGCGCCAGCGGCTTGCCGTTCGCCTCGAAGACCTCGAAGACGCGCACGTCGGGGTTGTATACCGGAATGTCCTTACGCTCCTTGAAGCTCAGCCCATAGAGCTGGCTTGCCGCATAAAACACGCCATTTTCCAGAACATTATTGAGTTCGAAGTAAGGCCGCACCTGCGCCTCGTCTATGTCGTACTTTGCCTTGCGCACCTGCTCGGAGTAGAACTCCCAGTCCCACGGCTGCAACTGGAACCCGCCCTTTTGAGCATCAATCACCGTTTGAATCTCTTTGCCCTCGACCACAGCCTTGGCCGTCGTCGCCGGAACCAGCGCGTCCATAAACTTGATCGCGGCCTCAGGAGTCTTGGCCATCTGGTCTTCCAGATTCCACGCCGCGTAGTTGTCAAAGCCCAACAGCTTCGCCTTCTCCGCTCTCACCTTGGCCAGACGCAGAACCGTCTCCCGCGTGTCGTTCGCCCCGCCTCGTTCTGCGCGATTCCACGAGTCCTCAAAGAGCGCCTGCCGCGTCGCGCGATCCTCCAGCGACGCCAGCAACGGCTGCTGCGTCGTATTCTGCAACGGCAAAACGTAGCCCTCCACCTTGCGTCCCTTGGCCGCCTCGACCGCCGCCTCCACCTGCGCCGCCGTCAACCCCTTCAACGCTGCCTTATCCTTAGCGGTAAACGCAGCCTCTTTGGTCGCCGCCAACAGCTTCGTCCGAAAGCTGTTCTGTAGCGTCGATTCCTCCTCATTCAGCTTGCGCAGCTTGTTCTGATCCTCCACCGAGAGCTTCGCGCCCTGATGCACAAAATGCTTGTAGTACACATCCACCAGCCGCCGCGACTCTGCATCCAGCCCTAGCGAATCCATCTGCGCATAGATCTTAGCAACGCGCTGAAACAGCTTCGCATTCAGATAGATCGCGTCGTCGTGCGCAGCCCGCTTGGGCGATTCGATCTCGTCCACCTTCTCCAGCACGGGATTGGTGTTGGCCTGACTCACGCCGTCGAAGGTCTCCGCCGCACGGTTGTAGAGCCGCCCCGTCTTCTCCAACGCCACCAACGTATTTTCAAAGGTCGGAGCGGCTGGATTATTGGCAATCGCCTCAACCTCCTTGATCTGCTCAGCCATTCCGGCCTCGATCGCGGGCTGATAGTCCGAGTCCTTGATCTTGTCGAACGGCGGCGCATGATACGGCAACGAACTCTCGGTATAAAAAGGATTCTTTGGCCCAAACGCCGCCGCAGCATCAGCCGCAGGCTTTCCCGCCGCAGCCTGACCCGCCGCGCCCATTCCTCCAGCCCCCATCAACACCGCACCTGCCACCGTGATCGTCGCCATCCGCAAAACTCTCCCCATGCTCATCGCTCCTTTAAACCGTACTCACACACATCTACCGTTCGCTGTTCATTGTAGAGGATTGTTTATCTCTGAACCTTTTCACTTTTGCTCTAGACCGTATCGACATATATCCGAACACTGCGTTTTGATCCGCAGCAGAGCTATAGGGCGGGCCTTCAGCCCTTGTTGGCATTCCATAGCATCATTTGTTTGTCATTCCGTAGCGAAACGAAGGAATCCGCTTTGACTCTCTCCACGGCGGTCTACACCATTACCGGAAAAACAGGAATTTTGCCGCAGCCGGTAAGCCCCCGCCTACTTCAGCGGCTTGCCGAACTCTTCGCCGAAGACGGTATGCCCCATCTCGAATCGGCCTCCGTCGAACTTGTCGGGACCTTTCAAGTGTCCCACGGCCAGCAGAGCCACGGTCCAATAGCTCAGCGGCAGACGCAGCACCTCGCGCACTTTTTCCTGCTCGAAGCCCTCCATCATCGCGGTATCGTAGCCCATCACCTCGGCGGTCAACATCATCTGGGTGGTTGCGATCATCACATTCTTGTTGAGCCATCCATGCATCTCGTCTCTGGAGAAGTTCGACAGGTACTTTGGAACGATATTGCGTGCCTGCGCCGCATATCCCTCCGGCATTCCTCCCTCGATCCCCCGATACAGCATTGGCTCCAGATCCTTGCGCCAGCCATCGGCGTCTCCGCAGGCCACAATCACAGCCGAGGCCTCCTCCACCTTGCCTTGGTTGTAGGAAGCCGCACGCAGACGTTTTTTCTGCTCCTCGCTCTGCACCACGATGAAGCGCCATGGTTGCATGTTAAATCCGCTGGGCGCGCACAAGCCGGCATGAATAATCTCGTGCAAATCCTCGGCAGGGATCGGCGCTCCGTCGAAGCTGGGCGTAGCCCTCCGCTCCCGAATCGCCTGACTCAATGCCTTCTTCTGCTTTGTCATCTTTACCACCGTCTCATTTTCCTGTGCCTCTGCCGGCTCGAAGTGTTCGTCCCCGTCAAGCAAATCTCTGCAACCTTGCTCGCAAGCCGAAGAACAAGCGATTCCAACGATAGCACCCCATCGTCTCCGCGCAAAATGCGCAGAGAGGCTTGCAGTGCGTCAGGCTGCCTTCGGCGATTCTCGGCGCGTCCGTCAGTAAAAATTTCTAGTTTGAGAAGTCCACCTTCGGGGCCGTCTTCGAGGAGTCATCCGCCTTGTAGTATCCCGTCTTCGGCTGGAAGCCAGCAAAGCTCGCCCAGATGCTGTTGGGGAACTGCTGAATGAAGACGTTGTAGTCCTTGATCGACGCGTTATAGCGCAGCCGCGCTACGGCAATCCGATTCTCTGTTCCGGCCAACTCGTCTTGTAGGCGCATGAACTGCTCGTTGCTCTTCAACTGCGGATAGTTCTCCTGCATCCGCATCAGCGGCAGGATCGCCACGTTCAGCCGGTCGTTCGCAGCCAGCTTCTCATCTGGAGTTCTGGCCGTCATCAAACCGGCGCGCGCGTTGGCGATAGCGGTGAGAACGGTCTCCTCGACCTTGGCATAGCCCTTGACCGTCTGCACAAGATTCGGGATCAGGTCGGCCCGCCGCTGTAGATCCACGTCGATCGACGAGAAGGAGGAGTCCACCTCCGCGTTCATCGCGACCATCTGGTTCTTCGAGCTTACATAGCTGCCGCCAACCGCCAGCAGCCCCAGAAACATCAGCCCAACCACGCCCAGCACAATCCACAAAGTCTTATTCATCGTCTCTCAATTCTCCGTTTCGATAGATACGTCGCTGCGAATTTTTCTACTGCCTAAAAATCTCCGCTTGCCCCGCCACCGCCCGAGCTTCCGCCGCCGAAACCTCCAAAACCACCTCCGCCTCCGCCAAAGCCGCCGCCGCGATCATCGTCATCGCGTCCTCCTCCTCCGCCGCCCAGCAGGTTGAAGAGCAGAAAGAAGAGCAGCCCGATGTGTCCGGTGCGGATCAGCACCCCGATCACCACCATCAGAATCACACCCACAATCAGCGCGCCAATCGGACTGACCTGCGGCTGTGCCGGCTGCTCGCGGTAGATACGCTGAACCGGTGCATCCGCCCCAGACAGCGCCACTCCTGCATCGGCGGCAATGTCCTGCGCGATCTCGCGAGTGCCCAGCGGAATCGCCTGATTATAGTCGCCGGAGTGCAGCAGCGGAGCCATCTCGCGCCCGATGTCGCCCACCTTGGCGTCGTTCAGAATTCCTTCGAGTCCGTATCCAACCTCGATCCGATACTTTCTGGGATTCAGCGATACGATCAGCAGAATTCCGCGATCGGTTCCCTTGGCTCCGACCTTCCACTTGTCTTCCAGGGCAGTAGTGAACTCCTCGATTGAGGGCGCAGGCAGAGCGTCGCTCGCCTTCTGATTCTTTACCGGATCAGCTTCGAGACTCTTCACCGTTACGACGGCGATCTGCGCGTGGGCCTGATGATCGACCTCGGTGCAAAGCTCTTCCAGACTGGCCTTCGTCTCCGGCGTCAACAGCCCGGCCAGATCGCTCACATAGCCGGTCGGCGCAGGCATCGTCGCCACCGACTCCCCAAGCGCCACTTGGCCCAAGAACCCCAGCAGCACGACGATCATCCAGCAACGCAGAGTCCGCAGCATCGTCCTCATTCTATCCTTCTCTGCATTTTTCTTTTGCATCAGTGACTTACGCGCCAGTCTGCGGCAGAGGGCTAGAGCGGTTCCCCTGTTGCTGCACTCCATTGCCACCGCGAACGAAATGCGGGGATTCTTCGCTTCGCTCAGAATGACAAACGAATACTGGATCAAGGTTCAGGCCTCGCTGGCAGAAGTCGTGGATTGGTTGGAGAATTCGGCGAGGATCTTCAGGCTGGCGCTGGCTCCAATGCGCGTGGCTCCGGCTTCCAGCATGGCGCGAACGTCGGCCAGCGAGCGGATTCCTCCCGAGGCTTTGACTCCGGCGCGTCGTCCGGCCACGCCGCGCAGAAGCGCGATGTCGTCGGCTGTGGCTCCGCCCGAAGAGAAGCCGGTGGAGGTCTTGAGGAAGTCGGCCCCGGCGGCCAGAGCCAGTTCGGAGGCGCGCAACTTCTCTTCAAAGGTAAGCAGACAGGTCTCCAGAATGACTTTGACGATGGCTCCCGCGCCGTGTGCCAACTCGACCACCGCGCGAATCTCCTGCTTGATCGCCTCGTAATCCTCTTTAGTGCCGGATTTGAGCAGGCCGATGTTGAGAACCATGTCCACATCGTGCGCGCCGAGTTTGAGGACGCGAGCGGCCTCGTCGCGCTTGGAGGCGGCAAGTGACGCGCCCAGCGGAAAGCCGATGACGACTCCCGCCGGAATGCCGGTTCCGGCCAGTGCCTCGACCGCGCAGGCGAGCCATGTGGGATTGACCATGGCACAGGCAAAGCGATGCTCGGCCGCCTCGTGACAGAGGCGAATGACCTGAGCGCGCGTGGCATCGGGCTTCAGCAACGTGTGGTCGAAGAGAGCGGCCAGCGTGGCGGGAGACGAGAACGCATGTGCGGCAAAGGCGGCGGCGTCAAAAGGCGTGGGTTCGACGATCTTGAGGCTCGGGGAGATCGATGCTGGAGTGCTGCTCATACTGCTCCTTCAAGACGGTTAGTACCCCGTCTGCTACGTTCTATCATACGAGCGTGCAGGCTATTGTGTATTCACGGGAGCTGGCAAACCTTTACTGCGGCGTTGCTGAAGGGACAGTTGAGGCTAGTCGTCGCGGACGCTTGCAGCACCAGCCAGGAGACTCCCAGAGGGCGTAACGTAGCCAGTCGCTCGGCGTCGGTGGTAGCGGGCGAACTCAATCTCTGCTGTGCCGCCTGCCCCTCGGCCCACGCTGCGGTTAGATCGGGCGCGATCGATGCCTCGCCTCCGTCCTTGGAGTAGTCGGCCAGAGAACTGCGTTCGGCGATAGCGCGGAAGCACTGCGCGTCTTCTCCCGGAGCGTTGATGTAGTCCGCGTCGAGAGCAAAGAGAGCGTCCTTTGGCGTGTGCTCGCGAATCCAGAGAAAGGCCTGTACCCACTGATTGCGCACTTCGGACTGTTGGCTGCCGGACGAGGCAAAGGCTGGCAGTTCCAAGTGGTTTGAGTGGGGGAAGGCCGCTCGTTCCGCGCCCAGCATGACACCGCCAAGCAGAAGCAACGTCGCCACCCAGCGCCATGCGCTTCGTCGCAGTATGCGTTCCCCCAAATGCGCGCCGAGGATCAGCACAAGCACCAGATAGACGCATTGAAAGGCGCGCAGAGGCTGTAAACGTGCGACCAGATGCGTCGCCGCCGCAGCGCGGGCGAAGAGTGCGGCAATCAGGCAGGCGATTACACCCACGGCAACGGCCATCCGCAACAGAGCGCGTCTTGCGTCCTCGGCCTGCACGGACTGGCCGTCTGCCAGTTCCACCTTGCGATGCAGGATCGGATCATACGTCAGCGGAGGCCACAGAGCGTCTTCGGTAATGGGGTAGACCGTCGTGGAGTGAGCAAAAGCAGATTCCTTCGCTTCGCTGCGGAATGACAAGCAAATGGGTCTACAGTAATTCGAGAGATGCTCTAGCGAGTTGGAGACGTAGATCCGGGGCGCGGCGGAGTACGCCATCGCAGACAGGATTGCCAACGGCGCGGCCAGACCTGCCCACTCAAACCAGCGCCACTGCGCGATGAACCAGTAGGTGCGGGTCAGGGCTACGCGGAGGTACTCTGCGCTCTCCGGCCTCGCCACAGCTTGCAGCAGTGCAGCCAAAACCAGCGCGGTAACTGCCAGCGTCAGTGTCCAGCCAACTCTGCTGGAGCGCCGGGGCGCTCGCGTGGCGAGCAGCATCAGCGTCGCAGCCAGAGCGTAGGCGGCCATCAGAGGATGCATGACTGTAGCCAGAGTAAGGCTTCCGGCGCAGAGGTAGAAGCCGCGTCGTCGCCGCGTCATCGCCGCGCTGCGCTCTGTCCGATCCGGCTCGGTCCAGTCCAGTACGCCGATCAGCGCCAGCAACAGCGCAGGTGTTGAGAGGCTGCGCGCCGTGACGTACGCATCCATAATGAGCAACGCAGTTCCGGCGACCGGCAACGACAGCCAGCAGGCCAGCAGGGTTACCGCTCCTGCGCGCGCAGCACGCGTCGTCCAGCAGCGCGTGGCAAGCAGCCATGCGGCAAACAGAGTTGCCCAGATGCTGGCCAGATGCAACGCCAGAAGCACGACCGGAAGACCTCGATGTAGCGCCGCATCGGGCGTCATGGGCAGCAACCGCACCAGAGCCGCAAGAGTGGGCGCAAAGAAGGAGAGCCGCATCGGCTCCAGAACGAAGGCCGTGCCGTGAGGATAGAGCGCAGGATCGAGCAGCCGCTTGACTCCGGCAAGATACAGCCCTCCGTCCTCCGCGTAGGGGTGGTAGCCGTTGATGATGACGGAGAAGAGGGTCAGCGCGCTGACCAACGCTGCGGCAAAGACGCGTTCGCAGGGTCGCTGGCTGCGGGCTGACGGCTCAGGCCGATCGATCCGCTGCGGCTGCACGATCGGCTGGTATCGCTCCGTCGCGAGCTGCAATTCATCCTCTACGGCCAATCTCCCCAACGCTCACCGCTCCATCGCAGGGCCGATTCGACTGCGCCGTTGCGTCTTCTTCTCAATCCTAAATTCTTTCAGGCGCAGGAGGCGTTTCTGTCGCAAACAGCCCCCGATCTTTATCTCCTGTGGCACGAGGGGATGCAGAATTTTGCAATCCCTGTGAGAATCACAGTATGGCCAATATGCACCTCTCTCCGCACTCCGCCGAAGGCGCTACTTCTATTATCTTCGGACGGAGAAGAATGACCTGCCTGCTCGTCTCTCTGGCTCTGCTTTGCTTGTGTCTGGCGTTTTCCTGGACCACGCGCGACTCGATGGCCCATCTTCCCTTTCTGAAGGGAAAAGGGGCTGCGGGCAACGCTGCGGGCCAGAAGTCGCTGGTGGATCTGGGACCGTGGCAGACGGCGCAGGCCTTGGCTCCGCTGGCCGTCACGGCGGAGGAGAACGCTTACGCATTGCAGGCGGAACAGCTTGCCGATCACGAGGTGGATCAGGCCTTTGCAACGGCATTGCGCAAGGCCAGCGCGCAGGTGCAGCGGCGTGTGCTGACCGGAGATGCTCTTGCGCTCTCGCAGAAGGTCGCGCAGATGAAGCTGGTGGTACAGCAGGATCAGGCGTTGGTACACAGTCTGGGTGGCTCAACCAGCGACGACAAGGCGGCAACCTCAAAGTCTAACGAGGCAGATAAGGACGCATCCTCTTCGACCGGCAACGACGATCTGGATATTGCGCAGGCGCAGCTCTCGCTGGACTCCGACGTTCTGGACGATGCGCAGGAGAATCTGGCTCACGCCGTGGGTGATAATCGCACCCAGATTCAGGCCGAACTCACCGAACATGAATCGGCGATGCGCGAGTTCGACAAGTCCTCGCACGGCGGGGGCGAGGTCGCCGTCGTCTCAGTCTCGCACCACGGAACCCTAGCCGCACGCATTCAGGCATGGAAGAACCAGCGCGAGCGGCAGCAGTTGATCCAGCAGGCTCTGGTGCAGGCGCAGAGCGACGGGAACACTCTGACCGGCGAGCGCAAAGCTCTGGCGGCGGAGACCAACGGGGGAGTCAACGCCGATCAGCCAACGGCGGACGCCGCTACAGACCACTCCATCCAACTCGCCAGTCTGAAGGAGAAGAGCGCCGAGCGCCAGTTGCTCAGCATCTACGCCGACCGCATCCAGACTGAGCAGCAGTTGGCCAAGGTCTATAGTGCGTGGGGCACACAGGTTCAGTTGCAGCACCGCATTCTGGTTCACCTGACCCTGCAATCGCTGGCCTGGATCGCCTTCATCCTTCTCTGCATCCTTCTCTGCGATGCGCTGGTGGAAAAATTGCTGCGGCATCCCTCGCTCGACCGCCGCCAGATGCAGACCCTGCGCACGGTCTTCAAACTGGGGGTTCAACTGACCGGCGGACTCGTGATCCTTCTGATCGTCTTCGGCACGCCGAACCAGATGCCGACGATTCTGGGTCTGGCCACCGCAGGCATCACCATCGTCATGCAGGACTTCATTTTGGCCTTCTTCGGCTGGTTCGTCCTGATGGGCAAGAACGGCATTCGCGTCGGCGACTGGGTCGAGATCAACAGCGTCGGAGGAGAGGTCACCGAGATCGGCATCATCCGCACCACCCTGCTGGAGATGGGCGACTGGACCGATCTGGGCCATCAGACCGGGCGCCGCGTCTCGTTCATCAACAGCTTTGCCATCCGTGGACAATACTTCAACTTCTCCACGACCGGGCAGTGGATGTGGGACGAGATCTCGGTCAACCTTCCCGCCTCGGCCAACACCTCCGCGATGGTGGAGCGTATTCACAAGGCGATGCTGGAGGAGACCGAAAAGTCTGCACGAACAGCGGAGACGGAGTGGAAGCGCGGTACGCGACAGAATGGGCTGAGCAACTTCAGCGCAGATCCTACTGTGAATCTGCGCCCGTCGGGAGCCGGAATCGACATTCTGGTGCGCTATGTAACGCGAGCGGCGCAGCGCTTTGAGATGCGCAATCGCCTCTACCAGCGCGTCATCGACCTGCTCCACGAACCCGCAACAACAACGCTTCCAGCAGGAGAAGGAATCGCCCTGAACCAGTAACTCCAGAACATTCTTTATGTGCCATAAATCAAGAATGAATTGTCATTTTGAGCGCAGCAAAGAATCCCCTCATTTTTCTCGCGATGTCACGGTCTATACCATTGGAGAAAATCCTCCAATGGTACAGACCATCGCGCAGCGAGCAAAAGCAGATTCCTCCGCTTCGCTACGGAATGACAACCAAATGGGGCTATACCCATTCAGAAGATGCTTCTATCCGCGTCATCCGCATCAATATTTTCTTTATCCCTTTGCAGAGTCTCGCTACGCGAAGACGATGCTCAACGGTACAATCAGAATTGTATGTCTCATCACAAGCATTCCATTCTCACTGACGAAAAGCCTCCCAACCCCAAGGCGCACGGCCCCTTTGCCTCCATTCGTCGCATGTTGCCTTCGACCGAGGTCATTCGTTTTCTGATGGTTGGCGTCTCGAACACAATCTTCTCGTTCGGCCTCTACTCGGCCTGCGTGATTCTGTACAGCCATCTGATGCCCCACATCGGCAAGCCGCTGATCGCAGATATTGCCTCGATTACCTCCAAGCCAATCAGCATTACCGTAGCCTTTCTCTGCTATAAGCACTTCGTCTTTCGCACTCACGGAAGCTACATCAAGGAATGGCTGCGCTGCTTTGCGGTCTATGGAGTCAGCGTTCCGGCGGAACTAATCATCCTTCCCATTGCCACCGGCATCTTCCTGCACGTCCATCTTCTGCACTCCTACGCGCCATATCTTGCTGGACTGGTCAACTCTTCCTTCATCGCGCTCTACAGCTACTTCGCACACAAGAAGTTCTCCTTCAAGCGTTAGCCAGTTTAGCGCATGAGGCTCAGGTACCAGGCGACGATGGGCTGGCCGAACAGCGCGCTACACAGGCCTCCAGCAGCCAGAAAGCTGCCAAAGGGAAGTTTACTGGCGGCATTGGCGCGACGCAGAGCCAGCAAGGCGAGACCATAGAGGCTGGCGGCCAGAACTCCGGCCAGAAGCGTTAGAAGCGTCTGATCCAGCCCGAGAAAGGCCGCGATCATGGCCAGCATCTTGACGTCGCCCAGCCCCATGCCGTCCTGCCTACGCAGAATTCTGTAGAGCCAGCGGATGGCCAGCAGAAGAAACGCGGCGACGGCGATAGCAGCGATGCGGGGAACAATAAGCTCCGCAGGGCTCTCGACCGGGGCGAGCAAAAACGCCTGAATACAGGTCACGCCGAAGCCAAGGACTATCCCAGTAAGAGTGAAGGCGTCTGGCAATCGCTGCGTCTGCCAGTCCATCACCATCAGGCCGAGCAGCAAAAAGCCGAGGATGGCGAGACCAAGCGCGGCGACGGCTTCACTGGCGAAGATTGATCGGCCAAGAACTGGCGGAGAAACGCCGTCCAGCGCCGAGAGAACCTTGTTGGCGCAGAGGGCGAACCACAGTCCTACGGCGATCTCGACCAGCGGGTAGCGCCAGGGAATCGGCGCAGCGCAGTCGCGGCAACGGGCGCGCAGGACAAGCCAACTGAGAACGGGAATATTGTCGTACCAGCGAATAAGCCGCCCGCAGGAGTTACAGTGCGAACGCGGCTTGGCGATGGATTGGTGCGCAGGAAGTCGCGAGATGCAGACGTTCAGAAAGCTGCCAAAGAGCAGCCCAGGAAGGAAGCCGAGCAGGACGAATTGGTGCGGCGAAGGCACGGTTGCAGTATACGGCCTCCGAGATGTTTTGAACTGAACAGATCCGTGGATCGTTTTAGAAATCGCTATCGACTAGAAACGATTTGTCATTCTGAGTGAAGCGAAGAATCCCCGCATTTTCTTTGCACCGCGACGCTCTATGCCACGGCGATAATGCTCTACGCAGGAAGCAGCAGGTTGTCGATCAGGCGCGTCGTGCCGATCCATGCGGCGACAGCGATCAGCGCACCGTGCGAGGTGTCAGCCAGCGGGAGCAGCGTGTCGGGGTGGACGACAGCGACGTAGTCCAGGCGAAGCTGTGGGTCGGTGGTGAAGGTCTCAAGGATTGCGCTACGCAGCGCTTCGGCGTTGCTCTCGCCTTGCTGTGCCAGACTCTGGGCGACGGCGAGTGCCTTCGAGAGGATCAAGGCGCGTTGCCGCTCTTCCGGCGACAGGTAACGATTACGCGAACTCATGGCCAGGCCGTCGGCCTCGCGGTAGATGGGGCAGACGGTGAGTTGCACCGGAAAGTTGAGGTCGCGCACCATGCGCCGCAGCACGGCGACCTGCGCCGCGTCCTTCTGGCCGAAGTAGGCGCGATCGGGCTGGACAATGTTGAACAGTCGCGCAACGATCGTGGCAACCCCGCGAAAGTGAATGGGCCGCGAGGCTCCGTCGAGACGAGAACCCAGTTCGCCGGTATCGACGAAGGTGGTGGTATCGGGCGTGACCATCTCATCGGCCAAGGGAGCAAAGACGACGTGGACCCCGGCGGATTCCAGCTTTTCGCAGTCTGCGGCGAAGGTGCGCGGGTAGGCGGCGTAGTCCTCGTTGGGGCCGAACTGCGTCGGGTTGACGAAGATGCTGACGACTACGACGTCGCACTCGGCGCGGGCGGCTGCGATCAGCGAGAGATGGCCGTCGTGCAGCGCGCCCATGGTGGGAACCAGCCCCAGAGTCTTGTTGGCGTTGCGCAGGTTCTTGCAGGCGGAGTGCATCTCGGCGGGAGTTTTGCAGATGAGCATTGTTATCCTTATGCGTTTCGGGTTCGTGTGCGCGCGGCTTCAAACTCAGCCTGAACTTCGCGAGAGAGATGGTAGCTCTCGGCGTCGCTGGGAAAGTTGCGTGCAGTCACGTCTTCGCGATACTGCTGGAGCGCTTGCGAGAAGAAGGCCGCGCCGTCGCCGTACTGGCGGGTGAACTTTGCCGACGGAGAGAAGGTGAGGTTGAACAGATCGTGGAAGACCAGAATCTGTCCATCGCACTCCGGGCCGGCTCCGATGCCGATAGTGGGAATGCCGCTCTGTGTAGTGATGACGGCGGCCAGTTCGCGCGGAATGCCCTCCAAAACGATGGCGACGGCTCCAGCCTCTTCCAGGGCTCGCGCGTCGGCGCAGAGGCGGTCGATGGCTTCAAGGCTCTTGCCCTGCACACGGTATCCGCCCATACTGTGAACCGATTGCGGCGTGAGTCCGATGTGCGCGACGACGGGAATCTCCGCGTCGGTAAGGCGGCGAACGAGCTTGGCGCGCTCGGCTCCGCCCTCGATCTTGACCGCCTGCGCTCCAGCCTCCTTGACCAGACGCAGGGCGTTGCGCACGGCGTCGCGTGTTCCGGTGTGGTCGCTGCCGTAGGGCATGTCGGCGACCAGAAAGGCTCGGCGCAGACCGCGGGCGACGGCTTTGGTGTGGTGCAGCATCTCATCGAGCGTGACCGGAAGCGTGTTCTCGTAGCCAAGCACGACCATGCCCAGCGAGTCGCCGACCAGGATCATGTCGATTCCCGCTTCGTCGGTAAGTCGCGCGGTGGGGTAATCATACGCAGTGATCGCGGAGATGGGTTGGTGCGCAAGTTTTTTCTGTAGGAGCGAGTCGGAGGTGACTCGGCGGATAGGCGTGTCTGTGCTGGTGCGAAGCTGGGTAACGCTCATAAAGATTCTCCAGTGCCACTCCGTCTAGGACACTCGCGGATGCAGCCCGAACAGTTTTGAGTATAACAAGCGAGCCGCTTGCGAGCGACAGCGGGGCAATCCAGATCGCCTCCGCCTTAGCCGAGAGCTACGAACTCCGCCGCAGTGCAGCCAGCATCTCCTCCACCGTTCGCACTGGAGGCTGGCAGGACTGGCCGCTACAGACCACCGCAAAACTTCCCTCGATCCGCGCCAGATGCGGCAGCGTTGCAGCCAACTCCGGCGGCAACGCGGCAAGCTGTGCGCGCCCCAGTCGCACTACGCACTTGTTGACCGCATAGCGCCGCAGAGCAGCCGACTCCAGAACGCGCGCCGTCGCGTCGTCGCCAACCACGCAGACCTGCACCGGAGGCAACACGCTCCGCTGCAAGGCCAGCGCATAGGTCGCGGCATACAAGCCAAACTGTTCGGCGACTCCGGCAAAGGACTCCAGCGTCTCCTGCGCCCTCGTAGCGAACTCCTCGCGCCCGCTCAGCGCATGCAAGCGCAACAACAGAGCTGCCGCCATGGGATTTCCCGCCGGGGTCGGTGCATCCTGCAAAGGCTTGCGCCGCGTCCCCAGCGCGCCCAACCTGCGCTCGCCCTCTGCAGGTCTTTCGGTGTCGAAGAAACCGCCGCCGGTCGCATCATAGAAACGCTCCAGAGCGCACTCCATCAGCTCCGTTGCGGCCTCGTAGTAGCGCATCTCGCCAGAGGCCTCCCACGCATCCAGCGCCGCGTGTCCGAGGAAGATGTAGTCGTCCAACACCCCTGCCACGCTCCTCTGTTTATCGTTCCGCAGCGCAGTTTGCTTGTCCTTCCGCAGCGTAGCGGAGGAATCCGCTTCTTCATCCGTACTCTCGCCATAGGCAACAACATGCGCCAGCCCGTTCTGCTTGCTCCACGCCGCAGCCAGTACGCGATCCAGCGACTTCAGCGCAAAGGCCCGCGCCTCAGGCTCGTCCAGCACACGTCCGGCGAGGATGTAAGCCGAGATGCACATTGCATTCCACGCGACATAAATCGTCCTGTCGATATACGGAGTCGGTCGCTTCAGCCGTGCCGCGTACAGCTTTTGCTTCGCCGCATCCAGACGCCGCCGCGTCTCATCGACGCTTGCCCCTGCACTGCGCGCCACCGCATCGATCCCGCTCTTCACATGGAGTACGTTCTTCGCCGTGTTGTGCTGCATCTCGCCGATCACGCCGATGCCATAGTACGCAGCCGCAACCGCCAACTCCTCCGCCGTCAATACCTCGGACGCTTCCTCCAGCGTCCAGGTAAAGTAGTCGCCATCGTCGTCCAGCGAGATGTCCGCGTCCTGCGAGGCGTAGAAGCCGCCCCGTTCGCGGTCGCTCAACCACTCCTCCATCCAGCGCAGAATCTCTCGCGCCACTCGCGCAGACTCCGCATTGCCAAACGTCTGGCAGGCATGAACATAATTCTTCAGCAACTCGCTGTTGTCGTATGCCATCTTCTCGAAGTGCGGCACTCCCCAGTGCTCGTCCACCGAGTAGCGATGAAAACCTCCCGCAAGCTGGTCGCAGATTCCTCCCTGCGCCATCTTCTCCAGCGTAAGCTGCACGACGAGCTTTGCCGCCTCATCCAACGTCGCAGTTCCCTCCCCCACGCCAGCCAGTTTTACCGGAACGCTCGTCGCTCGCGAGGCCAGATCCAACAGCAAATCCAGCGCACTCGAATGGGGAAACTTCGGCTGCGATCCGAAGCCGCCGTAGCGCAGATCCGCGCTCTTCAGTGCCGCCACGGCCATCTTCTCCACCAACTCTTGTCCCGGATTGCTCGCCCGTCCCGAGAAGGACTCGTTGTGTTCGATCGCCCTCATCACGCTCGCTGCGGACTCGTCCACCTCAGCGCGGCGACTAGCGAAGACCTCCGCCATCGTCAGCAACACGCGCTGAAAGCTGGGCCGACCGTACCCATCCTGCGGAGGAAAGTACGTTCCGCCAAAGTACGGCTTGCCCTCGGGAGTCAGAAACACAGTCAACGGCCAGCCACCCTGCCCGCTGATCGCCGCCACCGCAGACTGGTAACGCGCATCCACATCCGGCCTCTCGTCGCGATCCACCTTCACTGCGACGAAGTGTTGGTTGATAATCTGCGCCGTCGCTGCATCTTCGTACGACTCGCGATCCATCACATGACACCAGTGGCACCACACCGCGCCAATGTCCAGCAGGATCGGCTTATCCTCCGTCGCAGCGCGCTCGAAGGCCAATTCGCCCCACTCCATCCACTCCACCGGCTGCCGCATCGCCGAGCGCAGATAGGCCGAAGCCGCACCCGCCAGCGTATTGCACCGCCGCTCCCTCGAACTCTTTGCCTGCGCCACACTCACCGCCGTCCCGTCACTGCTCTGCATGTCACGCCCGCCAGTCCGCGCGCAGAGTTTGTTGACAGGTTTTTAGATGCGGCTCCATTCCAAAAGAACTGGCCAGATGTAGAAGTAGCAACAAAAAAGGCCCGAGGCGTTTGCCCGGGCCTTTCTTGTATTGCGATCGATCTACTGCGCCGGAGCCATCTCCACCGCAATCGGCTTGGCCGCTGCCGGATCCGTCGGAGCCGTCAGCCCGGGAATCACCGGAGCCGTCGTCACCACGCCAGTTGCCGCATCCGTAATGCTGATGCTGTAGCGATCCAGCGTCTTCGATAGCAGTTGCAGCAGAGCCGCGCGATCCTTCGCATAGGCCGCCGTCGCCGAGATCAGAGTATTCTCCGCCGTCGCCAGATTCCTTTGTTGCTGCAAGACCTGCGCCGAGGTCGAAGCTCCCAGCCTGAACTTCTTCTGCTCTGCGTCCAGCGATTGCGTCGCATAGTCTCGCCCAGCCTGCGCCGCCTTCACCTGAGCGCGATCATTGGTCAGCGCGAACTGCCCGTTGATGACCTGAATGCGCACCTGCGTATAAAGCTGCTGCAAGCGCATCTGCGCCTGACGATACTCCATCTGCGAGCGAGCCTGATCGGCCTGCGCCACGCGATTGCGCAGCGGAATGCTGACGTTCACTCCCACCGCGTAGTCCGGGGAAGTTCCCTTGAAGATGTTTCCAAGAGCCCCGCCGTAGCCTGCCGGAATCGTGCTGACCGTCGCCGCGCAAGGACTCGACAGGCAGATCGTCTCCGCATTCGAGTTGATCGAGCCAGCCGCAGAACCCGTGCCATAGAAGCCGTACGCGTCCACCGTTGGCAGCAGTCCATTCTTCTCCGCCTTGATGGTGATCTCGTTGTTCTTCATACTCAGAACCGCCTGCTCGATCTGCGGATTGTTGGCGTAGGCCTGCTGCACCAGTTCGTCCTGCGAGGCGTCCTCCTCCGCCAAACGATCCAGAGCCACGCGATCGGTCGGAATCACCGGAGCGTTGATCAGCGTCGAATCGGTCAGCGAGCGTGCGATGGCCTGCTTCATAATCAACTGCTGATACTCCAGATTCGACTGCGAGGCCACCAGAGCCTGCTTGTCGGTCGCCACCGCTGCGTCGGAGTTGACCACATCCAGCGGAGCCAGCGTGCCAATCTCCAACTGCTTGCGATTGTCCGCCGTCAACTGCGACGACTGCGCCAGCGCGCGCTCCTTCGCCTGTACGTCCTCGTAGGCGCTCACCAGTCCCCAGTAGATGTTCTCCACCTGATTGACCGTGTACAACAACTGCTGGCGAAAGGCAGAGTCAGTAATCCGACGATCGTTCTTGGCCTGCACAATAAACCGCCCGTTGATCGCCGGGCCAAAGCCCTGCAATAGATGCTGCGTCACCTGCGCACGAAAGGAGGTATTCAGCAACGGAGAGTAGGTGCTGAACGCATTATTCGTCGTCGCCCGCGTGTTATCGAAGGTTACGGCCAACTCTGTACCGGTCAGGAATCCCTGCTTGTAAGCGATATTTCCGGTCAAGGTGTTGCTCGTCGATGCCGGCGAAAACACGCTGGTCTGCTGGGTCGTTGCACGCTCGAACTCGCCAGTCCCGCTCAACGTCGGATCAAGAGTCTCAGGTTCCGGCCCGCCGCCGTTGGTACTCAGCACCAGACCTGACGCGCCCGAACCCGTGCCTCCCGTTCCTTCCGTCGTACCGCCCGGCCCGCCGCCGCCGGTCACCGTGGTTCCCGATCCACCCAGCGTATTTTCAACTACGCCGGTCGAGACTCCGCGCAGGCTCGAACCAGCCTTGGCGCGCAGGATGTCAGTGTCCGCAATGTCCAGATTGATCCGCGCAATGGCGATGTCGAAGTTGTTCTCCAGCGCCAGAACCACTGCGTCCGACAGGCTCAGATAGATCTTGCCATCGCGCACCAGAGAGTCCAGACGGGGAGTATTTCCCAGCCGTGGCAACGGCACATCGGTCGCCGTATACGGCTTCAGAGGATTTCTGAACATCGGCTTCAACTGCGTGTAGTCCTTGTCCGTATCGCGTAGATACAGCGGCCCCATCAGCTTTGGTTCCATCGGCCTTGAAGCCGAAGTCGGAGCCGCGGGCAGTGTTCCCTGAGTTGCGGCAACCGGAGCCGCCCCCGTCTGCGCCCCTGCCAACTGCGCGGAGCCGCCCGTCTGAACCAGAAGCAGCGCAATCGCCGCCGTAGCCTGCAGATCTCTCAATCTCACGTTTATCTTCTCCAAACTCTTCCTGCTCAAGGTCTATGTAAAACGGTTATCGACGACATGATGATTCAAGGCACCAACAGAATCCCGCAGACAAACTGCCAAGTTGAAATCAGCCGCACCCGGCCTTCAAGTACCTACGAAAGCGTAGCCCATCCAGTTCCAATTCACTTCCCCGCCCCGGCTTTGCGCCGCAGCGGAGATTTAAGTATACCAGTCGGTACCATAACGCCGCGCCTTGCCCCCCTCATTCGTGATAACGTGCAATTCACAGCATGACTTATTGGAAGATTACACTCGCCTACGACGGAACGCCCTACCGAGGCTGGCAGGTTCAGCCCGGCCTGCTCACCGTGCAGGGCCTTCTCGCCGACGCCATCCACCGCACCGTGGGCGAGCGCGTCCTGCCGCAAGGCTCTGGCCGCACCGATGCCGGAGTCCACGCCCATGCGCAGGTCGCCAGCTTCGCGCTGGACGCGCATATTCCCGCAGCCAATCTCCACCGCGCGCTCAACCGCTGCCTTCCGCCCAGCATCCGCGTCCTCTCGGTCGAGGCGGTTCCGCCGGAGTTCCACGCCCGCCACTCCGCCCGCCGCAAGACCTACGAGTACCGCATCTTCCCGCTCAAGCCATCCCCCGCCGATGCCCATGCAACTGAGCGCATCTGCCCGCCGATGCTTGCCCCCTTCGTCTGGCCCTGCCCTTGGCCGCTCGATCTGGAGGCTCTCAATCAGGCCTCCCGCCACGTTCTTGGTGCGCACGACTTCACCAGCTTCGCCGCCAGCGACCCCGATCTGACAGCCCGCACCACCCCGGAGCCACCCTGCAACCTTCGCACCATCGACCACTCGCAATGGCACACCGCCGACGGACTCTACATCTATCGAGTCACGGCCAACGGATTTCTCCATCACATGGTTCGCAATCTGGTGGGAACCTTCGTTCAGGCTGGCGCGCATCGCATCGCCCCCGACTCAATCCCGGCTCTGCTCGCCGCCTGCAACCGCGCCGTCGCCGGACCGACCGCTCCCGCCACAGGCCTCTTTCTGGTCTCGGTCGAATACCCCAGCTTCGAGCCTCCCAACCGCATTGCAGACGGCTCGTAGCCCGCCTCTCCCAACCACCTCCTTGTGCAGTTCTCCGTAGAGGATGCAAACGCAGAAGAGGCAGCCCGAAGGCTGCCTCTTCTCTCACTGAGGAGTATGGTGTTTACTTGTGTCCAGCGTGAGCGGCGGGATGATGTGCTGCGGCAGCCGGAGCCTTGGCCACCTTCAACACCACATCGCCGTCCTTCATGATGATCTGAACGGGATTGGAGACAAACGAGTCGTAGGTTCCGGTCAGGGTGACGGTCTTGCCGACGGCCGTCGCCGCAGCAATCTGATCCGCCTTCTTCGCGGCGTCCGCGACTGCCTTCTTGTATGCAGCCTTCTGCGCTGGAGTTGCGCTCGCCTCTGGCTCTGCGATCACCTCGGCCGGAGTCAGGTTGAAGGTAAAGTCGGCGGTCTTGGCCTGCTTTGCGTCCTCGGTTACAGCAACCTTCAACACGGTCGGAGTGGACTCGATGACGGTGGCGTCAGGAATCTGAACCGACTTGCCCTTGATCGTGTCCCAGACCTTGGCAATGTCTTCCTGCGATCCGTACTGGAAGACCATCTCCTTGTCGGCGATGGCAAGCGTGGCCAGATCCGGCGTGGTGCTGATGAAGCTGTGAATCTTCTCCGCCGGGGTTGGCGCAGCCTTGATCGAGGAGAAGAGAGCCGCGGGAGGATTCAGATTTGCCGTTGCGGAAGCCACGATTGCATCGTAGCCGTCATCTCCACCGTGATACTTCTTGTAGCAATACTTGGCCAGCGGAGTCATCTGGGTCTTGTACGGCTCCGGCGCGAAGGTCACGAAGCGCGTGACGTAGAAGGTGCAGTTCAGCAGATCGCTGGGCGTGGACTGCTGGTAGGCAACGCCCAGATAGTAGGTATCCTGTAGCAGTTGTCCAGGCTCCTGCGTCTTCGCGATGGGAGCGTTGGCGAGTTCCTTCTTATAGGCATCAATGGCGGTCGCGCTGTCCTTCTTGTTCAGGGCCGCAGCTCCAATTGTGCTGTAGAAGATGGGGAAGGCCTGTGCCTGCATTGCCTTGAAGTCGGCATCCGCCGTAGCGGTTGGCTTCGGTGCGACCAGTCCCTTCTGCGCGTATCCGGCGGCCGCATCCAGCGCGGCCTGCTTGGCGGCGGCGTCGGTCAGAGAGTCGGAGTTTGTCTTGCGAAGATACGTCTCAAACGTGAGTGCGCGTAGATTCGTAGGATCGATCTGCAGTACACGATCGGCGGCGTCCAGAATCTTCGTCCCTGTCGTGTCGAAGGTTCCATAGGTAGCCATCAACGTGACCAGCATATCCAGCTTAACCGCAGAGCTTGGATAGGCCGTCAGATATGCCTCAATGCCGGAGGCCTTAGCCCTTGGATCCGACTGATTCATGGCGTTGCTGTAGGCCGAGTACTCGGCCTCTGGCATCTGAACCTGACCCGCAGGCTGCGATCCCAGTTGGACTGGGGTCTGCGCAAACGCAGAAGGAAGATTGGGGACAACGACGGCAAACGCCAGGAGAGAGGCTAAGACTACCTTCTTCATTCAAGACTCCTCAGTCATTAATAAATAAAATTGCTCACCACGATTTAAAGCTTCTCACCACCCAGTGGCTCTTGCGGGCAATGCTTCAATTCTCTGCAACTTGCGTGAAATCATCTGCCCCGCGCCATATCGACGGCCGCGACCCACATGAGGGTGATTATAGGAATCCCACTCGCTTGTGGCAAGTTCCCGCAGATACCGGAGTGCTTTCAGTTTGTGGATTGAGCATCGTATGATGTACAGACGATGCCATTTCCAATCAAAGTTTGCGTGGTGTGCGAAGAGGAGTTCGAACTGAAGCCGGACAAGCCCGGCTTTGCCAACCGCTGTCCGAAGTGCAGCGCGCCAGAGGCCGAAGAGCCAACCGGCAAGGAACGCATGGACGCCGATGAACTGAAGAGTTCGCGCGAGGCCAACGCCGCCCGTCGGCAGGCGATCAAAGACCTGCTCTATACGCAGAAGTAGAGGCATTCCTTCGCTCCGACTTCATAAGAAGCTGTCTAAAAACTGTAGGAATTTCACAGTTTCTGCTCCTGCTTGGCCTCTGAGATAGGTCCGGGCTTTAGCCCGGACAACAGAGTCAGCACATTCACAAAGGGCTTTAGCCCCCGGGACTCGGATTTCGTTCGGCAATACATCGCGTACGACAGAAGATAAATGTCGAGTTTTTAGACAGATTACAAGCAGAGAACGCCCACGATCTCCGAGGCAAGATTGAGGGCGTTTGTCTCTGCTACAGACTAGCTTTTACTGGCCGCACGTCGTCATTACATCGGTAAATTCCTTGATGACAGCCGTGCCTTCAGACTCCGAGTTGGCGAAGATGGTTGCCACAGGCCCCTGATTCGTCTCAGGAGTTCCCATCGGTTTTCCCTCCGCATCGAATCGTTCCGTTGTGCGAGAGAGCGGAGTCTCCGGGTTCATGTGGATCTGGACGATCTGAATGGCTGGATCGGCCTTCATCTTTGTATGTGTTGAGGAGAGCGAGTTCACCTTTTGAATCCCTCTGACATTGACCGCAACAGTGTCGATCCTGCTCCCGCTTCCAAGATCGACCCGATTCTTCCAGGTAACGGTGCAGGTTGAAGGATTGGCAGAGACATCGATGACGGAGACGTTGTAGGGCAATACTGTGCCATCTTCTGCCGTGATGGTGTGTTTTGAGGAGAGCTGAAGCATTGTTGTGCGGAGCGTATCGACGGCAACAACAAAGGGAGCTTTGGCGGGTAGAGTGGCTTTCTGTGCGGAAGCGGCTCCAAGGGTAGAGAGCAACAGAACAAGGGTTATTGCAACTTTCATGATGACTCCAGTGCCAGAGGATTGGGTGTTGCATAGTAGACTCTATCTGCTTTAGTTCGTTATCAATAAATGATTCTGTCGCTAGGATTGTTTTTACAGTGGTTAGAAGCACTCAACATGAGGCCGGTCAGCGGTAAACTGGATCGGTGGCATGGATGGGATTGCCGGAGGAGTTCGAGTGAGCGAAGCGGGACGGGTAGAGAAGATTGATGCGCACCACCAGCTTTGGCGTTACTCGGTGGAAGAGTATGGGTGGATTGAGGAGCCGATGAAGGCTCTGCGACGGGACTTTCTGGTCGACGACCTGACAGCGGCGATGGCGACCGCAGCAATCGATGGAACAATTGCCGTGCAGACGCGGCAGACCATGGACGAGACGCGCTGGCTGCTCGACCTGGCCGATACGACCGACGCGATTCGCGGCGTGGTGGGTTGGGCTCCGATTGCGGGCGAAGAATTTCCCGGAGTAATGGAGAAGTTCGACGGGCGCGAGAAGCTGAAGGGGCTGCGCCATCTGATCCGCGACGAGAAGGACGAGCATTACATCCTGCGCGAAGACTTCAACTCTGGGATTCGCACCCTGCAAGGGAGCGGGTTGGTCTACGAGATTCTGATCCATGCTCGCCAACTGGACGATGCAATCTACTTTGTGGACGAGCATCCAGAGCAGTTGTTCGTACTGGATCATCTGGCTACGCCGCGAATTGCGAAAGGTAAGCTGGAGCCGTGGGCCTCGCGGATGCGCGAGCTGGGGCAGCGCGAGAATGTCTGCTGCAAGCTCTCGGGAATGGTGACCGAGGCCGATTGGAAGAGCTGGACTCCAGAAACGCTGAAGCCTTATCTTGATCTGGCGGTCGAGGTCTTTGGGCCGGAGCGGCTGATGGCTGGCTCCGACTGGCCGATCTGTCTGCTGGCCAGCGAGTATGCGCAGTGGTTCGAGGTGCTGCGCAGCTACTTCGCCGGATTCAGCCAGAACGAGCAGGATGCAGTCTTTGGCGGAACCGCGATTGCGGTCTATGGGCTATAAGGCTATAGCATTTGTTGAATTTCTGTAGACCCATTTATTTGTCATTCCGCAGCGCGGGCGGAGGAATCTGTTTTTGCTCGTTGCTCGTCGGCATACACAATTACGCGAACTGCTCTAGGGGGCAATATGGCGGAATCTTCTAAATTGCGATGTCCGACCTGTCGGGCGACTGTTCCGATCGATAGCGAGAATGTGCCGTTCTGTTCGGATCGCTGTCGGCTGATCGATCTGGGCAAGTGGGCCTCGGGCGAGTACGTTATCAGTTCTCCGGCCTTCGACGTTGATCCCGAAGATTTGGATCGGCTCAACGAGATAGAGGCGCAGAACAATCGCTCGTCCTCCGGCGACAGCGGCAAGGGCGGTAAATGATGGCGCATAGCAAGGGAGTCGTCGGGCCAGTCAGCGAGAAAAAGACTCGCTGGGCGTGGGTGCTGGGAACGTGGTTCGGCGCGGGGCGAATGAAACCCGGACCGGGAACTTATGGCTCAGTGGCGGCAGTGCTGATCTGGATCGGCGCGGCGCACTGGCTCTTGCCGGGGCGCGGCGAGTTGGCTGCGGCGACGGCTCTGGCTGCGCTGGCGGTCACACTGATCGGCATTCCCGCTTCGACGATTGTGGCGCGCGAGTCGGGGCGCGAGGACCCAGGCTTCGTCGTCATCGACGAGGTGGCCGGACAGTGGATCGCGCTGATCGCCATCAAGCCCGACTGGAAGCATGCCGCATTGGCGCTGCTTCTCTTTCGCCTCTTCGATATATGGAAGCCGTGGCCGATCCGTCGGCTGGAGCAACTGCCCGAGGGGACTGGAATCATGTTGGACGATGTGGCGGCGGGTGTGCTGGCCCTGCTCTGCGGACTGGCGGCGGCCAGATGGGTTTAGTTTGCGCTGCGGCGCGGCGCAGGCTAGGCTGGGGATAATATGAGTGCATTGTTGCGTGGAACGGGGACAAAAGGATCGAAGAGCAGCGGGCCGCAGTTGGTCTCGCTGACTCCGTCGGCGGTGATGCCGGGCGGCGAAGTGGAACTGCGCGGATCGGGACTGATGGGCGCGGGGGCAGAGAGCAGTTCGGCGTTGCCACAGGTGACGGTGGCAGGAGTTCCGGCGACGCTCTCGCTGAGTCGGTCTGAGCGGGTAGTGATTCGCGTCGCGGAGGGAACGACCTCCGGCGATGTCATGGTGCAACGCACAGGGGTAAAGGCGAGCAACACGCTGCAACTACGCGTCGCCTCGTTGATGGGCGATGAGCTGCATCCCGTGGCGAATCCGGTGGTGGGAGCCGATGGAACGATCTACACAACCGTATCGGGAACGCGTGGGCAGAGCGTTCCGGTCTCGCTGTTTTCAATCTCCCCGGATCTTCAGAAGCGACCGTTTGTACGCGGCATTCTGAATGCTACGGGGCTGGCCTTTGGGCCGGATGGCTTTCTCTACGTCAGTTCGCGGGCCGAGGGAACGCTCTACCGCGTCTCGCCGCAGGGAGCGGTGACGACCTACGCGACCGGCATGGGCATCGCCACCGGAATCGCCTTTGATCGCGAGGGAAACCTCTTCGTCGGCGACCGCTCGGGGACGATCTTCAAGGTCGGGCCGGAGAAGGGCCGCATCAGCGGATCGCTGGCCAGCGGCGGACAGGTCTCCGGCGAGCAGACGGGCGGCGAACTGGGCGACCGCGAGATCTTCGTCTACGCCACGCTGGAGCCGAGCGTCGCGGCCTACCACCTGGCCTTCAATGACGAGGGAACGCTCTTCGTCAGCGCGCCGTCAACCTCCAGCAATCAGTCGATCTACGCCATCGACCGCGATGGGCGAACCTCGGTCTACTATCAGGGGCTGGGGCGACCGCAAGGAATGGCCTTCGACGTGGACGGAAATCTCTACGTCGCCGCATCCTTGCGTGGGCAGCGCGGCATCGTGCGCATCACGCCGCAGCAAGAAGCCACGCTTGCCCTCTCCGGCAATAATCTGGTCGGACTGGCCTTCCTAGAAGACGGCTGCGCCGCGCTGGCCACACGCGACGCGCTGTACCATGTGTCATTGAATATTGAGGGCCGAAAGCTGGTCTGAGCGGACAGCAAGAGGAAAGGCTTAACACCGACACACGCCGATAACACCTTTTCCCGTGATGGAGTGCATGACTCGCAGCGGATGAGTGGATGTCTTGTGCCGGTTGAAATGCAAGCATAAGCAGTCTAGTGGCAAAAGATAGCATTGCTCTAGGCCGTATCGACATATACACGTTGCTTTGCGACGCGGTTTTTAAGTGTGAAGTAGGAGTATATAGCTGGGTGCCCCATCCATCGCGGTTTCATCAACGATGGGTGGGAGGAATACAGTTCGCGCCATAAGTCGCTGCTTTTGCCGTTGTCGTTGCCTATCGTTTGTTTGTCATTCCGTAGCCTTTTGTTTGTCATTCCGCAGCGCAGCGGAGGAATGACAAATAATGTTGCTCTATAACAACAGCTAAACCGCCCTAAACGGCGTTCCGGTCACTAATCTAGTTGATGGATTTAGGAGGGGGTAGAGCGAAGTGGGGTTGACAGCGTAAAACTAAGAGAAGGTCTGAACAGGTTCTTAGCATTCCCTCGGGGGCTAAAGCCCCATTAATTTTGTTCGGCTTGCGGCGGGACTGAAGTCCCGCCCTTTCAAAACGTCGACTTTTGCAAAGGTTCCTAAGAGATGATTGCTGAGATTATTGCTGCTGGGTCGGAGATGCTGACGCCTTTCCGGCAGGACACAAATTCGCTGTACTTGACGGAGCGGCTGAATGAGATGGGAGTCTCCGTCGCCTTCAAGACGATTGTGGGCGACAACCTCGACCACTTGACCGGAGCGGCGCGGATTGCGCTGGGACGGGCGGACATCGTCATCTTCTCTGGCGGGCTGGGGCCGACCGAGGACGACCGAACGCGCGAGGCGGCTTCGGCGGCGCTGGGCGTCGGCATGACGCGGAGCGCGGAGATTCTGGCCGCGATGTACAAGCGCTTCGCGCTGCGACACATGGCGGTTCCGCTGAACAACGAGCGGCAGGCCGACGTGATCGACGGGGCCGAGGTGTTGGAGAACGTCAACGGCAGCGCGCCAGGGCAGTACATTGACACGGTGGTGGGCGGGCATCGCAAGATCGTGATCCTGCTGCCGGGGCCGCCCAAGGAGTTGAAGCCGCTGTTCGATGCCCAGTGCCGGTCGCGGCTGGCGGCGACGCTGCCGGAGCGGCACATCGCCAAGCGGATGCTGCGCATGGCTCTGGTGCCGGAGTCGCAGGTGGACGCGCGAACCGCTCCCATCTACAACCTGTACAGCGATGTGGAGACGACGATTCTGGCTGGAGCAGCGGAGATTCAACTGCATTTTCAGTGCGCCAAGCCGACGATGAAAGAGGCGCAGGCTCGGGTAGACGAGTTGGCGACGGCGGTGGAGCAGGAGATGGGCGAGGCAATTTATTCGTTCAACGGCGAATCGCTGGAGGAGGTTGTGCTGCTGATGCTGGGCCTGCGCCACATGACGCTGGCTGCGGCGGAGAGCTGCACCGGAGGCCTGTTGGCCCAGCGGCTGACGGCGGTTCCCGGCTGCTCACGCTACTTTCTGGGCGGCGCGGTGGTCTACGCCGACTCACTGAAGACCAGCTTTGCCGACGTTCCCGAAGAGATGCTGCGCACGGAAGGCCCGGTGAGCGAGGCCGTGGCGAGAGCGTTGGCCGTGGGGATTCGCCGCCGGACAGGAGCTTCCGTCGGCGTGGGAATCACCGGAATCGCGGGACCGGGAGGCGGAGCTGCGGGTCCCGATGCGAACAAGCCGATTGGGCTGGTCTATGTGGGAATCTCGTTCGGCGATGCTGCCGAGGAGACGGTAGTGACGGAGCTACAGATCAACGGCGATCGCGAGAAGATTCGCTGGTGGGCAAGCCAGCACACGCTGGAACTGGTACGCCGCAGTCTGATGGAGCGGGGTTGACGACGCGGCAATGAGGCGTATTCAGACTATGGAAAAGCTCGATTTGGGCACGGCGAGAAGAAGGCCCACCGCTCCCTCCGAAAAGTAAAAACAGAGGTTTTTCGTAGCCTGTAAATCCGCGTGTTTTTTACTCCCCGTGCCAAAACCGATTTTTCGCAGCCAATCTTGCCGCGACCTATAAAGTATGATGGCGCCATGCGGATTCCCTCCGATTAATGTAGAGGGGCAAGATACTTATTTCATCCCCCAAAAGACAATACAATTCGCGTTGTGTTCACAGAATATTGATTACAGAGGCCTTACAATGTAATCCGTACATATTCAAAACTTTGCCCAAAGTACCCATACCGAATCCAGACTTAAGCCATATTTATTGAATACTTTAGAACTTAACTACGGGGATGGGTGGAAGTAAATCCAAGCGCACCACTGCCCCCATCGCCGATAATCACATACACGTAGTTTATTTACCGTATCCTTGACGAGACTATGACTAACTCTATTCGTATCGGCTCCCGCGGCTCCCAACTCGCACTCTGGCAGGCGAATCACATCGCCGAAGCTCTCCGCTCCGCTGGCCACGCCGTCGAGATCGAGATCATCCACACTACTGGCGACCGCATGCAGACGGAAGCGCTCGCTCCCGACGCGCCGTCCTCTCTCGCACCAACGCCCGACGGCAAGGGAATCTTCATCAAGGAGATTGAGGAGGCGCTCGCCGCCGGTCGCATCGACCTCGCCGTCCACTCGCTCAAAGATCTTCCCACCCAGATTGACGCGCGCTTCACTCTGGCCGCCATTCCGCAGAGAGCCGACGCCCGCGACGCCTACGTCTGCCCGCGCCAGAAGGCTCTGCACACGCTTCCCGCCGGATCATGCGTCGGCACCACCAGCCCGCGTCGCCGCGCCCAGATTCTGGCTCTGCGCCCCGACCTGCACTTCGTCGAAATGCGTGGCAACATCGACACCCGCCTGCGCAAGCTGGCCGACGGAGAGTGCAACGCACTCATCCTCGCCGCCGCCGGTCTCGACCGCCTCGGCCGCACCGAATGGCTGCACCAACGCTTCACCATCGAAGAGATATGCCCCGCCCCCGGTCAGGGAGCACTCGCGCTGGAAGTTCGCGCCGTCGGCTCCGCCGCAACCGATCCCGTGCGCGATCAGGAGATTCGCAACATCGTCGCCACGCTCGACCACGCCGAGACGCGCTTCTCGGTCGAAGCCGAACGAACGGTTCTCGACGCTCTCGGTGGAGGCTGCCAGCTTCCCATCGGCGTCCACTGCGCCCCGGTCCACGATGTTGCAGACCCAACCCATGCCAACGCGCCCATCGCGTGGAAGATTCACGCGCAGGTCGTAGCCCCCGACGGCGAACACATGATCTGCCACACCTCCGAACCCTCCGTTGGAATCACCGCCCAAGCCCTCGGCCTGGAGGTCGCCAAAGACCTGAAAGCCCACGGTGCCCTCGAACTACTCAAGCAATCCGCATGAGTGCTCCCAGCTAGGGCGTGTTCAACAAAAGATAGGCAACGACAACGGCAAAAGCAGCGACTTATGGTGCGAACTGTATTCCCCCCACCCATCGCTGATGAAACCGCGATGGACGGGGCCCCCGGCCGTTGTCTGGCAAGGACCGAAGGCCCGACCTATAGCTCTGCTGCGGATCAAAACGCAGTGTTCGGATATATGTCGATACAGCCGTCCTACTTCAGATCAGCCTGAGGAATCTTGGTTGTGTCCTCAACCTTCTGAATCGGGGTGAAGGGGAGGCTGAACTTCTCGAAGGCATCGGGCTTAGCCGGGTTGAAGTCGGCGACCGTGGGGTCTAAATATTTGGCGAGGGGAAGCTTCTGATCGCGGATCGCCTGAACTACGCAACGAGCCAGTTCGTAGGCACCGTAGTTGTTGAAGTGGGTATTGTCGTTGATCGCCGTAGTCTGTCCGGGAAAGGTGTTGGCGGCGAAGTGCATGAAGGCGTGGTCGGTCTGTTTTGGCCCCATGGCTTCGAACATCGTCTTGCTCATGGCGTTCAGGTCGATCAGCGTTGTGTTGGTATTTTTGGCAACCTCCTGCGCCGCCTGAATGTAGCCGGCGAAGGTGTCCTTGATATGGCCCGACTCGTCAAAGCTATCGCGGTTCATTGAGGTGACGATGATCGGAGTCGCTCCCTTGGCGCGAACCTCGGTGACGAACTGGGTCATAATGACGCTGTACCTGGGCAGAAAATCTTTGACCTTCTGGTCGTTGTGGGCGAACTGCACGATAAAGAAATCGCCCGGTTTAATCATGGAAATAATCTTGGCGAAGCGCTGCTCGCCCAAAAAAGATCCAGACGACTCACCGGATTCGGCGTGGTTGGAGATAGCGATGCCGGGAAGGAAGAAGCGCGGCAGCATCTGTCCCCAAGAGGCCCAAGGCTCGGTGTCCTGATCGGTCATGGTGGAGTCTCCCGCCATGTAGAGCGTCGGCTCAGCCTTGGCTCCGGTCAGCGGCTCGATGCTGAGCGAACGCAGGCTGGGATTGGTGCCGTTGAACTCCAGCGTCAGCTTGTTGTCCCAGTCCACATTGCCGATCTCGCGCTGTTTCAGCTTGACCCGGCCTGCGGTTCCGTCTGGCTTGACGAAGTCGGCGATGCGAACGTTGACGTCGAAGCTGCGTGTGACCGAGGCGTTGGCCGCGACGGAGAGCTTTTCAACCATCAGGCGACGAGCCTCGGAGCGAACCGTGACGACCGAGGCCTGCGCGCCGCCCAGAACCGCCGTGACGCGGTAGTTGCCCTCAGCCAGCGGGATGGAGAGATAGAAGGGCTTGCTGGACGAACAAACGCCGCCCGCGATGGTGGGAACGCTGTTGAGATCCCAGCCTGTAGCCTTGTCCATAGCTAGCGTGGAAGACGTAAGCGCGCTGGCGTGAGCCGTTGCAGTGCCGCAGGTAAAGCTCTGCGCTGGCATCTGCGAGGCCGCGATAAGAGTGAAGGCAAGAGCAAGAAGAGAGCCGTGCTGTGAACGCATGAAGGGAATCCTTGGTGTTGCGAGGGTTGCGTAAAGTTTAATTCTGACCGAGGAAATCGTAGCATCTGGCGGGAGGCATGGTCGAATCGAGCCGTACGACAACCACAGTCGCTTGACGAAAATGCATCGAGAAACGTATTTCTTTAGATATGAATTTTGCATCGAGTACTTCGCTCCGTAAGCCTCTTGCAATTGGATTTTCGCTGGTGCTGGCAGCAGCATCGTGTTTCGCCGGAAAGCCGGTTCCGGCGCAGGGAGCGCAGACTCCGCAGGCGCAGGCTCCGCAGGTGCAGCCCGCCGAGGTTGGCTCCCCGACCGACCCCAAGCGCGGCGAGAAGCTACAGCTTCCCGTCCCCGCCAACCCGAAGTTGCCAACGCTCTTTCTGATCGGCGATTCGACGGTGCGCAACGGTCGAGGCGATGGTGGAGGCGGACAGTGGGGCTGGGGCGAGCCGCTCGTCGATGACTTTGACACCGCGAAGATCAACGTGGTCAACCGCGCCATCGGCGGACTGAGCAGCCGGACCTACCAGAACGCTCCCGACGGCGGACCGTGGGCGGCGACGCTGGCTCTGATCAAGCCCGGAGACTTTGTGCTGATCCAATTTGGCCACAACGACGGGGGCAAGCCCGACGAACCAACTCGCGCGCGCGCCTCGCTGCCCGGCGTGGGCAACGACAAGATGGAGATCGAAAACCCAATCCTCAAGATGCACGAAACCGTACACTCCTACGGCTGGTATCTGCGCAAGCTCGTCGACGACATCAAGGCCAAGGGAGCGACGCCGATTATCTGCTCGCCGATCCCGCGCAAGGCATGGAAGGATGGTCGAACCGTGCGCAACGCCGACAACTACGGCGGATGGGCGCGTCAGGTCGCCAAGCAGGAGAAGATCGGCTTCGTAGACCTCAACGAGATCATCGCACGACGCTACGACGCCCTGGGACAGGCCGCCGTCGAGCCGCTCTTCGGCGATCCCCACACCCACACCAGCCGCGCCGGAGCAGAGTTGAATGCCGAGTGCGTCATCGCCGGACTGAAGGCGCTGAAGCCCAACCCCTTGGCCGACGACCTCTCCGCCAAGGGCGCCGCAGTCAAGCCCTACAAGGAGTAGGTTTTCCCTGCCCCGCTCTCTGTGGAGGAGATGCAGAATGCTGAAGAGTTGTCGCATGGCAAGAATTTCTCCGCCATGTGACAACTCTTCGCTAGCTATTCCGTCTATCTTTGTACGATGAGAGATTCGCGGCTTCTTTGCTCTGCCCTTGTGTCGATGCTGCTGGCTGCGGCGATCGCCAGCCCCTTGTCTGCGCAGCAAACCACGCAACCGACTGCCGCAACTTCGACGGCCAGCGCGTCGGAGTCCGCCACAGCCACGTTGAATGTTGACGTGCGTCTGGTAAACATTCCCGTCGTCGTGCGCGACAAGAAGGGCGCGCTGGTGCAGACGCTGACCAAGGACAACTTTGCCCTGTCGGTGGACGGACACACGCAGACGATTCACTACTTCGATCTGGATCGCGATCTGCCGCTGACCCTTGGCCTACTGGTCGACGTTAGCCAGAGCCAGCGCGATGCAATCGACGAGGAGCGCACGGCCAGCTTCGCCTTCCTTGACGACATGCTGACCGGCTCGGCAGAGCGCGACAAGGCCTTCGTCGTTCAGTTTGCGCGGCAGACCGACCTGCTTCAGGACACGACCAGTTCCAAGCCCAAGCTACAGGCTGGACTCAAGCAACTGGAAACGCCAGCCTCGGGCGGCGATGCCGGAGCCAATAGCCCCGCCGCCAGCTCCGATTCCGACGCTGGCGGCAACGGACGACCGCGCCACGGCGGAACCACGCTCTACGACGCGCTCTTCCTCTCCAGCGACGAGCTGATGCACAAACTGCACGGACGCAAGGCCGTCATCATCCTGTCGGACGGCGTAGACAACGGCAGCAAGGAGTCGCTCGCCTCGTCCATCGAGGCCGCGCAACGCGCCGACACCATCGTCTACGCAATCTACTTCAAGGGCAAGGAGGGCGGAGGCTATCAGGATCGCAACCGCCAAGGCGGAGGATTTCCCGGCGGCGGAGGCAGCCGCGGTGGCGGCATCAGCTTTCCCGGTAGCGGTGGTGGCTACCCCGGAGGAGGTAGCGGCGGACGCGGCGGTGGACAGGGCAAGCAGCCGGAGAATCGCGCCGTCGATGGCAAGAAGATTCTTCAGCGCATGGCCGACGAGACCGGAGGACGGCTCTTCGAGGTGAGCAAGAAGCAGACCGTCGCCGACATCTACAAACAGATTGGCGAAGAGCTGCGCGGGCAGTACCGGCTGGGCTACACCCCGGACAAGGACACCGCCTCCGACGGCTACCACCGCATCGGACTGACCATGACCAAGTCCAATCTCAAGGACTTCTTCATTCAGACCCGCGACGGCTACTACGCCGGAAACTAGCATTCTGAATCAGCAGTTTGTGCAGTTTTATAGCGTTTCGGTAATGGTATAGACCATCCTGGAGCGAGTAAGATACGGGGATTCTTACCCTTCACTTCGTTCGATGGTCGGAATGACAATTCAGTTTGGACTATTGCGATTCAAGATTGGTGATAAGCAACACACAGGCCCCACTCGCCGCGTGAGAGTTTGCGCGACGAAGTGGGGCCTGCGTGGTTTATGGTGCGGTTAGGTTGTGGCCCACTGCTCGTTGCGCAGCAGGTCGTGGAGATCGTGGTTGGTCTTCTTCTCCTGCAAGGCGGCCTGCGCGGCGGCGAGGCGCGCCGTCAGCAAGCGATAGGGCGAGCAGGAGACGTAGTTCAGCCCAATGCGGTGGCAGAACTTGACCGACTCGGGATCTCCGCCATGCTCTCCGCAGACGCCAACCTTCAGATTCGGACGCGTGGCTCTTCCCTTGTCGGTTGCAATCTCGATAAGCTGGCCGACTCCGGCCTGATCGAGTGTGGCGAAGGGATCCTGTTTGAAGATTCCTGCCTTCATATACGCGGGCAGGAACTTGTTGATGTCGTCGCGCGAGATGCCGAAGGTGGTCTGGGTCAGGTCGTTGGTTCCGAAGCTGAAGAACTCGGCCTCCTCGGCGATCTTGTCGGCGGTGAGTGCGGCGCGCGGCAGTTCGATCATGGTACCGACCATGTAGTCAACCTTTGTCTTCTTCTCCTTGAAGACGAGATCAGCGACGTGGCGAACGATGGCGGCCTGATTGCGCATCTCTTCGATCGAGCCGATCAGCGGGATCATGATCTCAAGATGCGGATCGCCTCCCTTGTTCTTGACCGAGACGGCGGCCTCGAAGATGGCTCGCGCCTGCATTTCGGTGATCTCCGGGAAGGTGATGCCGAGGCGACAGCCACGCAGACCGAGCATGGGGTTGGTCTCGTGCAACTCCTGAACCCGCGCCAGCAGCGGGCGCAACTCCTTGAGCCGAGGAGAGTTGGGCTTCTTGTCTTCGAGGTGCGCAATCTCCACCAGAAGCTCTTCGCGCTGCGGCAGGAACTCGTGCAGCGGCGGGTCGAGCAGGCGGATGGTGACAGGCAACGACTCCATCGCCTTGAAGAGTCCGATGAAGTCCGCCCGCTGCATGGGCAGCAGCTTCTTGAGCGCCTCACGGCGATCCGCCTCGGTGTTGGAGAGGATCATGGCGCGCACATGCTGGATGCGTCCCTCGGCAAAGAACATGTGCTCGGTGCGGCACAGCCCGATGCCCTCAGCGCCGAAGAGCCGCGCCTGTTTGGCGTCGCGTGGGACGTCGGCGTTGGCGCGAATCTTCAGCTTGCGAACCGGATCCGCCCAGCTCATGAACTGGATCAGATCAGGATCGTTGGGCTGCACGGGCAGAGTCTTGAGCTGTCCGTGAATGACGCGGCCCGTGGTTCCGTCGAGCGAGATCCAGTCGCCCTGACGATAGACGTGATCCTTGACGCGCAGCTCCTTGTGCTCCTCATCGACGACGCAGTCCCCTGCTCCCGCCACGCAGCACTTGCCCATGCCGCGAGTGACGACCGCAGCGTGCGAGGTCATACCGCCGCGTGAGGTGAGGATGCCGCTGGCGACCTCCATGCCGCCTATATCCTCGGGCGTCGTCTCGCCGCGTACCAGTATGATCTGGCTATAAGCTCCGCTGGCGTGATGTTTGACCGCGTCTTCGGCGCTGAAGACGATCTGCCCGACGGCCGCACCGGGCGATGCGGGCAGGCCGATGGTCAGCACCTCGATGTTCTCGCCCTTCTCCACCAGACGTGGAACAAGGAAGTCGTAGAGTTGGTTAGGCTCGACGCGCATAACAGCCTCTTCCTTGGTGATGAGTCCCTCGCGCACCATATCCAACGCAATGCGCACGGCGGCCAGACCGCTGCGTTTGCCATTGCGCGTCTGTAGCATGTAGAGCTTGCCATCCTGAATGGTGAACTCGAAGTCCTGCATGTCGCGATAGTGCTTTTCCATGCGCCAGGTGCAGGTGCGCAACTGTTCGTAGACCTTGGGCATGACGCGTTCCAACTCGCGGATGGGCATCGGGGTGCGAATGCCGCTGACCACGTCCTCGCCCTGCGCGTTCATCAGATACTCGCCGAAGAAGGCTCGTTCTCCGGTGGCCGGATTGCGGGTGAATCCAACGCCGGTGCCTGAACTGTCGCCCATGTTGCCGAAGACCATGCACTGCACATTGACCGCCGTGCCCAGCCAGTCGTCGATGCGGTTGATGCGGCGATAGGTCTTGGCGCGCTCTCCGTTCCAACTGCGGAAGACGGCGTCGCGCGTCTGCACCAGTTGATCGAGCGGGTTCTGCGGGAACGGCTTGCCGCTCTCCTCAAGCACGATCTTCTTGTATCCGACGATGATCTCCTTGAGCGATTCGGGGTTTAGCTCGTAGTCCAGAGCAACGCCATCGCGCGCCTTGATGCCGTCGAAGACCGCCTCAAACTTCTTCTTGTTGATATTGAGTACGACCGAGCCGAACATCTGGATCAGGCGGCGATAGGAGTCATAAGCAAAACGCGGATCGCTGCTGCGCCGCGCGAGTCCCTCGACCGAGCGGTCGTTGAGGCCCAGATTCAGAATCGTGTCCATCATCCCCGGCATGGAGAACTTTGCGCCCGAACGCACCGAGACCAGCAGCGGATTCTCGTCTGCTCCCAACTCCTGCTGCTGCATCTTTTCCAGACGCTTGAGTGCGGAGAACATCTCGATGTCGATCTGGGGATTCTTGGTGCCCAGCATGTACTCGCGACATGCCTCGGTCTGAATGGTAAAGCCCGGAGGTACGGGCAGGCCGGCGTTTGTCATCTCAGCCAGACCAGATCCCTTGCCGCCAAGGACATCCTTCATGCGACCGTTGCCCTCGGCCTTGCCTCCGCCGAAGAAATAAGTATATTTGGTTGGGGTTGAGGCAGAGATTGCACGATCAGCGAGCGGTTGCGCCATTACACCTTGCTTCATAGGTACTCCTCCAGAGGTAGAACCGCAGTGCGGATCCTATGTGAGGGTGGCGGGGTACGTCGCTTCAGTCGTCCAAGGTACCACTGGCCAATCGACTGAGCGCGTGCTGGTCATCCATGCATCCGGCTGCCTTGCGGGTCATCCATTGCACTTGACTTCGTCTCGCGATAATTCATAATTCGATACTACAAATCGGACTACGGAGCAACGCTTGTCTGTGTCCGCTGTCACAGACGATATTGCACGAAAAGAGTGGTCTTGTACACCCTTTGGGCGGAATCATTTTTCCTCCCATCTTTAATCAGAGGTAGAGGGATTCGCTGCGGGATTATCGGCATCATGATTGCGCAAACGATCTGATGGGAGAGAGTTTGGACGTTGGCTCTATCGCTATAATGGATCAGGTGTGATGGCGTCACAATGTCGCATAGATAAAGCAAACGCGCACCTATTGCGATGGGTTCATTCCAGCCATGCGCCTCCGGCTTGATTTGGGTTCTTGTTGCCATTGCCACGCTTCAGGTCACTAGGGAGACATGACGAAAACTCAGCAGAATCATCCACTTGCAAAGATAATTGAGAGCCGGATCGCCATTATTGACGGGGCGATGGGCACGACGATCCGCACCTACGGCATGAAGGAAGCCGACATTCGCGGGGAGCGATTCAAGGACTCGACCAAGGACCTGCTGAACAATGGCGACCTCTTCTCGCTCACCCAGCCGAAGATGATCTGCGACATCCATCGCCGGTTTCTGGAGGCGGGCGCAGACATTTTGGAGACCAACACCTTTGGCGCCACCAGCATCACGCAGAGCGAGTTTTTTGTTAACGATCCACGAGAGCACGGCGGGCGCAAGGATCCTGAGTTCTACCAGAAGATTATCGATGATGCGATGCTGGGCGATCTGGCGTGGGAGATCAACCAGACCTCGGCGCAGCAGTGCCGCGAGTGGGCCGACCGCGTGGCAAACCAGACCGGAAGACAGCGCTTCGTAGCCGGAGCGATTGGGCCGCTAACTGTCTCTCTGTCGAACTCTCCCGACGCCGACGATGCGGGCTTTCGCGTGGTGACCTTCGATCAGGTGAAGACGGCCTACAAGCAGCAGGTGCGCGCGCTGATTGCGGGCGGAGTCGATGTGCTGCTGGTGGAGACGATCTTCGATTCGCTCAACGCCAAGGCCGCGCTGGTCGCCATCCGCGAGGTCTTCGACGAGGACGGCTTTGCAGCAAAGGGGACCGAGCTGCCGATCATGATCTCGGCGGCGGTGGGGCGAGGCGGCGAGACGCTGATCTCGGCGCAGACGACCGAGGCCTTTTGGAATGCAGTGCAGCATGTGCGTCCGCTCTCGGTGGGGCTGAACTGTTCGCTGGGGCCGAATCTCATGTATCCGTTTCTGAGCGAGTTGGCGGAGAAGGCAGACGTCGCAATCTCCTGCTACCCCAACGCTGGCCTGCCGAATCCTCTCTCGGAGACGGGCTTCGATCTGGGTCCGCCGGACATGGCGCGCTACCTGAGCGAGTTTGCCGACGCGGGACTCATCAACATCGCCGGCGGATGTTGCGGCAATACGCCGGAACACATTGCGGCGATTGCGCGGGCTCTCGAGGGCAAGGCTCCACGGAAGTTTGAGGTCAGAGCATGAGCGAAGAAATTAAATTCAAGCCGCTACGACTCTCTGGATCGCAGCCATTCACCCAGCAGGAGGGCGTCTTCATCATGCTGGGCGAGCGAACCAATGTGGCCGGTTCGCCGAAGTTCGCACGACTCATTAAAGAAGGAAAGTACGAAGATGCCGTCAGCGTGGCGCGCCAACAGGTGGAAAATGGCGCCAACGTCATCGACATCTGCATGGACGAAGGGATGATCGACGGGGTCGCCGCAATGACGCGCTTCCTGCAACTGCTGGCCAGCGAGCCGGAGGTTGCGAAGGTTCCCTTCATGGTGGACTCTTCCAAGTGGGAGGTCATTGAGGCGGGGCTGAAGTGCCTGCAAGGCAAAGGCATCGTCAACTCTATCTCGCTCAAAGAAGGCGAAGAGAAGTTTCGCGCTAACGCCGCCAAGGTGCTGAAGTACGGCGCGGCGGTCGTTGTGATGGCCTTCGACGAGAACGGTCAGGCCGCCAGCTACGCGGAGAAGATTCGCATCTGCGAGCGGGCCTATCGCATTCTTGTCGACGAGGTGGGCTTCCCTCCCGAAGACATTATCTTCGACCCGAATATTCTCACCGTCGCCACCGGCATGGAGGAGCACAACAACTACGCGGTGGACTTCATCAACGCCACGCGCTGGATCAAGACCAACCTGCCACACGCCAAGGTCTCGGGCGGAGTATCAAATATCTCCTTCAGCTTTCGCGGCAACAATACGGTGCGCGAGGCAATGCATGCAGCCTTTCTGTATCACGCGATTGCGGCGGGCATGGACATGGGCATCGTCAATCCCGGAATGCTTGCGGTGTATGAGGAGATTGAGCCAGAGCTGAAGGTTCTGGTTGAAGACGTTCTGCTGAATCGCCGACCGGATGCGACCGAACGGCTGGTGGAGTTTGGCGAGAAGCTGAAGGCAATGGGCGCGAGTGCAGGCGAAACCGCAATCGAAAAGAAGGCCGAGGAGTGGCGCAGTGGCACGGTCGAGCAGCGACTCACCCACGCTCTGGTCAAGGGCATCGACGCATACATCGAGATCGATGCGGAAGAGGCGCGCGTCAAACTGAGACGCCCTCTGCTGGTCATCGAAGGCCCACTGATGGCGGGCATGAGCGTGGTCGGCGATCTGTTCGGCGCGGGCAAGATGTTCCTGCCGCAGGTAGTCAAATCCGCGCGCGTAATGAAGAAGGCCGTCGCGCATCTGACGCCGTTCATGGAGTCCGAAAAGGCCGCGATGATCGCGGCGGGTCAGGCGGTCAAGGCGCAGGGAAAGATCATTCTCGCCACCGTCAAGGGCGACGTACACGACATTGGCAAGAACATCGTCGGCGTAGTGCTGGCTTGCAATAACTACGAGGTGATCGATCTAGGCGTGATGGTCTCCTGCGAAAAGATTCTGGAGCGCGCGAAGGAGGAGAAGGCTGACCTGATCGGGCTGAGCGGGCTGATTACGCCCTCACTCGACGAGATGGTGCACGTTGCCAAGGAGATGGAGCGGCAGGGCTTCAAGCTGCCGTTGCTGGTCGGCGGAGCGACGACCAGCCGCGCGCATACGGCGGTCAAGATTGCACCGCACTACAGCCAGCCGGTGGTTCATGTGCTGGACGCCAGCCGCGCCGTGCCTGTCACCACCAGCCTGCTGAGCGACGATGGCAAGGCGGAGTTCGTCGCGCAACTTCGCGCCGAGTACGAGGTGCTGCGCAAGGCACACTCCGCGCCACAGAAGACAGTTGTGCCGCTGGAGACGGCGCGCACGCGACGAACGCCGATCGAGTGGCGCGCCGATCCTAATACCCTTCCCTCGCCGGAGTTCACCGGCGTACGCGTGCTCGATCACTTTCCTCTGGCCACGCTGCGCGAGTACATCGACTGGTCGCCGTTCTTCCACGCCTGGGGACTGAAGGGAATCTATCCGCGCATTCTGGAAGACGAGAAACACGGAGCGCAGGCGCAGCAGATCTTTGCCGAAGGCAATGCCCTGCTCGACCGCATCATTGCGGAAGATTTGCTCACCGCGCGCGGCGTTTATGGACTCTTTCCGGCAAATGCCGTGGGCGACGACGTCGAACTCTACAGCGACGAGACGCGCAAAGAAGTGATCGAGCGATTCCACTTCCTGCGTCAACAATCGGATCGCGAAGGCAAGGAGCCATGCCGCTCGCTGGCAGACTTCATCGCGCCGCGCGAGACGGGACTCGCCGACCACCTCGGAGCCTTCGCCGTGACCAGCGGCATCGGTCTGAAGCAACTGTGCGACCGCTTTCGTGCGAAGAACGACGACTACAACGCGATCATGGCTGAGACGCTCGCCGACCGTCTCGCCGAGGCCTTCGCCGAGTGTCTGCACAAGCGGGTGCGCGACGAGTGGGGCTACGGTCGCGACGAAGGACTGAGTCCGGCGGATCTGATTCACGAGAAATATCGCGGAATCCGTCCCGCTGCGGGTTATCCGGCCTGTCCGGATCACACCGAGAAGGGCACGCTCTGGCACTTGCTCGACGTGCAGGCGAAGACCGGAATGTTGCTGACCGAGTCGTTTGCCATGTGGCCGGGATCGAGCGTCAGCGGGCTGTACTTTGCGCATCCCGATTCGCGTTACTTCTCGCTGGGCAAGATCGATCGCGATCAGGTTGCAGACTACAGCGCACGCAAGGCGATGAGCATTACCGAAGTTGAACGATGGCTCGGCCCAAACCTGAACTACGACCCGAAGTAAGAAACTCGTATCTGCATCCAGTCAACTCATAGCCTTTTCATCAATGGGGTAGATTGTCGCGGCGCGCAGAAACCGCAGATCCTTCGACTCGCGCAGGAGGACAAATCTCATACCTCATATAGCAATAGTGAAACTGCTCCGGGCTGGTTTGATGACGCACACTGGAGCAGTTGCCGTAACGGCATACACCATTACGGCATCACGGCTCCAGTAAAAAGGCTATAAACCGGCGAGGCCTACTCGTTGACCTCTAGCCTGAGATAGTCGTACTGGACTCCGTTCATCACCGGCCCGGCTGGGACCGTAAGTTGCAAGACGTTTTTGCCTTGCTTCAAGAGCGATGCATCGAAGGGAACGTCCTTCTCCTGCCAGAAT
This sequence comes from Acidobacteriaceae bacterium, assembly GCA_031296325.1. GTDB lineage: Bacteria > Acidobacteriota > Terriglobia > Terriglobales > Acidobacteriaceae > Edaphobacter. The sequence goes on along the minus strand of JARLFY010000062.1, from coordinate 16,281 downwards.
CCGCGGTCTGAATCGCGATGGATTGCGCTGGTGTTGGGCAGATCGGTGAGCGTCCCAACCTCTTTCCCATTGACCGCGACGGTCAAGCTGCGCGCCTCGGTTCCAGCGAAGGCAAGCCGCAGCGTCGCCTTGCCCCGCTCCGCCTTGGGAAGATCGAAGATGACCGACCAGGTCGTCGCCGTGCCGCGCGACTTGCCGCTGGAGTCGCTGGCGTGCGGCACCTGCATCATGTTCCAGTCCTTGTGAAAATCGCTCTTGCCGATGACAAAGTTCACGTCATGGGGAAAGTCCTTGGGATACTCGTTGTAGATTCCCCATCGCCAGTAGTGATCGCCGTGTAGAAATTCGCCCGAGGTGCGGTCGGGAACGCCAATCTCCCAGAGCTGTCGCCCATAGCGAACGGGAGTCCAGATAATTGCGCCAGCGTTGACGATCTTTCCCGCAGCAATCGTTACGTTGGCCTGCGCGTACTCACCCAGAACCCCGTCGGCGAAGGCATGGAGCGTGTAAGTCCCAGGACGAACGGCAGCGATTGTGAACCTTCCCTGTGCATCGCCGCGCGTCCAATACTGATAGAACTTGCCGTCGTGCTGCCAGTCGACGAGTTCGCCCGAGGGCAGCGTATAGTCTGCATGGGTGAGGCCGACCAGCAGATGAGACATCTTCTCATCGGGAGCCTGTGGATCATGCAGAACGATCTGCCCCGCAAGTCCGCCGCGTTCGCCTGCTCCGGGATACTCCGCTCCAGCAGCCCAGACATACGGCCATTGCTGCGACTCGTGCGCGGCCTCGGCCAGAGCATCGTGCCACATTGCGTTGGGCGTCGCGCCAGAGTTGCAGTAGATCAGGAACGGGCCAATCGTCTTCGACCACTGCTCGCCCTTCGCTACAACCAGATCGGTGCCTCCGTAGTGCGGCCCCTTCCAGACATAGAGCAGCGTTGGCGGCGCAGGAGCCGTCAGGCTGTCGGTAAACGTGGCGTCGCGATTCGTCACCAACTCCAGCTTCGTAGGCCCGCCGCTCATGTAGTCGGGGTTGGCCGTGACGACCCACAGCCCAACGTGCTGCTTCGTGCTGCTCCATCCATAGGCCGGAGTATCGAACTGTACCGCGCTGTAGTCGTACTTGTGCTCGACCTGTCCCTTCAGGACGCCGGTGTTCATCAACCGCGTCTCCTTCATGTTCATGGTCGTGCCGTGGTTCCAGTCGCTGGCGGTAATCATCTGCATGTTGCGCCGGGCATCCACCGTCACCCAGTCGAAGAGATCGTCGTTCAGCTTGGCGGCGAAGCGTCCGACGGGTAACGACAGCTCGGGGAAGCCGGGCTTGTGCTCCCATACAGCTTCGAGATACACCGCCGAGACACCGCGTGCCAGCGAGTAGTGAATATCGACGTTCGCCGGAATCGTGCGCGGTCCGCCGTCGTAGGAGAAGCGGCAGGAGATCGTCGCGCGCTCGCCATTATTGCTCGCCGGATCGTCGATCACGGTGACGACGGGCTTCGGCCCAAAGTGCATCTCGGTTCCGGGCAGCGACCAGTAGCCATTCTCGCGGTCGCCGACGCCCAGCATCTCCACGCCCTTGTATGCGATCGAGAGAATCGCCGCCGATTGCGCGTCAATCTGTACGGTGACGATGCCATTGGCAAGCGTGAACCCCGCATCGGTTCTGGTCAGCGTCACTGCGGGATCGGCGGCAAACGAGCGCAGACCGCAAACGGGTGCAAGTGCAAGCAGTAAGAACGCCGTGCGCAGCCAATGACTTCCGCGCAAAAATGACAAATCAATTCGCATAGGAAAGATCTCCGAGCCGATTCTATGCCGAGAGCCATCCAAAGATACACTCGGCAAACTTTTTTATAAAACTCTCTTCTTTATGAAACACTCTTCGTATGAAAAGGACTCATTGCCTGATCGTGTGTGTCGTTCTACTTATGACGTTTGCGACTGCCGGATGGTCTCAAACAGCCACTACCCCGTTCGCTCCGGCCGACAAGCGCTACCACGCCGGAAAGCTGCTCTACTCGGATGACTTTCGCAATGGCCTTGCCAACTGGCAGATCGAGATGGAACGCCCTGGCTCGGTATCGACCAAGGATGGCGTACTCGACATCGACGTACCGGCGGGCGTGACGGTGTGGTTTTGCCACAAACTCGATGGGCCGGTGATGATCTCCTACGATGCGACGGTGATCGCAGCAGGAGGGCCAAACGACCGCGTAAGCGACCTGAACAGCTTCTGGATGGCGACCGATCCCGCCTCGCCCGACGACCTCTTCGCACACCCGCGTACGGGAGCCTTCGCCGGCTACAACTCGCTGCACCTGTACTACGTCGGACTCGGCGGCAACAGCAACAAGACGACGCGCTTTCGTCGCTATATCGGCAATACAATCGATCGCCCGTTACTGCCGGAGAACGACATCTCCGTCGCCGAGCATCCCGACAAAGGCATCGTCGCCAACAAGACGCAGACCGTAACGCTGATCGCCGATGGCGGACTCATCCAGTACTGGCGCGACGGGGTGAAGATCTTCGAGATGGCCGATGCCGCCCCGTATACGCGAGGCTGGTTTGGCATACGCACAACCAAAAATCACATGCAGATCAGAAACCTGCACATCACCAGCCTCGTCGCCAAAGAGTGATCGCCGCCATTTCCTCGTCAAAGTCCCAAGCGGACTCGCGAACAAATCCATTTGCAGTGAGCGGTATAAAACAAGGTCTTGGTGGGCGGTGAGGGATTCGAACCCCCGACATCCTGCGTGTAAAGCAGGCGCTCTAACCAGCTGAGCTAACCGCCCTGTATCGATCTACCTTGTGCCGGATCGACTCTCGGCTCGATCAACTTTGGGCTGATCGACATCGGCATATTCGACAGGGGCAATCGAATGAGAACTACTTACGCAAGTATACCCGATATTGAGGAGATGGAATTACGGGGGAGCAATACAACGTGGCGACAATCTTCTTTGGACGCGTCATATTTGATAGGGTTTTAATATGTCGGATGCATCAGATCCCTTAAGCTCGCGGTTGGTCTTTCAAGTTCCGTCGTACAAACGATTCTGGTTTGCGCGAATCTGCTCGACGATATCGTTTCAGATCGTTGGCGTGGCGGTCGGCTGGCAGATCTACGCTCTGACCCACAGTACGTTTGCGTTAGGCATGGTTGGGCTGGTGCAGTTTCTTCCCATGCTGCTGTTGATGCTGGTGGTTGGCCATGTGGCGGATCGCTTCGACCGCAAGAAGATTCTGAGCGTCTGCCAGCTTATCGAGGGGCTGACGATGGCGTCGCTGGCCCTGTGCAGCTACCTCGGCTGGCTGCATACAGCGGGGATTTATTGTGCCGTGTTTGCGGTTAGCGTGGCGCGGGCGTTCGAGAGCCCTTCAACGCAGGCGATTGTACCCGGGTTGGTGGAGGACTCCATGGTGCCCGCTGCGATTGCATGGACCTCTTCGGCGAATCAGACCTCCTGCATCGTCGGCCCCGCTCTCGGCGGACTCCTCTACGCCTTTGGCGCGCATGTTCCTTACGGCCTGTGCGCGGCGCTGTTTCTCTCTGCTTCGATCTTGTCGGCGGCGATTCATTCAAGACGAGAGATCCCCAGCAAGACCCCGGTTACGGCAACATCCCTCTTCTCCGGCATCCACTACATTCGCGAGCGCAAGAATATTCTTGGGGCCATCTCGCTGGATCTCTTCGTTGTGCTGCTTGGCGGAGCCACCGCGCTGCTTCCCGCCTATGCGCGCGATCTGCTGCATACCGGACCGTGGGGTCTGGGCCTTCTGCGACTGGCCCCCGCCGTCGGCGCACTGATTACATCAATCTATCTGGCGCATTACCCGATCCGGCACGCTGCGGGGCGACGCATGTTTACCGCCGTCATCGTCTTCGGACTGGCCACCATCGCCTTTGCGTTTTCGCGATCCATGATTCTCTCCATGTTGATCCTGATCGTTCTGGGATGCGCCGACGTGGTCAGCGTTGTTGTGCGCGCCTCGCTGGTGCAGTTGGAGACTCCCGATGCGATGCGAGGCCGCGTAAGCGCCGTCAATTCCCTGTTCATCGGAACCTCGAACCAACTCGGCGAATTCGAGTCTGGCGTGACCGCCTCCTGGTTTGGACTGATTCCTTCCACTATTATCGGAGGTATTGGCAGCATCGTGATCGCCCTGATCTGGATGAAAGGCTTCCCCGACCTGCGCAAGTTGGAAAGTCTGGATCGCCCAACCAGAGGCGTGATGGAAGAAGATGAAGTAGCCGCGAGCAACAGAAAGTAGATCTCAATTTGAGGTACGAATAATCATCTACCCTGCGGCAGCGTTACCCAAAACTCGCTTCCGTTTCCAGTGGAGCTCTTAGCCGTCACTGCCCTGCCCCCACTTGTTGCCAAAATAGCAGTAACAGCAGTCTCTAGGGCGTCCCTCCGCAACCGCCCTTCACTGGGCGACTGTTGCTCGTTCTGGGCTGTCGGGGAACCGTGGGCGTTTGTGCGAAATCCGCACACTTCCGGACCGAAGCCCCGTGGTACGACTTTCGCGTAGAAAGCAGGAAAAAGGAGGGCTTTTCGCAGACTAAATGGAATCCGCAGACTTGGCCTAAGCCGCCTGCTATCTATTATTTAGCTTACTTCTCTGTAGCTTAAAAAGTAATGGCGGAGAGACAGGGATTCGAACCCTGGATACCTTGCGGTATACACGCTTTCCAAGCGTGCGCCTTCAGCCACTCGGCCATCTCTCCGCTAACTGGAACCTATATGAATCTATCACAGAGTATGGAGTCGTATGTAGTTTTGGTCAGAATCTCCATCAAATCGAGTAACTCTCTCGCAGTCTCTTATCTGTTCGAGATCGATAACTGAATGTTCTCTCGCTTTGCGCTCGCTCAGGATGATGGTTCTCCTTCTACTACAACAATGGTGAAGCGCTAACGATTGCGGACGAGTCGGACTTGCGTATTTTCTGTGTGCGGCGATAATCGACAGATGCAGACTTTCCAGCTTTTCCGTCGCGTCGCTCTCGCGCTGCTCCTTCCGCTCACCGTTCTGTCACTCCAGCCCGTCGCAGCTCAATCTCAGGCTGGCAAGCCCGCCGCGACGCAAGCAAAAGATGCTGCGCCTTCGTCGCCATGGCTCTTTGTCGGCTTCAAGAAGGACAGCAAGGACGGCATCTACTACGCGATCTCGCTGGATGGATACCACTGGAAGCTGGCCAACGGCGGCAAGCCGGTCGTCCCGCCGACCGACCCCAAGGAGTTGATGCGCGACCCCTTCATCCAGCGCGCACCCGACGGAGGCTTCCGCATGGTCTGGACCTGGTCCTGGTACAAGCCGATGGTGATCGGCTACTCGGAGTCGAAGGATCTGCTCACGTGGACGCCACACCGCCAACTCGATGTCTTCGCCAACGAGCCGACCGCAGTCAACGTCTGGGCTCCTGCGCTCTACTATGAGACCGCACAGAAGCGCTGGCTGATCTTCTGGTCTTCCACTGTTCCCGGACGCTTCTCCGGCGACGACTCTGGCGACAAGGCGGGCAATTCCCCGCTCAACCATCGCATCTTTTCGACCACCACCACGGATTTCAAGAGCTTCACGCCCGCCAAGCTCTTCTTCGACCCCGGATACAGCGTCATTGACGCCACGATTCTACCGCCCACCAAGCCCCACGACAGCTTTGTCCTCATCTATAAAGACGAGCGCAAGACTCCGCTCCAGAAGCACCTGCTGACCGCTACCGGCCCCAGCATCGAAGGCCCCTGGTCAAACCTCAGCCAGCCCATCTCCGAGACCTGGAGCGAGGGCGCGGCGATTATTCCCGTTCGCGCAACCGCAGATTCACCTGCCGGCTACCTCGCCTACTACGACCACTACTCGCAGGGACAGCACTACGGAGCCGTTTTCTCGCCCGACCTCACGCACTGGTCCGACGCTCTCAACAAGATCAGCTTCCCCGCCGGAATGCGCCACGGATCGTTCGTCCAGATCACTCAGGCCGAGTACGACCGCCTGAATGCACTCGTGCCAGCTCCCCCTGCAACTCCCGCAGCAGCACCAGTTGCCGCAGCGCCAGCCGCAGTTCAGGAGGCCAAATGATTCACGAGATCCTCACCGTCGGCGCACTGCAATGTAACTGCTCAATCCTGGGCGACGAGACCTCCGGCGAAGCCATCGTCGTCGATCCCGGCGACGACATCCCGCGCATCCTCGCCGTGCTGGCGCGGCACAAGCTCACCGTCAAGCAGATCCTCATCACCCATGCGCATATCGACCACATCGCCGGAGCAGCGCGTCTGAAGGCCGTAACCGGAGCGCCCATCCTATACAACCAGAACGACTTGCCACTGGTAAAGATGATGGACGTGCAGGCTGGCTGGCTGGGCATTGCCACGCCCGACGTTCGCCCGCCCGACGACACGCTGGAGGACGGCCGCATCATCTCCATCACAGGCCTTACGGGCAGCATCTTGCACACACCGGGCCACACTCAGGGCAGCGTTTGCCTCTACATCCCCGCGCATAAACTGCTGCTCGCCGGAGACACGCTCTTTGCCGGCTCGGTTGGCCGCACCGACCTTCCCGGCGGCAATGGAGCAGCCCTCATCCGCTCGATCCATAACAAGCTGCTTCCACTTCCCGACTCAACTGTGGTGATCGCCGGCCATGGGCCGAAGACGACGATTGGCGAAGAACGCAAGACAAATCCGTTTCTAGCTTAGATTACACATGTGCCATATTTACATAGGCATACGTAAATACTTGAAAGCGATAGATGATGTAACGCGAGTCTCCATTCCTTCGCTATATCCATCTAAAACTCCCAATATTTACGATGTAGAAATTAGTCAATGGCGCGTTTAATTCCTTCTTCAAAGTTGACTGTAGGGCCGATCAAACTGACGACCATGCGGTTGGACTCCGCCATGGCGTAGAAGGATCCGGGGTGGAGGAGGACGCCGCGCTCTCGGGCTAGCCGCTCGACGCAGTCGGCTTCGCCTACGCATCTCGGCAGAGAGAGTACGGCGCTCCAGCCTGCATCCAACTCCAAGAGGCGCAGTCTGTCAGGCGAATCCTTGGAGATTCGCTGTAGCGTGGCGAGGTTGGCACGGGCGCGATCCAGAATCTGCGTCTGGATGGAGGCGCGCGTGGCGAGCCAGGTTGGCAAGGCCAACTGCACTGGCGCATTCATCGAGAGAAAGGTGTCGGCGATAATCTCCAGCCGAGTAAGTGCCTCAGTGCGCAATAGTTCTGGCCCGAGGGTAGCGATCCACGCAGCCTTCATCTGCGGCAGACCGACGATCTTGCTCAGTCCACTGAGAACGAAGGTGAGCGCGGGATGCGAACCGGTGGCAAAGCTGCGCGGCGGGGCCTGCGGAGTTTCGCGTAATGGATAGTCCAGAAAGACCTCATCCACAATGAGCGCGAGTCCGTGGCGAACGCAAAGCTCTTCGAGTTGCTCTCGCTCTCTCGCGCCGGTCCAATGGCCGGTGGGATTGTTGGGGTGAACGACGAGAATCGCCCGAGTGTGCGACGTGATGGCGCGCTTCAGTTCGGCCATGTCGATCCACCATCCATGATCGTAGAAGAGCGGATAGGGACGCAGTCGTACGTCGTCGAGGTCGGCCAGAAAGTCGAAGAGCGGGTAGCTGGGCTGCGCGACCAGAATCTCGTCGCCCGGGTTGCAGAGCAGGCGGAACAGAAAACTATAACTCTCGCTGGTGCTTGTCGTTACAACAATATCATCAACCGATACCTTAGCCTTATGATCGGCATAATAGTCAGCGATAGCCTCACGAGCCAACCCCATTCCGCTTGGATCAGGGTCGTAGATCAGGGCGCGGGGATCGACCAGCGGAGAGAGCAGAGCTTCGGCATTGTAGGAGAATCCGCAGCGCGTAGGATTCGAGAGCGTCAGGTCGTAGATGCGACGGCCCGACGAGCGCGCCTCGCGGACAGCAGCGGCATAGGAACTCTCGGTGGAGTCCCAGGAGGTTCGTGTAGAGAATTGGCTCACTGCTTGATGGTAGTGCATGAGAGTAAGGCGCGGCTTCGCGGCGGTTTAGACCAGAGTGATCGTTGAGTCGTTGAGTTGTTCGCGAAGCAGGCGCTGGGTTAGCGGCATCAAAGACTCGCCGGTCTTTGCCAGCACGAACGCAACCGCAGAATCGGACCAGTCGAGCTTGAAGCTGGTGGAGAGCGCAGAGATCCAGATCTGGCGCACGGGAGTGTTGGGTGTAACGACGAATTTGCTCGACCCGTCCTCAAAGAGAACGTTCATCACCCCGTTGTTATCCTCGAACTCAAAGCCGCCAAAGGCGTCTTCGGCGACAATGAGTGCCTGCTTGAGGGATTCCAGAGCTTGGTCGGATCTGCGGCGGAAGTCGGCTTCGTCTAGCATGCTTCCAGTGTATCTTCTCCCCGCAGAATTATTGCAATACGTTGATGGCTGCCACTCCCAGACCGAATCCCTGAACGACGGTGGAGATGTTGAGAATATCGCGCATGAGCGATCCCTGCATGAGTACGGGAGGAACAACGATCGTATCTCCGGCGAGAACGGTTTGTTCATCAAATTTGTTGCTGACAAAGATAGAGTGCTTTTCGCGATCTCCGTATTGATAGCTCAAGACAGATCCATCGGCGCGCAGAATGTACTCCCGTTTATGGTCGGCCATCCGGTCTGGGCCTCCGGCCAGAAACACATAGTCCTTCACCCTCTTTCCTTTCTTGTAGATAAAGGAGTTTGCGCTATAAACCTGCCCTTGAACGGCGACAATAGCGGGGGTTTTGGAGACGATAAACTGGTCGCCGTCTTCAAGCTCGATGTTGGGAAGGGAGTCCACATCCTTGCTGTCAGGCTTGAGTTCCAGCACAATTCGTCCTGACGGACGAGCCTGACGCAGATGAGCTACAGCGCTTTGCGCAGCCTTTGCCGAGGCCTCTGCCGCCGCAGCATCGGCGGCAGAAATGGAGCTTGCCGCCGCCGCCGAAGTGTTGGCTGAAACCTGCGACTCCAAGGTATCGGCGTACTCCAGAATTCTCTGCCTCTGAAGTCGGCGAACCGACTCGCGGGTGAACTCCGAACCAAAGAGGTACGCGTCGGGGGTCAATCCACCGGCGCGCCTCACCAACTGGCGTAGCGTCTCTCCCGGTCGAACGCTATAAATTCCCGCGCTGAAGAATTCTCCTTCCAGCTTGACGAACTTCGTCTGCTGCGAGCTTGGCCCATGAATATCAGCCTGCGAAAAGATGGTTACGACATCGCCCGAGAGCAGTTCCAGATCTTGCGCAGGATCCTTGTCGATTACCGCCTTGCCCAAATTGAAGGGTTCCAGCGAGGTCGTGAGATCAGCAGCATTCTGCCGTTCAATCACCGCATATCCCCAATCAATGTCAGGGGCATTCAGAACCACGTCCGTCTTGGCCTCAAAGGTATTGGAATTAGCCGTCAACATGGAGCCAATCGACGAGTTCCCCCCCCCGCTTGTCGAGTCCTGCTGATTCCTGTTTGCAGCGCTTTCAGCTGCCGCCGCACCTAATCCCAGCGCCCCCTCTTGCCGAGTTCCTTCGTAGTTTGAAGCCGAGGAAGCGTTCTCTGAGGTCAAGCCGGACGAGAGACCATTGGTGCTCAAGTTCGATGCAGATGAGGCTCTAACGCCCCCTGCAACCGGAACAGGCTCGTCGTATTCGGACTGGACTTGCCCCAATTTATTCAGCCTCTGATAGTAGCTGCGAGTGACCAGAGCCTCCCGGTTGGGAATCAGGTCGGAGACATGCATTCCCTGATGCCAGACGTAGCGTCCTGGGTTTGCCACATTGCCACGCAAAGTCACCGTGTTCTGGAACCGGCCAAGGATCGAGGTGACATTAACGATGTCTCCATCCTGTGCGTTGGCGGAGTTGTCGTTCGCCAGATCGATCTCAATCTCGCTGCGTTCGGAGTGGTTATAGATTCTCTCCACGCGAAGGTGCGCATCGGACGCTGTGCTGGACTCGCCTCCAGCCAACTCCATGAGTTGATGGAAGCTCTTTTCTGCGCGCAGTTCATAGATGCCGGGGGTGTTGACGCTGCCCAGAACAGCGACCTGCGGCCCTGCCGCCGGAACAAAGATCACGTCTCCCGCTTGCAGACGGACATCCTTGCTCTTGTCTCCATGCAGGAGCAGGTCGTAGAGGTCAAAGTGAGAGATCGTCTCGCCGTTGCGCCGCACCTGAATGTCGCGCAGAGTTCCCTGCGGAAGCGGCCCGCCGGAGACGAAAAGCGCATTGACCAAGGTACTCAGCGAGCTGATCGTATAGCTGCCCGGCTGCTTCACCTGACCCACGACAAAGACCTGAATCGAGCGCAACTGGCCGAGATTTACGTTCAGGTCAAAGTTGCGATAGACGCGAGCGATCTGCGTCTTGAGAAAGTCACTCAGGTGGGAATACGGCACTCCGGCCACATGAATCGCGCCCACCGTTGGCATGGAGATGGCACCCGTGCGATCCACCACAAAGGTTCCGTGCTGGCTCACCTGCCCCCAGATCTGTATGCGCAGCTCGTCGCCTGGGCCGATGGCATAGTCTGCCGTAACCGGAATATTGCTGACCGGAGCAAAGGTTGATGGTCTTGCAGTAAACAGTCCCGCCCCGTAGATTGGCAGCATCTTGCCCGCGCTGGCGGCCACGACTTTCTGAAACTCCGTCGGCGGCGCAGGGCGCGAGATCAATCCGCGGCTATTTTGATCCAGAGCGATACTCTGCGACGAATCCTTCGTGCGTGGAGATGAAATGTCGATATCTCCCCCTGCCCGAGAGGATCGGCTCGAACTCAGCGATGACGCAGAAGTATCCCCGTTCGAGGAATTTGAATCCGCAGTCGACAACCCACCGCTAGACTGAGCATTGCCAGAAGTTTGATCAAGACTATATGCACTCAGCGTCTGTGAATCTTGTCCGTGCATCATCCCACCCATAAGGGAAGCGACGGAACAAACACGAAGAAGCTGAAGAAACAACCGGTTTTCCTTACGATATAGACTCTTGCTCAATAAATCCACGAGATCGAATTCCTGTCCTGAAACCTGTTAGTGCGGTATTTTCTGCTACATCGCATGGAAAGACGCACACTGCTGCCAGTACAGTTTACTCGACTCGCTGCAAACTTCCACCTACTTGTTTTGCTCAGGCACATCAAGAGCGCAGCCATCCGCCAGCGCAGGCTTGAACAGAAACAAACTCTTGACTCTCCACATCTAAAGGCGTAATCCACGACATACCTCATCGTGATCGCAGACTTCCCGCGCGATGCATCGACACAGATACCGACCAGAGATGTTTGAACTCGTCTTCGGCGCAAATCATCTAAAGCAATCTTTTCAATAATTTGAGTCTATGTAAGAGCGAAAAATCTCTACTGATTTGATTTATGCTGTCAGAGAGATCGCCAGATCAGCGAGGAACAGGCATCCAACTTTCATGGCCCGATCAAATCCATCGGCGCACCCGGTACAACAGCTTCGCGAGGCCGTCGCGTCTCTTGAAGCATCAGTGCAACTCTGCCTGACCAAGCCGGGAACGGTTGCAGTTCATCGCCTGCGCACCTCGACCCGCCGCGCGGAAGCCCAGTTTGAACTGCTCTCCATGCTCCCTGAACTTCCCCCGTGCCAGCGACAGACCCGCAAGGCGGTTCGCCTGCTGAAACAGCTTCGTCAGGCCGCCGGTCGGTTGCGCGACATCGACGTGCAGCGCGATCTGGTTCGCAGCGAAGTTGCAGCGCACAAGGGATCGCCGCTCCCGGATCACAAACTGCGCAGCGAGGCACGCCATCTTTTAAGCCCGCTCAAGCGCAAGGCGGAGAAGGCGGAAGACCATCTGCTTCGACTGCTCCACAAGCAGCAAGCGCGGCTGACTCTTGTCTTTGAAGAGTTGCTGAAGGCGCTGGCTCCGGCACAGTCGATCGCGCTCAGTGAATCCGAGTTGATCGCGCTGACACGCGCGTGCTACCGCAATCGCCACGTGTCCCAGCCATCTGCCGCGGCTCATCCAGAGACGACAGAGGAGTTGCACGAGATACGCAAGCGCGCCAAGCTGGCACGCTATCTTGCCGAGTCCGCTCCGCAGTCTTTCCTGAAGGCCCACCGCCTCGCTGCGCGATTTACAGTGTTACAGCAGGCTGGCGGCCTCTGGCACGACTGGCTGATTCTCGCAGAGTTCGCAACCGTCGAGTTGGGAGCCTCGGCGCAACTTTCTCTGCGATTTGCCGCACACGCCGACGCTACACGTCGCGCCTTCCAGTGCCGCCTACGCTACAAAATATAGCGGATTTGCTTGGATCGAGATACTTAAGCCGTATCGATATATAGCCGGGGCGGGCGTCTGGAGGTTTGCGCAAAGACTATAGCGCGGGCCGTTGGCCCTTTAAAGCAGTTCACTATTGCTATAGAGCAACTTTGTTTGTCATTCCGCAGCGCAGCAAAGGAATGACAAACAAATTGGTCTCTGGCAATTCGGAAAACGGTCTAGTCGTCATCGTCCTTCTTGGCCTTCTTCTGCTTTTGCATCAATTGCAATGGAACCGGAGAATTCCCCATCGCATCGCGCCAAAGAATCACGTTCAGCTTTTGCGGGTTTGCGCGATCCTCGTGGGTGAAGTCCATCTTCATCGACTCCTGCGCTCCCACAGCGTTGGCCTTATTCGCGGTATAGATCAATCCATTGTCCCGATTCATGGTGTCCGCTACGAACTGCTTCTGATCTCCCGGCCCAGTGAACATTGATCCAATCATCGGAGCCAAAGCGTCGTTATTATTCATGGGAGGCAGTTGCAGCAGCGTCTCCATGGTTCGAACCACACTGACCGTTGAATAGAACCGACTATCCACAAAGGGGCCTCCATCCACGGCGCGCGGCGCGTACTTGCTGATGACCAACGCCAGACTGCGATGCGCGTCCACATGATCCGCGCCGTTCTGCGCGTCGTCCTCCAGAATGAAGATCGCCGTATCGTCCCAGAAAATCGAGTGCGAGACGGCCTCCACTATGCGCCCGATCGCCAGATCGTTGTCTGCCACCGAAGACTTGGGAGTGGGGCCGCCGGGTCTAGTTCCTGCCGTATGATCGTTGCCCATGCGAACGGTAATGTAGTTCGGCATCGTGTCGGTGCCCGCCGTGCGATCCGCAATCCATCCCTGTAGATGCTTCAGTAAAACGCTTGCCCGAATCTGGTCGGGAACGCTCAGATTGAAGTCTGGCGACTCGGCGGCAAAGTGTCCGACCAACTCCGGCTTGGTGGCAACATTGCGGGCAAGCAGCGGAATCGGCCAGGCCCACTTGTTCACTCCCCCGCCCCACTCTTCGGGAATCGCCTCACCCGGCTGAATCGCGTCCGGCCTGCAATGCGCACCGGCCAGCAGAGGCCCATCCTGCGGACGACTCTTTTTCGCATCGCAGAAGGTCGAGGCGATGTACTCGCCAAAGTTGTAATGCGTCTTGCCATGAGCGGCCACATTGCCCCACATATACCCGCTCGACGGCTCATTCACATCGGGAATCTTCTGCTGAAGGGGATAGCCGTTCGCCACCACACCCTCGTAGTCGTAGGTTCGCTGATCGTTGCGATAGCTCTGTTGCCAGGTCTTCTCCAGATAGTCGGTTCCAATCGCAGCATTCGACCAGACATGTCCATCGCCCGATACCTCTCCCGAATCGAAGAAGTTGTCCAGCACTCCGAACTGTAGCGCCAGTTTGTGCTGGTTCGGAGTCACGCTCTCGCCGTACATCGCAAGCCTCGGATCGCCGTTGCCAACCGGTTTGCCGTCCTGCTTCAGGTCGCCGAAGACCTGATCGTAGGTACGGTTCTCCTTGATGATGTAGATCACATGTTTGATTGGATCTCCGCCTGCTGCAAACGCCAATTTCTCCTGCGCAGCCTTCATTCGGTTCGAGACGAGCACCTCCTCGGTGGCCTTCTTCAAATCGATCGAATCCAGATCGATTGCGGCCAGCGATCCATACAGAAGCGTCGCAATATAGGTAAAGTTCTCCTCTTGATTCTTTGCAGCTTCCGCCGACCGAAAAAAATTGTTTGGCCCCGCGCCACGCCCCTTCGCGGTCGCCAGAACCAGCTTTCCGTGCGACCGGCTCGAACCACCATCCGAAGCGATCAGAGCCATCGACATGGGCATCCACTCCGTCGGAATGAAGCCCAGCGGCTCTACCATCCCGTGCTTTGCAGCGCTCGACGTCAGCTTTCTGGGGTCGATCACGGCCACGGCATCCGAAGCCATGTTCGCGACATACAGTCGACCGCCATCGCCGCCAAGCGACAGGGCGACCGGCTCAGCGCCAAAGTAGCTCTGCCCCGGCAAACGAGTGTCGAAGTATCCCTTCACCGCAAACTTCGTGGCGTTTCCGCTGCCGGAAATATCCAGTGCAGCCACGGCGTCTCGGTTCGACAAAGCAACATACAGCGTCCGCCCATCTGGACTCATCTGCAATGCACAGGGATGCGTCCCTGGCTTTACCGGATCTGCGGGCTTCAGCAGCGCAAGCCTTCGCCCCACCGATCCCTTGACCAGATCGAGTTCCACCACCTCGCTCGCGTTCCACAGCGCCACGAACCCTCGCCTTCCATCCGGCGACGCGGCCACCGCCACGGGATAGGTCGAAGGCACGGCATCGCTCTCGGCAAGGTCAAAACGGGTTACCACCTTGCCCGTCGTAGCATCGATCAGCAACACGTCATCCGACAGGTTGTCCGCCACCAGTAATCGCTCGGAGTCCGCATGGCCCAGCACTGCGATGGCCGCCGGATACGGTACACCCTTTGCACCATCCACGTCGCCGATCAGCTTCGTTCTGCGCGAGCCCGCCAACGGCTGTAGTAGAATGGGGATCATCCGCTCCGGCGTGATTCTTCCATCGCTGAAGCCGTAGACGGCCACACCGTTGCCGATATTCGTCTTTCCGTCCTCACCTGGATCGGTCAGCGAAGCCATACTGGCGTAGATATGTCTTCCATCTCGGCTGAAGGCCAGCCCGGAATATAGAGTTTGCTTGCCCGTCCTGGCCGTCCGGTCGTCAGGGAAATCCATCACCTTCCCAGTCCTTGCGTCCATCACAGCAAGCGACTGGAGATACTTCGACTCATACGTACCATACCCGGCATTCACCGTCACGACATAGCGCCCATCCGGCGACACGGCCATCGAAATGGGCAACGAATTCAGCCTCTGCGGGTCTCCAGGAACAGAACCAAGCTGCTTGCTCGAAGGCAGATTCAGGCGTCCGGCAGCATCCAGCGTCGCAGCCGACTGTTGCGCCAAGACGAGCGGAGAGGTCAGCAACAGGGCAATCACGCTGAGCGCAGATCTTCGCACAATGAAATATCTTTCCGATTCGATATTCTTTAGGTCGTCCATTAGAACAGTCTATCGAGCGACCGACCATTGAGCATTACAAATCGCGTCATCGACCGTGGCCTGAAAGCGATCAGAGGAAGAGCTGTCGCCAGCGCACTCCTCGCCAACCTTTCCTCACTCGACTTAAGGAAGCATGTGCCAATTCGTTTACAATCAAGAGTGTCGCTGGGCATTCGAGTGTAACGGTTTCAGAACAATAGGTTCATCCAGTTTTGCGGAACCGTGCCGTTTGCATTCGACAGACTCCGAGAGAGCAACTGAGGAGTCCGAAGGAAGTACTCACTGCATATTCGGTCACAGGGACACTTCCTTTGGAAACAGAATT
This sequence comes from Acidobacteriaceae bacterium, assembly GCA_031296325.1. Lineage (GTDB taxonomy): Bacteria > Acidobacteriota > Terriglobia > Terriglobales > Acidobacteriaceae > Edaphobacter. The sequence continues at coordinate 551 of JARLFY010000062.1, read as the reverse complement.
GTGGCAAGTTGCTCCTGATGTAAGAAGGGCCTATAGCTCAATTGGTTAGAGCAGCGGACTCATAATCCGTTGGTTCCAGGTTCAAGTCCTGGTGGGCCCACCAAATCACCATAGTAATACCTGTAGGCTCCCAAAGACCACATCTCACTGGGGTGCGGGCCGCAGCCATGGCCAACCACGCCAGCACCCGGACGACTCAGCTTTACGACCGGCGGCGGGACGAGATGAACCTCGACGAGGTCGAGCGGATCGTGATCTGATCGCGGTTTATGGCTCTGGATTTATATCTTTCGGCGACTGCTTGTTGCTGGAGGTCTTCTCCACTGGTGCTCGCCGCCGGTAAACGGAACCTCGTCGGCGTCGGATCTGCGATTAATTAATTGGCCGAACGGCGTCATATCGCTCTGCGTCAGAATATCTCCCGTGGCCGACAACTCCATGCGCGTCATCCCCAGCGGATCGGCGACATAATAAGTTGCATCCGACTTACCGATCGCCGCCACCCGCCTTCCGTCGAGATATAGATAATCGACCCACGTGCCATCGGGCCG
>JARLFY010000061.1 GCA_031296325.1 Acidobacteriaceae bacterium | reverse complement strand
CGAGACGCAACAGACGGTGCTCGCGACCCACGAATCCCACCCGCTGAGCGAGGATGTGACGTACACGCTGAAGGTTTCGCAGAACCTTCATGCAGAGATTCTTCTGCGCGATGTGGGTGTCGCATACAGTTGCATGGGCTCCCAGGGAGCCGGGCTGACGGCGCTTCGCGAATACCTGCCGCATACCGGCATTCAAGCGGGCGATTTCGTGTTGGTGGATGGCTCCGGGTTGAGCAGCCACGACCTTGTCACGCCGCGTGCGGTGGCGAAGCTGCTGTCGTTTGCGGCGCACGATGTGAAGACGGGCCTGCCGCAGCCGTGGTTCGCCGCGTGGAAGGCCAGCCTCCCCATCGGCGGAGTGGACGGAACGCTGGCAGATCGGTTTACCAAGGCTCCGCTGAAGGGTCATGTCTTCGCCAAGACGGGAACGCTGGGCGAGGCGCGCGCCCTCTCCGGCTACCTGGACACGGCCAGCGGCCAGACCGTCATCTTCTCCATCCTGGTGGGCAACCATCTGCCCGGCACCAGCGCCGACCGCGACGTGATGGATCAGATTGTGGCGGCGATTGCTGCGTCCGAGTAGGGGGAAAATAAAGACAACAGCAGATTCCTTCGCTTTGCTGCGGAATGACAAGCCAAGAGTGCAGGATGACAAATCAGGGGAGCGGAACGACAGGCTCGGGCTGTGGAACGACAGGCAAGAGAAGTCGTGAGCTATTCTGAAGATGATCGGAGATTCGAGCATCTTTGCCAATGGTTTAGACCATCGCGCAGCGAGCAAAATGCGGGGATTCTTCGCTCCGTTCAGAATGACAATTCATCTTGGTCTATAGCGCAATTCAGAAAAAGCTCTAAGCAGGAACGAAGAGGCCTCGATGACGATGGAGAAGAGACAAATTTCGGGACGAAGGCGAAATTAGAGACGATGCGAAGGTTCTGGCGGGCGGCGATGGTTGGGTTTGGATTAACGATGAGTATGGCGGCGATAAACGCGACGGCACAGGGCACAACGGCGCAGGAGCCGCTTCCGTTTCTTCACGCGCAGGATGTGATTCTGTTTCAGGGCGACTCGATCACCGATGGCGGGCGAGCACGGACGGGGAGCGACTACAACCACATCATGGGGCAGGACTACGGCTACATCCTCGCCGCAGAGATTGGGGCAAACTCTCCCGAGCGCGGGCTGGTCTTCGTCAATCGCGGCATCAGCGGAGACCGTGTGCCGGACCTCGCGCCGCGCTGGCAGAGGGACACTATCGCGCTGCATCCGCAACTACTTAGCATCCTGATTGGGGTCAACGACTTCATCTCGACCGACGAGCGCGCCGTCACATTGGAGCAGTACGAGGCAGGCTACGACAAGCTGCTGGCCGAGACCATCGCCGCGCTACCAAACACCCGAATCGTCCTCGGCCAGCCGTTTCTGCTGCCCGTCGGTAAGCGCAAGGCGAACTACGCCGAACAGATGGTCGAGATGAAGAAGCGGCAGGCCGTGGTCGATCGTCTGGGCGCGAAGTATCACCTGCCTGTGGTTCACTATCAGCAGGCCATTGACGCGGCTCTGGCCAAGGCTCCCGCCGAGCATTGGAGCTGGGACGGGATTCATCCAACCTATGCAGGACACGGCCTGATGGCGCAGGAGTGGCTCAAGACCGTCGACGGCTTTTGGACGAAGTGATGCAAGGCAAGCCAGTGTGCGAGGATGTTGGGATGAGAGAGATTGCAGCAGCGATGACGGCGATGGGAGTGGTTCTGATGATGGCTGCGGCGACAGGATGCAAGAAGCTGCCTCCGCCCACGCCGCTGGATCAACTGACGGCACAGCAGACGCATGGCTACGAGGTCTATCAGGCGCACTGCGCGTCCTGCCACAATGACCGCACCAACGATCCGCTCAACGGCCAGTCGCTACGCGGCATCTTCAAGAAGCAGTATCTGACCAGCGGCGCTCCCGCCAACGACGACCGCGTGATGAACGCCATCATCGTTGGCCGTCCCATGATGCCCGCGCTGGGAGGCGACATGACGCCGCAGGAGCGCGAAGACCTGCTCGCCTACATGCATACGCTGTAGAGGCTGGGTTCGAGGTACAAAGGTTCGAGGTTCGAGGGTTGCGGAGGATACAATTTAACCATGACGCCGCCAATCGCTGACGCGCACAACTCGGAGCTGGTGCAGATCGACCTCACGCCGCGTCGCGCCGAGCGCAAGCCGGAGTGGCTGAAGGCGCAGGCTCCGCACGGCGATACCTACCACTCGCTGAAGAAGATGGCTCGCGACCTGAAGCTGCACACCGTCTGCGAGAGCGCGAACTGCCCGAATCTGGGCGAATGCTGGAATCAGAAGTCCGCCACCTTCATGATGCTGGGCAATCTCTGCACCCGTCGCTGCGGATTCTGCGCGGTGCCCAAGGGCAGGCCCGAACCGATCGACTTCGACGAGCCGCGTCGCGTGGCTTACGCCGTGGCGCAGCTTGGACTGGCCCACGCGGTCATCACCAGCGTAAATCGCGACGACGACAATCTGGGCGCAGCGCGAGCCTTCGCCGAGGTCATCCGCGAGATCCGCACGCAGGCTGCGGGATGCCGCGTCGAGGTTCTGACGCCCGACTTTCAGGGCAATGACGAGTCGCTGCGCATCGTCGTCGCAGCTCGACCGGAGATTCTAAACCACAACATCGAGACGGTTCCGCGCCTCTATCGCGTGGCAAAGTCCGGAGGAAAGTACGAGCGATCGCTGGAGTTCCTGCGCCGCGCCAAGGAGATTGCCGCCGAAGCCGGCCAGACGCAGGTCACCAAGACCGGAATCATCGTCGGTCTAGGCGAAGAGATTCATGAGCTTCTGGCTGTCTTCCGCGACCTCGCCGAACGCCGCGTGGACATTCTAACGATTGGCCAGTATCTGCGCCCCTCGCGCGACCACCTCGTCATGCAGCGCTACTACACTCCCGACGAGTTCGCCTTCCTGAAGCAGGAGGCTCTGGCGATGGGTTTCCAACACGTCGAGAGCGGCCCGCTCGTCCGTTCCAGCTACCACGCACAGGAGCAGGCAAAGTCCACCGGACTGGCGTAACAGATGAGGCTACACGACGGGAAACGCGCTGGACGCCAGACGACTCGGCAGAATAGGTCGGGCCTTCAGCCCTCAGTCTTTGTGCTGTACGTAACCCTAGGCTGGTATAGAACGGGCCTTTGGCCCTTGGTTCAACTGACCTTGGTTCAACTGACCTTGGCTCAACTGGCTTGGCTCAGCGTCCCTTAGTTCAACGTCCCTAGCGCGCGACAATATGCATTGAACTTCAGAGACAGGACACCAGAGTCCTGTCTCTGAAGTTTAATGATGCTATGGGACAGGCGAATTAATTTGAAGAGGGAACAGCGTAAATCGTTTGCAGTTGGTTCTGAAAGAGTTCTCTTGCGCGGCTATACTCCGCAAGCAAGTTTGGCCGGGGCTTCAGAGTAGCGGTCTCATCGACGGAAACAAACTCATCCGCAACCTCTGCGAAGGTTATATTGACTCCATGCAACAGGGAACAAGCGACCTTCGCCTGAATGGCTGCACCAAGGCAAGCAGACTCCTGTTCGCTAGGCACTCGAATCTCCGCTCCGCTTGCGTCAGCCAGCAGTTGCCGCCAGCCTCGGGAACGCGCTCCGCCTCCGATCACCAGGATGACCTCGGCGCGCTTTCCTTCCAGCACCAGATCCAAACCGTTCAGAACGCCGAAGCTGACTCCTTCAACGATGGCGCGAATCAGGTTCTCTGGCGTGAAGTTATTCGGCGAGATTCTATGCAGGCTTCCTTGGGCATGAGGGAGGTCTGGGGTTCGTTCGCCATTCAGGAATGGAAGAAAGATAAGTCCGGCAGAGCCTGGCGCGGTGTTGTCGAGCGCCGCATCGATATCCGAGACGGTTTTGCCGAGCAGGTGCGTCGTACTTGTGACCACATTGGTTGCATTCATCGTGCAGACCAGGGGCAGAAATCCACCGGAAGAGGAGCAGAACGCCGCCACATTTCCGGTCGGATCCAGCACGGGAGTATCGCTGAAGGAGTAGACCGTGGAGGAGGTCCCAAGACTTACGGTGACCACGCCTTCGCGGACATTGCCTGTGCCGATCGCGCCCATCATGTTGTCGCCCCCGCCGGCGCTGACTACGCACTCGCGGGACAGACCAAATTGCGCGGCAACCTCCTCGCGCAACCTCCCAACAACTCCGTTCGGCCCGATAAACGGCGGAAGGGCTGCGTAAAGTTGTCCCGTTCCTCCGTCAATCTGATCCAGAACTTCGCGCGCCCACTCCCTTCGTCGTACGTCGAAGAAGGCGGTTCCGGAGGCGTCGCCGAACTCGGCCCGAATCTCTCCCGTAAGCCAGAAATTTAGATATTCATGAGGCAGCAAAATGTGTCGCACCTTGGCAAAGTTCTCAGGCTCGGCCTCTTTTAGCCAGAGCAGCTTGCTGACGGTGTACCCCGTCCGCGGAACAATCCCAAATTTTCCGAAGAACTTCTCCCGACCTCCGAGGAGTTGGATGATCTCCTCGTTTTGCGGGGACGTTTCAGTGTCGTTCCAAAGTTTTGCTGGCCGGATGACCTCCTTGTTGGCGTCGAGAACGACCAACCCGTGCTGCTGGCCGCTCACCCCGATTGCGCGGACGCTCGCCGCAGAACCTTGAATCGCCTCCATCACCGAGGCCGATAGAGCCTCAATCCACCACTTCGGCTCCTGCTCGCGAGCGCCACTCGGCCTCTCCACCAGAGGATGCGCGCTCGCGCCACGCCCGACAACTCTTCCCAGTTCATCTATCAGCAGAGCTTTGGTGCTCTGTGTTCCGCAGTCGATGCCTAGATACATATTTTTCTCGCCTTTTGATTTTAGAGCAGTTCTTCTGTTGGGGTACTCTATCGCCGATGTATACGAAATGCGGGGATCGCTCAGAATGAAAACAAGAGAAAAGCAGATTTCTCCGCTTCGCTACGGAATGACAAACAAAGAGTGCTGCTCTAGTTACCGGAACAGATCGAGCGGGATTAACTCGCCCATCCGCTTGTATCCGGTTGGATTGGGATGCAGATGGTCGCCACAATCAACCGCTGGATCCAGATGATCGGGACGGGACGGGTCGCGCGTCGCCTTGTCGAAGTCGATTACGGCGTCGAAGACGCCCGAGGTTCGAATCCATTGGTTCAGAGCGTTGCGGTCAGCCTCTGTCTGATCCGACGGATGATAGTAGTCGGAGTCTCGAAACGCCGTCACCGTTGCTCCGAAGACGGCAATTCCCTGAGAGTGTGCCCGTGCAGCGATTTGAACGTAGGCAGCCTCTATCTCTCGAACCAGTGCTTTGTGCGTCTCAGCGACATGAGCTTCCGTGCGATCCAGCCCTCCAATATCGTTCACGCCTTCAAAGACGATCAGATAGCGAACTCCGGGCGTGGCGAGTACGTCGCGATCAAAACGCGCCAGCGCATTCGGCCCCAACCCGTCCTGAAGAACTCGGTTGCCGCCGATGCCCCGGTTGACCACCCCGATATGCGCCTTCGACAATCTTGCTGCCAGGATATCGGGCCACCGATCATTCGCGTCGGTCGACGATCCGTGGCCATCCGTAATCGAATCTCCGAAGGCGACGACGGAGGAGCCATTTGAAGCCCCTTGCACCTCTACGCCAGTCAGGAAAAACCAATGGGTGAATGATTCGGGAGACGAGAGCTGATTATCCAGAACGTGATCGCCGGACGCTAGCCAGGAGGTCGCATGCGCTCCACTATGCGTCGTGATCGCGTGCGGCGCCCTTTCGATGAGCATTGTGATCGTCAGATCGGATAGAGGCGGCAGAGTCATCGAGACTGCGTCCGAGAGGTACTCCGCTCCGGCGGGAATCATCACGCTCGCATTGCCGCTGAACAACACCGGGATCTGCGTATGAGGATCGATAACTCCGGCCTTGCTAGACGGGCCGATGGAAACAGATCGTAGGATCAGAGGACTATCCCCGAAGGCGTTTGAAAGACGCAGCCTCAACTTCTCTCCGCCAACGGAGACTCGTACAACCTGGCGGAGAGTCGCCCCGTTCAAGGGCTGCTTGGGAAAATTCTCCGCGCCCCACGCAGCCATCTGAGACGATCCCCATGTTGCAACCCAACTGTCCGGGGTCGCAGCTACAGACGACTTCGGCAAAATGCACATTCCCAACAACAGCGCACAGAGCCAGACAAACCGAGGGCGCGCCGCTTTCACGCACTGCGAGTTCCGCGAGACCTTCGTTCTCTCTGATCGAGGATTCGATGAAGTTGCCAGTTGGTTGAAGATGCCTGCGTGAGTATTTCTATTGCGCATGAAGGTCTCGCTTAGTCGAGTGACGAAGCACTCGTTCGGAATTTATTCGGTTGGGTTCTGACTCTGTTCCAGATGGAGTGCTTTGCTTACTCCATCCATAGCGCGCTGGTGATAATGCGCGGGTAATAGCGGCTGGCCTTTCCCTCGCCGGAGACGATCTGGTCGCAGCAGGCCCAGTAGGAACTTCCTTCGGTCTGCCACTTTACGTGAGCAGAATCCGCCTGACGGAAGACCTCGGCGACTGCTGCGTCGGCGTCCAGATGGAAGACCCTGCGCGTGACGTGCATGAAGATGGCGATCTTGCTCATCCACGAGTTATTGCTGGTGGAGGAGAGTTTGATTCCGCCGTCGGCAAAGAGATTGCGCCGCTCAGGATCGAGCAAGAGGTTGCGGGTGTGTTCGCGAAGGACTTCGAACATTCGCTTCTCGGACGGGGTTGCATAGAACTGCTCCACCGTACGGCCGGCAAAGCCGGTGTTGACGAAATAGAGCGGATAGACGCAGCCCTCGATGGCCGGCAGAATGCGGGAACTGTAGCCGGGATTGGATTTTTCAAAGATGGCCGGAAGTACGCCGTCTTTGGCCTGCTCGCTGACCCCTTGAGCAACCTTGGCGGCGAGCGCCTCACAGCGAACCTGATTGTCCGAGGTGCCGAGTTCGCGGAACAGCAGGGCAAGAGCCCAGTAGCTGGCCCAGCTTTTTACGGCGATGTAGACGTTGTTGCGCGTCTGCGCCAGGGAGTGATCGAGCGAGTCGTAGGTGGTGATCTCCTGCCCGCCAGCGCAACGAGTGCTGTCGAACTGGGCGAAGCCAACGTCGCCACTGCGGTTAATCATGCTGGTTAAACAGGCCTCAACCACGGTCTGATTTTTCTTGAGCCAGTCGAGGTCGCGGGTCTTGGCAACGTAGCAACCAGCGGTAAGAATCCAATTGCAGAGCTGCTCCTGCGTCATGTAGCTGAAGCATCCGGTCAGGTTCGCCAGCTCGTAGCTGCTGCGTCCCTGCGGCGAGAAGTTGTTGTGCGCGCCCATGTCGTGGCAGAAGCTGAGGCCGCCGGGTTTGGTGTCAAACGGTCGGTTGAGCTGAGCCTCGTCGGGCGGCGGCGGGGTCTGCGATGGATCCACCTGCACGGTGTCTGCCGAAGCCGCGAAATCCGACTTGTAGACCTTGACTTCGTCGCTATAGCTATAGCGTTGCACGAAGGTGTCGAGCAGATTGCGAACCAACCAGGGATTGTGATCCAGCTCCCAGAAGACATGATCGACGGCTAGGTCGAGGGTGTTCATCATGCAGTACTCGCCCTCGTTGACCACCCAGAGAGGCTGGCCTTCCACTTCGAGCAACTGGGTGCTGCCGTAGTAACTGTGGGTGGCATGAGAGATGAGGAATCGCTGATCGTCGGAGACCGCAGGGGAGTTGTCCAGTGCAGCGTCAAGCGACTGTGCCGATGCAATAATCTTGTCGGCGCTGTCGAGCGTTGTCTGGAGCACATCGGCGAGGCCCTTGAAATAACGCGTGTATAGATAGCGGCCATCGAGTCCGCTGGTTTGGATACCCTCCAGATAGGAACCGAGGGCAATCGTAATCCCATACTTCTTGCCTGGGGGAACCTCGAATCCAAAGCCGGGGCAGGAACCCAGCAGATGAACCGGATTATGCCGCTCGCGCACGCCGTCGCTTGCCGACCAGCGCATAAAGAGGAAAGGATCGGCATCAATTTTGACACCTTCTTCCGAGGAGGTAAAATCGCGCAGTTCAGCGGCGGCACCAGCCTCACGGCGAAAGGCAAAGGCGACTCGTCCGCCACCCAGATCCTCTGACAGAATCCGACTGCCGGGACGCGCGTGATTAAGCGCAAACATTGCGGTTCGCGTAGTGGTGCCGGAGGTGTTATCGAGTTCGAGGCGGGCGACGATGGCGGGCAACAGGCCCTCGCGCATGCGCTGATTGCTCTCGACGGCGGGATCGGGAATCTCTCCAAAGGGAGAGTAGGCGGAAAAGCTCAGGCCCTCGACCTCCCATTGATCGCTGGCCCAGCCGTAGGAGCGCGAAAAATCCTTGAACGGCACGACGTCGGGCTTGACGTTCTGTTCCGCAGGGCCGGACTGCTCTACGAGAAAAGCATCGGAGGCGCGGTTGACAGCGGCAGTATAGAAAGGCAGGCACTTCAAGGTTGCCTCGGAATGACGATCGCCATCCTTGAAGCCGATGAATACTTCCTGATCTGCGGGCTGCCCGATTTGCAACCCAATTCCACCGCGGGTTCCGAAGTTGCCGCAGGTGAAACTCATAAATGCACCCATGGGCGAGTGCTGGGCGTTGAATCCCACAGGAGAAGTGAGCGCTTTGCGTTTGGTCACGGAGTTACCTCGCAGTGGATTATAACTGCGCCGTCTGAATGTTGTGGACCGACTTTAGTCGGTCGTTTATCGCATTACAACGCTATATAGTTGTCTGGCGAATCACTGGAGCTAGAGCTTTGTAGCTAGAAAACTAGACAGACCATTTACAAGGCGACGCAAGAATACTCCGAGAGGAATTGGTCTTGTTCCAGTGCGATATTGGTCGAACCATACTGATGAAGGATGTAGCTTGAGCTTCCCGCCAACAGGGATGGAAAGAGAGACGGAATCAATGAGCGGTAATGGCAATAAGCTTGCATTTTCAGAGAAGTTTGGATACGGCCTCGGCGATCTGGCTGCCAACTTTGTCTTTCAGGCATTAATGGCGCTACAGTTGGACTTTTACACCAAGACCTACGGATTGACTCCGGCGCAGGCGGGCACCATGTTTCTTGTGGTCGGGTTGGGTTCGGCAATCTTCAATCCCATCATGGGCGTGATTGCCGACCGCACCCACACTCGCTGGGGGCGATTTCGCCCCTGGCTGCTGTGGACCTCGGTTCCGTTTGGCGTGATTGGCATTCTGACCTTCACCACGCCTCACCTGAATCCCGTGGCCAAGCTGGTGTATGCCTGGGGGACTTATCTGTTGCTGCGTTTGATCTATGCCGCCAACAACGTGCCGTATGCCTCGCTGACGGCTGTGATGACCGAAGACCCGGATGAGCGCAACAGTATCGCATCCTATCGTCAGATGTTCGCTAATAGCGCTGGATTTATTGTAGGGAGTCTGGCCATTCCGATGGTCCGGTTTCTGGGCGGAGGCAACAGCGCCTTGGGGTATCAATTGACGATGGGCATTTTTTCTACGCTCTCGGTGATTTTTTTCCTGATCGCCTTCTCTGTCTCGAAAGAGAGAATTCAGCCCGATGCGAGCCAGAAGACGTCCGTACTCGGCGATCTCGGCGACCTTGTTAAAAATGGCCCGTGGATCACGCTCTTTCTGGTTACGGTTTTTTATTTCACGGGACTTCTGATTCGCGGCAACGTGATGCTTCCCTACTTTGAGAACTGCGCAGGCAACAAGATGCTGTTCAGTTGGTTCAACGGATTCGGGTTGACCGCTCTGTTGATCGGCGTGGCCTGTTCGACGACACTGACCAAGCGTATCGGCAAGCGGGCTGTGTTCTTTTGGAGCATGATGTTGACCGGGCTGCTTTGTATCGCGCTGATCTTTATTCCGGCAACGGCGATCGTACCGATCATCGCTCTGGAGGTCGTGCGCCAGTTTGTCTTTGGCTGCTCGGGTCCGGTGCTGTGGTCCATGATGGGCGATGTGGCCGATTTTGGCGAATGGAAGAATGGACGACGCGCCACCGGCACGGTCACCTCGGCCGTCGTATTTGCACTGTGGGTTGGCGTCGCTCTGGGCGGTGCAATTTGCGGCTGGCTCCTCGCTTTCTATGGGTATCTTCCCAGATTGGCGGTGCAGTCCGCGCACACGCTGTTGGGCATCCGGCTGATCGCCTCGGTATACTCCGGCGCGGCATTTCTTGCGGCCGCTGTCTGTCTGATCTTCTACGGCATCAGCATGAAGCTTAACCTTACGATCTCGCGCGATTTGAGCGAACGTCGCAAGAAATTTCAGGCATAGCGCATATATTGCTGCAAGCGGGGGAGTTTCCTTGAAAGAAAGGTCTGCGCAGGTTCAAAACATTCTCTGGGGGCTAAAACATCTTCCCCAATGGGGTAGAGCATCGCGCCGCAAGCAAAATACGGGGATTCTTCGCTCCGCTCAGAATGACAATTTATTTCTGATCTACAGTAATTTGAGAATACGAAGCACGTTTGGAAACTAATTTGGGAGTGAGATGAAAATGCGACTACACCACTACATGTTTTTTGTTTCGGCTGTATGTCTGGGGAATCTGGTAGCTACGGCGCAGGCTCCTGCTCCTACTACTCTCAAGGACGCTTTCCGCAACGGCTTTGTGATTGGCGCAGCGATCAACGCCGATCAGATTACAGGCAAGGATGCGCGTGGCGACGCCATTCTTGTTCAGCAATTCAACTCCATCACAGCGGAGAACGCGATGAAGTGGGAGATTATTCATCCCCGACCCAACGCGTACGACTTTACACTGGCTGACAAGTTTGTCGAGCTTGGCCTGAAGAATCACATGTTTATCGTCGGCCACAATCTTTGCTGGCACTCGCAGACGCCGGACTGGGTATTCAAGGATAGAAAAGGGCGTCCGCTGACCCGTGAAGCTTTGCTACAGCGTCTTCACGACCACATTCAAACGGTGGTGGGCCGGTACAAGGGAAAGATCGATAGTTGGGATGTCGTGAATGAAGCGCTCAACGAGGACGGAACGCTCCGCCAGTCGCCCTGGATGAAGATCATCGGCGAAGACTATGTCGTCAAAGCATTTCAATTTGCCCATGAAGCTGACCCGAACGCTCAACTGAACTACAACGACTACAATCTGGAGACTCCGGCCAAGCGCAAGGGCGCGATCGCGCTGGTAAAGAAGCTACAGGCGGCTGGCGTTCCCATTGCAGTCGTTGGCAATCAGGGGCACCTGCACCTCGACTCCCCGTCCGTTGCAGACGAAGAGACCACCATTACGGAACTGGCTGCGGCTGGCGTCAAGGTCGCCATTACGGAACTCGATATTGATGTACTGCCCCGGACATGGGCGCAGACTGCGGATGTTTCACTGAACATTCATTTGGACCCCAAACTCAATCCTTATCCCAACGGACTGCCCGACGATGTCCAACAGCGTTTGGCAAAACGATATGCGGATTTCTTTGCGGTGTGCTGGAGGCATCGCGATGTAATCAACCGCGTGACGCTGTGGGGCGTGACGGACGGGGACTCTTGGCTGAACGACTGGCCGGTGCAAGGGCGAACCTCTTACCCCCTGCTCTTCGACCGCAACGACAAGCCCAAGCCGGCATTCGCGGCTGTGCTAAAGACAGCCGCGAATTAGGCTGTATCGCGCCAGTGCAACGGCAAGAGCTTGAAGGGGGAAGTGTGTGCATCCCATCGATCGCGATGTTGCTGCGATGGATGGGGTTTCCGGCATCCGGCAGACCAAGGCGGTGCGAGCGAAATGCGGGGATTCTTCGCTGCGCTCAGAATGACAATCCTTTGAGTGTTGACCATCCTTTGAGCCGTTATGGCTTGGCTGGAACGCTCTGAAGGAGGAGGAATGCGCCGATCAGGTTGGGCGAGGCGGCGTGGAGGCGAATTGTCCCTGTCTGGCCAGGCTTTGCACGGACGATCACCAGCGCCATTCCGCTAAAGGCGTTTCGCTCGGGAGAAGGAAACGGCGCAAGATCGGTGGGATCCCCGTTGTCGGTGGCGACGATCTCGCCGGGGCCTTCCAGCGAGAACGTGATGGGATTGGCCGCGCGCGGGACGGTGACTTCATCATGATCGGCGACGCGGACGGTGACGAAGGCCAGATCGCGGCCGTCGTTTGCGATCTGAGAAGAGTCGGCGGAGGCCAATAACTTCTCAGGCTGGCCGGCGGTGTTGACTACGTCGGTAGCCCACGGCTGGCCATTTTTGTACGCAACTACTTTGAGTTCGCCCGGCTGGTAGATCACATCGTCCCAGCGCAAGCGATATTCAAACTTGTCCTTTTTCTTTCTTCCCAGCGATTTGCCGTTGAGGAACAACTCTGCTTCATCGCCCGAGGTGTAGACGTGTACGGGCGTCACCTGCCCGACGCGCTCCGGCCACGTCCAATGCGGGAGGATGTGCGCCATGGGAAGATCTGGTCGCCAGTTCGATTGATACAGGTAAAAACGATCCTTCTTGAAGCCGGCCAAGTCGATCGCTCCGAAGTAGGAGCTACGCGAGGAGTAGTAGGGCGAAGGCTCACCGAGATAGTCCCATCCGCTCCAAATAAACTCTCCGGCAGAGTATGGATTCTTCTCTTGCGAGGCAAAGACTCGGTCAGGCGAGGATCCAAACTCTGCGGAATAGAGATCGTACGAGCTGACTTGATGGCTCTTCGGATCACCGCCGACGCCGTCCGTGACAGGCGTCCTGACCTCCTTGGTCACGGGGAACAGATACACGCCGCGCGAGCTGACGGTCGCCGCCGACTCACTGCTGAGGATCATTTTTTGCGGGTACTTATCGTGATAAGGCTCGTATTGGCTGGGCAAGACGCGGATGCCTGCGCCCTGATAGTTCAGACTGATGACATCCAGCGGGATCGAAAAAGGCATGTCCGGCTTGGCATAGTTCATCGATGCGGTTACCGGTCGGGAGGAGTCTTCCTGGTGCGCAATATCGACCAGTTCCTTTGCAACCGCCGCTCCCTCCGCCCCGTTATACTGCTCGCCCACTTCGTTGCCAACACTCCACAGGAAGACGGACGGCCTGTTGCGATCGCGCCGCAGGAATGCGCGCAGGTCTTGCTCGTGCCAATCCGCAAAAATCAAGTGAAAGTCGTAAGGCGTCTTTACGCGGTACCAGACGTCGAAGATCTCATCCATCACAAGGAAGCCCATTCGGTCGGCCAGATCGAGCAGCTCTGGAGCGGGTGGATTGTGACTGATGCGGATGGCATTGCAGCCCATCTCTCGCAGCGTCTCCAACTGTCGTTGTGCTGCGCGTAGGTTGAAGGCGCTGCCCAGAGCGCCGAGATCATGGTGCTGGTTCGTACCCTTCAGGTAGATGTGCTCTCCGTTGACGTAGAGGCCTGTGTTCGGATCAAAGCGCAGAGAACGAATGCCGAACTGCGTATCGTATGTATCGATCAGTGAATTGGGGTGCAGCGAATCGGCTTGCCATACTCTGGTCACGGCCACGTACAGATTGGGCTGCTGATTAGGCGGCGGACCCCACAGCTTCGGATGGGGAATCACCACCGCGCCCATCACCGCGTCCTCGGCACTGGCTGCAAGGGACTTGCTTGCGGAATCGATGCTGGCGACCGGAGTAGCTGCTCTGTGCCCGTTTGCATCAAGCTCATAGATGTCCGTCGTAACCCTGACTTTGGCTGCCGATCCAGAGTCGTTGTCTAAATAGACCTCGATGCGGACGGTCGCAGAGGCAGTGGAGACCTCTGGGGTCGTCACACGCGTTCCCCACTGCGCAACATGGACCGGCTGGGTCTTCGTCAGCCAGACGTTGCGATACAAGCCTCCGCCCGGATACCAGCGAGAGGACTCGGGCGGATTGTCGACCCGGATGGCAAGCTGATTCACTTCGCCGGGGTGGAGGAACGGGGTCAGATCGACGCGCCAGGAGGCGTAGCCGTAGGGCCACCCGCCCACAAGCTGGCCGTTAATCCACACCGCCGCATAGGACATGGCTCCATCGACATCGAGGAAGAAGCACTTGCCTGCATCCGACGCCGGGATGGTCAGTTTTCTGCGGTACCAGCCCACGCCTCCGCTGGGTAGACGGCCCATTCCGCCGCCCCCTTTTTGGGTAAATGGGCCTGCGATCGCCCAGTCGTGCGGCAGAGTCACCGACTGCCAACCGCGGTCGTCGAAGTCCGGCTGTACGTAGGAAAGATTGCCGCCCGGATTCCCTGCTGGTCGGGTATAGCGGTGCGAGGGATCCTTGATGAATCGGTTGCCCGTTGGCAGAATCCAGGGCTTGAGGATCGGCTGCACGGCTGGCCCAGCCTTCACCGCCTCCACTGCGGCGGCGTCCGGAGCCTTGTCCTTCACATCGCCTTCCAGAGGAGGGCGAACGTCGTAGAGCAAGCCCGTTGCGCCGGCTGGATCGCCTTTTTGAAATCGCCAATCCTCGTCGAGCAGAATTCGCTCTCGAGCCGGTCGATGTGGCTCTACGGATTGCCTTTGAGCAGAAGCGGCGGGCAGCATAGTTACTGCGGCGAGCGAGAGGAGGCCAAAGACACCAATCCTTGCATTCAACAGGAAGAAAGACAATTGCTTTCTTTTCGGAAAAACCATTCTGCCTCTAAGTGTTTTCTCTGTTGAATGTACGCCCGCAATTTTACTGAGCTGCGGTAAAAAACGCGGAACGTCGATCATTTGGGGCGCGCTCCAGAAGGCTTTAGTCCCGTCGCGGAGTCCTTGAGGGTGTTGCGGTCGACGAGGAAGAAGTTGTCCGCGCCAACTTTTCCGTTTGAATCTCCCAGGACGATAAAGCGTACACGGGCGGCGGGACTTCGTGTGTCGAGAGAGGTCGCAATCTGAACCGTACGCGATTCGGTCTCGCCTGATTGCAGACGAGCGAGATGCAGGGAGATTACCTGTCCCGAGCGGTTCAGCAGCTTACCAGTCCTATCGAAGCTGAGAACGATCAAGCTGACGTTCCCGATCATTTTGCTGCCGTCGTCCCGTAGATTGAGGGAAGCCGCCGGAAACGCAAGCTGAAAACGATCTGGAGTCGTCTGATCCCTTGAAATCGTCAAGGGGATGCCGTCGAAGACCATCAGTCCCTGACTGGCGGCGGCCAGATTGAATCGTGCTTGCTGGGACAACTGGCCCGATTCGTTCATTACGGCAGGCACATCCGGCTTTGCTACGTAGTAGCCTTCTCGCGTGGTCGCCACAAGAGCACCGTCTCTTAGCACGACCCGAATTTTGCGGAACTCCCAAGGATTATCCGTCGTTATGACAGACTCAGGCTTATACGCGATGCTGTAGAAGATCTGGCCGTCGCTGACTGTCGTCCCGATCAAGCGATCAACGTCATTGCGTCCGTGAAGCGATTGACCACCCGTTGCTGCCGCCATCTGCTCGAAGCCAACCTGTCCCCCAAATGGATCGTCTATGGTCATCGTGCCATTTACATCCAGCGTCGCCGAAGGCGCGGCGACTCCCGCAGGATCGATCATGTACAGCGTCACGCGCGCATCGCGCAGCAGGTTGGTGCATTGAGCAATCGCCGCTCCCAGCGGGTCTTTCTGGCCTGGCACCACATCGTCTCGCTGCACGCTTGGAAAGCCTCGACCGACCCAGATCAGGCTCTTGTGACCGGCGTGCCCTTGCGTCGCTTTGGCGATCTCAATCAGGGACGTAAACTCAGCGAGAATCTGCTCGCTTGACCAACTTGAATTGGTCGTGCGCCAGTCGTTACCGGCGAGGTGATGATTAAGCGCGTCGAGGATCTCCTTTTTTGATGTCGTGTAGTCGTGCAGAACTTGCTGATGGTCGAGACTTTTTGCCATCAGCATCAGCGGCTGATCGAGTATTGCTCCTTGCTTGCTCAGATATTTTTCCAGAGAATAGCGAGCGAAATATTGATCTTCAAACTTCGTGGTCACTTCGTCGAGTACGACGATGGTGACAGGCGCATCCGGTTGTAGCCGGTCCAGCTCAGCGGTTGAGTGAATCTCAGTCGGCCCGCGGCCCGTTGGACGCTTCGGCTCCGCAGCCTCAAACGAGACGATCGGTTGCGGGACATTATCTTCATAGACCGTAAAGTCGCTGCGTTTCAGGCCTCGTACTGGCTGACCACTCTTGTCATTTACCACTACATCCAGCGTCACTAATTGCGAGCTAACGCTGAGAGTATATTCCGGTTGCTGTTCCTGGCGGACTGCGGTCTGGCGCAGCGTAGAAGGCGATGCTGAGACGACGCCTCGCGCGGACTGCGCCTGGCTGGAATGGCGACCGACCACAGTCAACATCATTGCCAGGGAAACCCAGAAGTACGACATGAATCTATTTCTAATCGGTGCACTCAACATAATTTCCGCCTTTCAAAAAGGTCGAGGCATGACACTGAAAAGGTCTTGATGAGAATCGGTCTGGTGTCACGATTCACGATGAGTTCTCCCACTGTCAGGGTTGTCCTGCCTTGGATCGTCGAGGATTGAGGCGGTTATTATCTGTCGAGAGTTAATGCAGTGCGCAGAAAAATAGAATTCAACGACCACACGAAATATATCGTCCTTATCTCATATATATGAAAATCACGAGCTTGACCATATACTTTGGTCGGTTGTGTATAGGTATCGCGATCTGTAGCATCGGTTTGCTATTCCATGCTCCATCAACGATCGGTGAAATGAATTTCCTTGGACAGTAATTGACGGCTTCTCATGCCGACTCTTACCCAGAGCGCTGACTCGGATTCACTCTTCGAGGAGCGGTATTAGCGTTACTTCTAGGGCGTATCGACATATACACGTTGCTTTGTGACGCTGCTGTTGCCTCTCTTTTGTTTGTCATTCCGCAGCGCAGCGGAGGAATCTGCTTTTGCCGTTGCGGTTGTCTTTGCCGTTGTCTTTATAGTATTTCCCCCCAAGGGGAT
>JARLFY010000060.1 GCA_031296325.1 Acidobacteriaceae bacterium | reverse complement strand
CGATTATCGCCCTGCTGGCTGGCCGTGGTCAGCGGAAGACCGTCGACATAGAGTTCACCCAACCGCTGCGCCGTTCCACCGATGATCGAGGAACGTCCGCCGGCAGGAACCTGCGCGCCGGGCAACAAATTGGAGAACTGCGTGATGTCGCGCTGCTGCAAACCGGTAATCATGACAGGCAGATCGGCGTACTCTTTGCCCTCGATAACTCCGCCGAGGGTCGGGCTGGTGGTATCGAGCGCGGGAGGAGCCTCGGTCACGGTGATCGTCTGGCTCTCGGATCCCAGCTTCAGTTCCACATTGAGGCCGAGGGTGCTCATGGCGTCAACCGTCAGGTTCTCCTGGCGGTATGTGCTGAATCCATTGGCGGTTACCGTAACGATATAGGTTCCCGGGATCAACGGAGAGAGGTTGTATAGTCCGTCTGCCGAGGCAGTACGCTTGGTCTCGACTCCGGTCGCAACGTTCTGCGCTACCACCGCAGCCTTGCCGACAAGCGCGCCCGTACTGTCGGTCACGGTACCGGAGATCGCTCCCTGACCGCCCGTCTGCGCAAACAACGCGCTTGGCGCGGCAACCAGAGCAACCAGCAGGAGAAGACTAAAGACAACTCCGCTTACGACCTTCAGGAGAGAATAGTTGGATGAGACGGTCTTGAGATTCATAATGCCTCGAAAGAAATAGGTTAGAAATAGGCCCAGTTCACCGGGAGCCCGATAATTACTAATTTGAGAGTGCGAGGATTATGGCCGCTCATGGTCAGGAATGTCAATTGTTTGTTAAATTTTCTTTGCAAGCAGGAACCACCTATATAAACCGCCTATAGAATCAATGATTAATCGCCTTTGCGCACACTTCCGCGCACGGCTATTCTGACCGCCGACTCCTTCAGTCTGTATGAAATTCGGTTGACACGAGATCGTCGAGCCTAGTCGATGCCCATCGTCGCGTCTACGTCGATGGTCAGCGCATCACGACTCACCAGCATCGAGTGCAGCATCAGCGAGTCGAGCGTCAACGAATAGCCGGTTGTCGCCACCGACTGGCTCAGCAGCTTGCGCATCAGATCCGCCGCGTTGATCTTCATCTTGGACGGCAGTTCGCGGCTCAAAAACGGCGTCAACATAAAGTTCAGCGCCGCGTTGTCGCTGAACTTCTCGATCTTCGCATCGCGGAAGCCCACAATCTCTCCCTCGGCCTCCGGCACCAGCGAGACCACCACATCGGTCGCCAGACCAACCCCCACGCACTTGCTGCCAAAGGCCTTGCCCAGCTTCGCCCGAGTGAAGACATGCACCACAATGCGGTCGTCCTTGAAGCTGACGTGCGGGTCTTCGACGCTGACCGCGCAGGGCTGGGTCGCGTCTCCCTTCAGGTAGTAGCGCCCCTCGGGGCCGTTGAAGAGCTGCATCCGCAGCGTCCGCTCCAGCGCCTGCTGCGAGACCTTTACCTCTAACGCGCGGGCCATCCGCGCTCCACCCATCCCAAAGACTGCCAGCACCAACACACAACGCAACAAGGATTTCATCTTATCTATAAAGATAACGCCGCTGACTCGCCCCTTGCTGTCTCTGCCGTCACAGGATGGAGAGCTTTTTAAATCTGCCAACGCGCCGTCGAGTGAAGATTCTGGAGGAATGATTCATTTCGCCGTGAGCGCGCTGTCGTTGCTATCGGCTACTTCCAGACGCACATAGTCATAGAGGATGCCCTGTGTCCAATTTTTCGCATGATTAATCAGTTCGATGTGGTTCTCTCCCTGCCTCAACAGGGATGCGTCGAACGAAAAATCGCGCTCCGTCTCAGTCGAGCGAATTCCGTCGCGATGCATGACGCCGGAGTTGGGCAGATCCGCTTTCCCCACCGAAGTTCCATTCACAGAAACTTCCATCGAATTTCCACGCGATCCGCATATGGCAACTCGCAAGACAGCTTTTCCTTGCGTCGCTTTCGGCATATCGAACGTGACCCGCCACGTGGTTCCCGTATATTTACCGTCCTCCGTCTTATGCGGCGGCTGCACATAGTTCCAATCCAGCGTCCAGTCGCTCTTCCCGATGACGAAATTCACATCGTTCGGAAACTCTTTCGGGTAGAGGTTATAAAGTCCCCACTGCCAGTAATGATCGCCATGGAGAAACTCTGTGGCACTTCGATCTGGGGTGCCGATCTCCCACATCTGACGGCCATATCGCAGTGGGATCCACGTCAGTTCGCCCAGATCGAGAACCTTGCCCGACTCCACTGAAACGTCGGCCCTGCTGTACTCGCCTAGAATCCCGTTGTTGAAAGCGTAGAGAACATACTTTCCCGTCCGAACATTTGGGATGGTAAACGCGCCGGATTGATCCGCATGTACCCAATACTCATAGTGCTTTCCGTCAAGCTCCCACGAGATGGGGAGCGGCTTGCGGGCGCCATCCACTCCAATGTATGGAGGCGCAGCCAGCCCGACCCACGCATTCGACGCATTTGCTGTCGGCTGCTGCGGATCCTTCACGGTCAGTTGCCCGCGTACCGCGCCGCGCGCCGCGGGAGTGGCGTAGCCGGGATCCTTCACCCACGCATAAGGCCATGCCTCTTTCTCAACCGCAGCGCGAGCCAGCGCGTCCTTCCACATCGCGTCCGAAGTTGGACCACTGTTGCAGTACATCACAAAAGGTCCGACGACCTTGTTCCAATACTCGTCCTGTCCGATATTGATCGGGACGCCGCCGTAGTGCGATCCATGCCAGACAAACAACAACGTCGGATCAGCAGGCAACGAATTCTTTAGATCAATGTGCCCGGTCAACTCAACCTTGGTCGGGGGAGCATTAATGTATTCCAAACTCGGAATCACATACCAGACGCCGATGTGTTTCTTGGTACTCGTCCATCCCCAGGCCGGGGTCTCGGAGAGTACAGCCGAGTAGTCGTATTTATGTTCTACCTGTCCTGCATGAATGCCGGTGGTCATTCGGCGGGCTTCGGCAAGGTTCAGCTTTGTACCCTGGAACCAGTCGTCTGGGCTGATCATGTCCGTGTTTCTTCGGCTGTCGATGGTCAAATGATCGAAGAGATCGGACTTCAGCTTCAGCGTGACCGTTGAGATCTCCACATTGAACGCCGGATAGCCAGGCTTGTGAGTCACCGAGGTCCAGCAGTAGATGCCTGAGTCGCCACGGCGCAGAGCGTAGCGAATGGCAATATCCAGCGGCTCAGTTCCGGGCTGGCCAGTATATGGCATGTTGATCTCGACCTCGCCCATCTTCCCGCCATTCGTGGTGGGGTCCTGAGTGATAATCGCTGGCATCGCTTGCGATTTTTTCTCTGTATCCAACTCGCCAGGCGAATTGCCAATCACGTTCCAATAGCCGGAATCCACTACGTCCAAACCGTTGTATCGCAGTGCGATTACATTGGCGTTCGTCTTATTGATCTTCAGCAAAATGAGGCCATTTGTCAGCGTCACAGCGTTATCGGAATCGGTCACGCTCACCGGGGAGTACATGCTGTCTTGCGCCTGTTGCGGGGCCTTTCCCTCTAATGCGCGGGCCATCCGCGATACGCCCATTCCGAAGACTGCCAGCACCAACACGCAACGCAACAAGGATTTCATCTTGTCTATATTTCCCTGGTAATGGTGAAAAGCCTCTAAGCGACAGGAACCAACGTCGCAGCCACAACCGTCACCGCGACGCTCGCCGACGCCAGTCCCGGCGAGGTTACGGTCACGGTCAACGCTCCGGCCTCGCCGCGTCTGCTCTGCACCATCGCCATGCACAGTCCGTTGAAGGCGCTGCGTTCGCTCGCCCGATCCGGTTCGTGGCAACTGGGATCGCCGTTGCCTACGCCGATCACGCTTCCCGGCCCGCTCACCGACCACGTCACCTTGTTGCCCGCCAATGGCACAAGCCGTCCCTGCGCATCGACGAGGCTCACGTTGATGACGGCCAGATCCTGTCCGTCTGCGGCGATCTTCGTGCGATCCGCCACGGCGACAATCTTCGCCGCCACGCCCGCCGTCTCGCGCTTGTCGGTCAGCACGACCTTGCCGCCCTTGCTGGCGCGCGCTTCGAGGACGCCCGGCGCGTACTTCACCTTCCACACCAGATGCCCGTTCTTCTTCACCCCCTGCGAGCCTTGGCTTTTGCCGTTCAGGAACAGCTCGACGCTCTCCTGATTGCAGTAGGCCCAGACCTCGATCTCCTCGTTCTCCTTGCCGCTCCAGTTCCAGTGAGGCAGAAGGTGCAGCACCGGCTCGGAACTCCACCAGGTCTTGTAGTACCAGGCGGTGTCCTTGGCAAAGCCGCAGGTGTCCAGAATGCCGAAGTGCGAGCTGATGCATGGCCATTTGTAGGGCGTCGTCTCGCCGCGATAGTCGAAGCCGGTCCACGCGAAGCCGCCGGCCAGCCACTCGCGCTCGTCGTAGAAGCTCCACCACTCCTCGGCAGTATTGCCCCAGCTTGGCTTGTCCACGTCGTAGGCGCTCATGTAGCCGCGCGCCTTATCGTCGGCAAAAATGCCGCGCGTGGCCAGTGTGCTGGCCGTCTCGGTGCCGATGATCGGCTGCTGCGGATGCTGCTTGTGATACGCGTCAATCGAGCCATCGTGATAGTTGAAGCCCTGCACGTCCACCACGGTAGAAACGCCGTCTCCCCCGTAGCCGCCATTCATCGCCACCGTCGCCACGCGCGATGGATCGAGCTTGCGTTGCAGGCGCTTCATCGACGCCACAATCCGCGCGCCACGCGTACTGCCCTGCTCCGGCTCCTCGTTGCCCAACGACCAGATCACCACGCTGGGATGATTGCGGTCGCGCTTGATGAGCCGCTCCAGTTCGCTCAGTCCCTCGGGGTTGGACGACATCATGCGCGTCTCGTCCATCACCAGCATTCCCATGCGGTCGCATGCGTCCAGAAACTCCGGCGTCGGTGGATTGTGCGACGTTCTACAGCCGTTCGATCCCATCCACTGTAGCCGCTCGATGCGATAGGCCTGAATGCGGTCGGGAATCGCCTCGCCCACGCCCGCGTGATCCTGATGGTTGCACGTTCCCTTGATCTTCACCGGCCTGCCGTTGAGCAGAAATCCCCTGTCAACGTCGAACTTCAGCGTGCGAATCCCAAAGATCGCCACGTCGCGATCCGCAACCTTGCCGTCTACCTCCAGCGTGGTCACCGCGCGATAGAGATTGCTCGGCGTCTCCAGCGACCAGAGTTGCGGCGACGCAACCCGCGTCTGCATGGCAAACGTATGCGCCTCGCCTGCGGCAAGCAACGCCGCATCCGAGACCGCCGTCGCCACCGTCTGCCCCGACGCATCCACCAGCGCAGCATGAATCCGCCCTGTAACCGCCGCGTCGCTCTCGTTCAACACTTCGCTGCTGAGAAACACAGTCGCCGGATCGGCGCTGGAGATCACACCCGCCTTGGCAAACTCCGTGCGCACATAGTTTCCCCAGCGCGCAACATGAACCGGCGCGGTCTTGCTGAGCCACACATGGCGATAGATCCCCGCGCCCTCGTAGAACCAGCCCTCATCGAACGATGCATCCACGCGCACCACCAGCACGTTGACTCCCGGCCTCTGCATTCCCGCGCGAATCTTCTCTGCTTCCTTGCCGCTCGCCTTGGCCAGCTTCGCCTCGTCCGTCGCAAATTTGTCGATTGCGGCCTTGTCCGCGAAGTTGGCAAAGTCCGTCAGATCGAGATTCAACGGCGCATAGCCGCTCATGTTTTCAGCGATGAAGTGGCCATTGAAGAAGGCCGTTGCGTTGCGAAAGATTCCGTCGAACTCCACCGAGATGCGTCGCCCCACATCGCTCGCCGGCAGCACAAATTCGCGCCGATACCAACCCACGCTGGTCTCGGGATGTTCGCGCCCCAGAGGCTTTGCGCCATGGTCTACCAGCGTCGCATCGTTGACGAAGGGAAGATCGATCGCCCAATCGTGCGGCAGATTCACCTTGCTCCATGCGGAGTCGTCAAACCTCGGCTTCGCCGGCCCGCCAACCTCTCCAGCCTTGGCAAAGGTTCCCATTTCATGCAGCACGCCGAAGCCAAAGTCCTTCTGCGGATCGCTCGCATGGCCCAGGGCAAAGCGCCAGCCAAAGTCCAGAGACAGCCTCTCGCGCAGCGGGTTGGGTTCATTCCCCGCCAGCGAAGTTGCAAACGCATCGGCCACGGCCAGTGCAGGGCGCGCCTCTAGCGGCTCACGCGACTCCGCCAGCAAATCGCCGCCCGCCATCACTCCAGCCGATGCAGCCAGCCCAACCTTCACCAAGTCGCGTCGCGTCCACTTGCCCATGTCTGCTGTCTCCCTCGAAGCTCTGTCGCGTTCAGGCAACGTCGATCCACCGCCAGGCGCGCGTCATCCACTATAGCGCGCAGAGGCTACAGGAATACAGAGATGGCTTTCCACCTCGTCCGCAGCATCAACAAAACCCTGCACACATTCCGGCGCTGACCGGTCTGCACTTTTTAGAAGCAGTTCCTGAATTTCCGTAGACCACTTTGTTTGCCATTCCGCAGCTCTATTTGTTTGCCATTCCGCAGCGCTGTTTGTTTGTCATTCCGTAGCTCTATTTGTTTGTCATTCCGTAGTGAAGCGGAGGAATCTGCTTTTCTTCCTTTGACGACGGCATGCATCATGACGAAAACGGCTATAGAGTCAGCCCACATGCCACATACATACCGGCTTCGTCTCCTGATGGAGTATTTATGGCTTGCTCGGAGTCCCCTTCACTATATAATTCGGTCACTCAATAAAACGTGTGCCATTCTGTCTTGAATTTTTTAGAGTTCCCCCCACAAGTAGCGATACTTCCGCTATCTCATATTCGCGTGCAACGTATAGAAAGGGAGTTTCATGAAATTTCATTCAGGCCTGATTTCGGCCCTGCTAGCAGTGAGTTTGCTATCCGGTTGCGGTAGTAGCACCAGTATCGTCCAGTCCACCATTGCGGCAACCCCATCCTTCAGTCTGGCGGCGGGCAGCTACGCTGGCTCGCAATCGCTGACCATGACCGATGGAACCGCTGGCTCGACGATCTACTACACCACCAACGGAACTACGCCGACCACCTCCTCCACCCAGTACACTGCCCCGATCACCGTCTCCTCCACGGAGACCGTCGAGGCCATCGCAGTCGCCGCGGGCTTCGCCAACTCTGTACCTGCTGTTGAGTCCTATGCGATTACGCCGAATGTGGCGACTCCGGTCCTCAGTCTGGCAACGGGCAGCTACACTGGCGCGCAGACGCTGACCATCAGCGAAGCAACCAGCGGGGCATCGATCTACTACACCACCAACGGAACTACGCCGACCACCTCATCCACGCAATACACCGGAGCGATCACCGTCGCCTCCTCGGAGACAGTCCAGGCAATTGCAATCGAGGCAGGCAACAACAACTCTCCGATCGTCTCAGCGGTCTACACCATTATTCCTCCAGTCGTGGCAACCCCGGTCTTCAGTCTGACGGCGGGCAACTACGCCAGCGCGCAGCCGCTCACGATCACGGACGCAATTAGCGGATCGACGATCTACTACACCACCAACGGAACAACGCCGACCACCTCATCCGCGCAATACACCGGCGCAATCACCGTCACGTCTTCGGAGACCGTTGAGGCAATCGCTGTGGCTCCGGGCTACACCAGTTCCGCTGTGGCGTCGGCGGCCTACACCATTACAATACCGACAGTGGCGACTCCAGTCCTCGGTCTGACGGCGGGCAGCTACTCCGGCTCGCAATCGCTGACGATCACGGACGCAACCAGCGCATCGACGATCTACTACACCACCAACGGAACCACGCCGACCACCTCATCCACGCAATACACCGGTGCGATTACCGTCGCTGCCTCGGAGACCGTCGAGGCATTTGCAGTGGCAACCGGAGACACCAACTCCGCAGTGGCATCGGCGGCCTACACCATCACGCCGCCGGTTGCGGCAACGCCGGTCTTCAGTCTGACGGCGGGCAGCCACGCCGGACCGCAATCGCTGACGATGACCGACGCAACCAGCGGCGCGTCGATCTACTACACCACCGATGGCACTACGCCAACCACCTCCTCCACGAAGTACACCAGCGCGCTCACCGTCTCCGTCTCGGAGACCGTTCAAGCCATCGCGGCGGAGACGGGCTACACCAGCTCTGCGGTGGAATCCGTGGCCTACACCATCACAACCGATATGGGGACGTTGACCACCATCGACGATACCTATCAACTGACGTTCACCAACGCCGCCAGCAGCCTGCTGTTGGGCGTTGCATCGCAGAGTCAGGCTGCGGTCGCCGACATGGTGCAGGAGGCCAGCGGAACCACCGACACCTTCTGGCACGTCATGCCCATGGGCAACCTCACCATCAGCAGCGTGGCGTACAACAACTCCTATAACGTGGAGAACCTGCTAACCCATCAGGTTATGGGAATCTACAACGCATCGACCGCGGTAAGCGCGCAGGTGGTGCAGTACGCCGATAACGGCACCAACGATCACTTCTGGCAGTTCTTCCTGCTCAACGATGGCAACTACCTGATCCGGAACGTAAACAGCGGGTACTACCTACAGGATGCCAACTCCGGACTAACCTCGTCGGCCACCATCAATCAGGGTGCGCGATCCGCCTCCGTAGCTGGCTGCAATTGTCAGGAGTGGACCATCGCTTCCACCGGCACGACGGCCTATCCGGCTCCGCGCACGGTTACGGGAACAGGAATCTACGTCCACGATCCGTTCATGATGCAGGATCCGACGACGCACATCTACTGGCTCTATGGAACGCACCAGACGATCGCCTACTCGACCGACCTGTCGACCTTTACCTACACCACTGCAAGCACTCCCTACGGAGCCTGCTCGACTACGGTAGGCACCTACTGGCTCACGCTCGACAACCACTGCCCCATCATCGGGCCAGACTTCTCCTCGTGGACGGGACTACAGACCCCAGCGGCAGACAATAACGGAAATAACATCGACCTGTGGGCTCCCAGCCTGCTCTACAACAACGGAACATACTACCAGTACTACTCCGCGCCGTATCTTCCCTCGACCGGCGCCGAAGCGGTAATCGGTTTGGCCACCAGCACAACGCCGTATGGGCCGTGGACCGACAAGGGCTATCCGATCGTAGGCTGGACGGATACCACGGCCAGCGTGCCGACCACCAATCCCTGGGGCTTCGTCAAGGTCTCCGGCGGATACAACTCCATCGATCCCGCTCCATTCATCGATCCCAGCACCGGCAACTGGTGGGTGATCTTCGGATCGTGGGAGAACGGAACACACCTTCTACAGGTTCAAACTCCGGCCACGGCAACAACAAGCTCTCCCGTTGGCTTCCCGGTCAACACCAGCACCAGCACCTGGACCACAATCGGCTATCGGCCTCTGGCTGGCGAAGAAGGCCCGTTCATTTACTACTACAACGGGTACTTCTATTATTTCGCTCCAATCAACGTCTGCTGTAGCGGAACCAGCAGCACCTACCGAACGATCTATGGGCGCTCGGCGACTGTGACGGGCCCCTACTATGATCGCGGCGGAGTTAGCCTGGCCAGCGGCGGTGGAACCATCCTCGTCAGCTCGCACGGCAACGTATACGGCCCCGGAGGCGGCAGCGTCTTTACCGACACGGGATCCACAGGAACCTCGTCATTGCCAACCTACGTCTATCACTACTACGACGGCAACAACTACGGAACGCCAACCCTGGGCATCAATCGCATCGCCTTTACCAGCGATGGCTGGCCCTACCTGCAATGATCCAGCCTCATCCGAGGAAATGATTTGGGCCCTGCGAATATCGCAGGGCCCAGATTATTTACCCCCCAGATCAAGCGCGCAGAGCCGCCGCAATCTCCGCTCGCGTAACCTTGGTCTGCTCCCCCGTGGCGAAGGTCTTCACCGTCAACACGCCGCTGGCCAGCTCATCCTCGCCCAGAATGACGATCCTCCGCGCCACTCGATCCGCCGCCTCGAAGGACTTCTTCAGGCGGAATCCTCCATCGCCCACCTCGACCGACAGCCCCGCCCGGCGCAGCTCGCGCGCCAAGGCCAGCGCCGCAGCATTGCGCTCCACGCCCATCGGAGCGATGTACGCGTCCATCTTCGCCGCAACCTCCGCCTCGGCCTGCGCCTGCAAGGTCAGGATCAGCCGATCCTCGCCGATGGCGAAGCCAATCCCCGGAGCCTTTGGCCCGCCCAACATCTCGCTCAACCCGTCGTACCGCCCTCCGCCCAGCAACGCGTTCTGCGTCCCCAGCCCGCTGCCGTCGGGAACGGTAAACTCGAAGGTCGTCCGCGTGTAGTAGTCCAGCCCGCGCACCAGTCGCGGGTTGACGGTGTACGCCACGCCGCAGGCATCCAGCGCCGCCAACACCTGCGCAAAGTGGCTCTGCGAGGACTCGTCCAGAAAGTCCGCAATCTTGGGCAGCCCGTTGATAATCTCCTGATCGGCAGGCTCCTTCGAGTCCAGCACGCGCAGCGGATTGGTCTCCGCCCGCCTCTGATTGTCCTCGCACATCCGACTCTTCACCGGCTGCAAAGCCTCGCGCAGAGCGGCGTTATACCGCTTGCGGTCGTCGGTCGAGCCAACCGAGTTGACCTCCAACCGCCAACCCTTCACTCCCAGCTCGTCCAACAGGGTCGCCAGCATCTCCAGCACCTCGGCGTCGCGCAGCGGACTCTCCGCCCCGCTCGACGTTGGCCCCAGCACCTCCACACCCATCTGCCAGAACTGCCGATAGCGTCCCCGCTGCGGGCGTTCGCGGCGGAACTGCGGCCCAATGTAGAACAGCTTCTGCAACTGCCCCGTATCGCCCAGCTTATGCTCGATGTAAGCCCGAACCACGCCAGCGGTATTCTCCGGGCGCAAGGTCAGCGACTGCGCCTTCTCCGACTGCGCCCTCGCGCGATCCTCCCAGGTGTACATCTCCTTCGAGACAATATCGGTCTCCTCGCCCACTCCACGAGCGAAGAGCTGCGTGTCTTCAAAGATCGGCGTACGAATCTCTCCGAATCCATAGCGAGAGAAGACCGAGCGGGCAATCGTTTCAACGTGGTTCCAGAGCGCAGTCTCCGGTGGCAACAGGTCGCGCGTTCCGCGCACAGCTTTCAGGGAATTAGTCGGTGTAGGCATGGACTACCAGTGTATCGAATCGTCGCCACCCCGTGGGATCCCCCCTCAGCCGAGCGCACGACGCAGCCGAAGTTCAACGACGGCACTTTAGCCTGTTTCTCCCCCGTATTTGATCCGTGCAATCGGAGTAAATCGGCGGCAAGCCGCCCCCGCGCTTGCCCCGTCAGAGATCCCCATTGACCCATCCGGCTGTCCAAGGTACACTTGTTAAGTTTGGCAGGCCTGACGAATGCACCCAGTCCTCTGGTTGCAAAGTTGGCAAGTCTCGATCGCGGCAGAGGGTTGCAAGCGGAAGAACGGATCCGCAAGCGCTGTGAGCGTTTCGAGGCGGTCGAACAAAGTTTCAGGACAGGTTGCATGGCGCAAGTTCCTCGGTTCATCTCCAGGGAATCCAGCTGAAGTCCTCATGTAATAAAATCAATGAAGGGTGCGTACGCCTCGGCGTCGCGCGCAAGGGTTTCTTTTATGTATGCAGTGATTCGTACCGGCGGCAAGCAGTACCTGGTCTCTCCGGGTGAGAAGTTGAAGATCGAGCGCACGGCGCACGAGAACGGCGTCATCGAATTCTCCGACGTCATCGCCGTCAGCAGCGAAGAGGGCAAGTTCGAGTCCGACCTGACCGGAGCCAAGGTCACCGGAACCGTGCTCGGCGAGGGACGCTACGACAAGATCCTGGTCTTCAAGCTCAAGCGCAAGAAGCAGTACAAGAAGATGCAGGGGCACCGTCAGGGCTTCGTTGAGGTCTCCATCAACGAGATTCTGGTCAACGGCAAGTCCTTCAAGGCTGAAGAGGCCGCAAAGTAAATTTCAATCCGCAGCGACCTGAGGGCCGCGCGAAAGAGGCAATCGAATGGCACATAAAAAGGGATTAGGATCATCCAAAAACGGGCGCGACTCAAACGCGCAGCGACTCGGCGTCAAGGTATTTGGCGGTCAGGTCATCCTCGGCGGAGGAATCATCGTGCGTCAGCGCGGAACACCGCTGAAGGCCGGAGCCAACGTCGGTCGTGGCAAGGACGACACTCTCTTCGCCAAGATCTCTGGCGTGGTGCGCTTTCAGGATCGCGGCCAGCGCGGTCGCTTCGTCCTGGTCGATCCAGCCGAAGTCACCAGCGTCCCCGCGTAAGCTACGCGCAGTTTTTCGCGCCAGAACAGCCCCGATCCGTCGGGGCATTTCTGCGTTAACAAACTTCCGCCTAATTCCCACCTCAAAGATGGCACGGCTATATCACTTCAGCGATTGATATACCCCCATTCGCGGGTCATTCCATAGAACAACTAGCTTGTCATTCCATAGCCCAATTTGTTTGTCATTCCATAGCCCAATTTGTTTGTCATTCCGCAGCGAAGCGAAGGAATCTGCTTTTTGTTTGCCTGTCCCAGATTTGTCATTCTGCCCCCCGAACGAAGTAAAGGGGAAGAATCCCCGTATTTCGTTCGCGCTGCGACAGCCTAAATCTCCTTGCCATATACTTCACTTCGACAAAATTCTTTCCCAAAATCATGGGAAAACAGCAGCAAATCCGATGTCAACCCCAATCGCGCCATATTTTCAAACTAACGGTCTCCCCGTCAACAACTTACCCACACAAATGAGTTGGCATTCCAGCTATCCCCAGATCCTATAATTAAGTCAGTAGATCAGGCCCGACGAGTCCCGCCGAGCCTTTCTCTATGGGGCTTTAAACAGAAGGAAAACAGGAGCACCGAAGAAGTTAAATATATACCAATAAGTATATATTAAGATATAACTATAACGTAATCAGCAACATGAGTATATACAGGGGGAGGGGGCATGCACATGACAGGGTTCGCCCCAAAATCCACAGACGCAGCAACGAGCAAAGAGGACAGCTCTTTCGGTAAGATGCTGCCAGCGGCTTAATCGACGATAGAATCCATCTCTCGACCGAAGAAGACGCAGAGCACACAGGGGATCCGAACCAATGAAGCCTGCCGAAGGTCGTAAGCGCGTCATCATCGAAGAGATTCAGCCCATGGTCGATTGCGGACGAACTCCCGCGCGCCGCTTTCTGGGAGACCGCGTCGCCGTCTCCGCCGCCATCTTCTCCGATGGACACGACCACGTTGCCGCCCGCCTGCTCTATAAACGCGCGAGCGACGCCAACTGGCAGTCCACGCCAATGATCGCGCAGCCCAACGACCTCTGGTCGGCGTCCTTCGAGGTCGACAAGATTGGCCCGTGGAGCTTCACCATTCAGGCCTGGGTGGATCACTTCGACACCTGGTGCGCCGACCTGACGAAGCGTCTGGCCGCGCAGCCCGATCCCACCGATCCGGCTCGCCGCGATCTTCCGCCGCAGGATATTCCTCTCGCGCTGACCATTGGCGCGCTTCTGCTTGATGGCGTCGTAGCCCGCGCCACGGGCGACGACGCGCAGCAGTTGAAGAAGCTGGCCGCCTCGCTCCGCCGCCTCGCCGCGCAGAATCTTGCGCTCTACGAGTACCCTCTTACCGCCGAGGACAAGGCGCTGGTCGACCGCTACCCCGACCTGAGCTTCGCCGCGACAGCCGAGCGCGAGTTGCACCTCTGGGTCGATCGCGAACGAGCACGCTTCTCCAGTTGGTACGAGCTCTTCCCGCGCTCGACGGCTCCGGCCCCGACCGCAGGAAAGCCCGCGCCGCCGAGCCACGGAACCTTCGCCGACGTCGAGCGGTTGCTGCCCGAGATCGCCGCCATGGGCTTCGATATTCTCTACATGCCTCCGATCCACCCCATCGGACGCGCCTATCGCAAAGGCCCCAACAACACCGTCACGGCGGGGCCGGAGGACGAGGGCAGTCCATGGGCCATCGGGTCGCCCGAGGGGGGGCACAAGTCGATCCATGCCAAGCTGGGAACCCTCAGCGATTTCGACCATATGGTCGCCTCCACGCGCGCCAACGGCATGGAGTTGGCACTGGACATCGCCTTCCAGTGCTCGCCCGACCACCCCTGGGTCGCCGAGCATCCAGAATGGTTTATCCATCGGCCCGACTGCAGCATTCAGTACGCCGAGAATCCGCCGAAGAAGTATCAGGACATCTACCCGCTGAACTTCGAGTCCACCGACTGGCGCGGCCTGTGGGACGAGTTGCGCTCCGTCTTTCAGTACTGGATCGACCGCGGCGTTCGCGTCTTCCGCGTCGATAATCCGCACACCAAGGCTCTGCCCTTCTGGGAGTGGTGCATCGCCGACCTGCATCGCGAAACGCCCGACGCGCTCTTTCTGGCCGAGGCCTTCACCCGCCCGCACGTCATGTACTCGCTGGCCAAAGGCGGCTTCACTCAGTCGTACACCTACTTCACCTGGCGCACGGAGAAGGCCGAGTTGCAGGCGTACTTCGAGGAGATCAGCAAGCCGCCGGTCAGCGACTTCTTCACTCCCAACGTCTGGCCCAACACGCCGGACATTCTGCACGCCAGCTTGCAGACGGGAGGTCGCGCCGCCTTCCAGCAGCGCCTCATTCTGGCGACGACGCTGGCTGCCAGCTACGGCATCTACGGCCCAGCCTACGAACTCTGCGAGCACACGCCCATCAAGCCCGGCAGCGAGGAGTACCTGCACAGCGAGAAGTATCAGATTCGCCAGTGGAATCGCCGCGCCCCGGACTCTCTCGCGCCGCTGGTCACGCTGCTCAACCAGATTCGCCGCACCAATCCAGCGTTGCAGAGCGACCTGTCGCTGCACTTCCACACCGTCGACAACCCGAAGCTGATCGCCTATTCGAAGTCTGCGCCGGCGATTCCAGCCGACGGCGACAGCCCCGCCGCGCCCGCCAACACGATTCTGGTCGCCGTCAATCTGGATCCGCACAACGAGCAGGCTGGCTGGATCGACCTCGACCTGAAGCAACTCGGCATCCACCACAACGAGAGCTTTGACGTGGAAGACCTGCTCACCGGCACCCACTACAAGTGGCACGACCGCAGCAACTACGTCGCCCTCCACCCCGCAACCACCGCCCACATCTTCCGCATCACGCATAAATAGGGAGATCGCTCTGGCCCATAGAGGGTCACAGCGATCTGTCCAATTGCAAAATAACCTCCGCCGTTTGTCTTATCCGTTCCGATCGGTGGCATCGGTGTAAATCGGTGTTAAGTCTTTTTCTCGGAAGTTGATGCGGAGGCGGTCAGTCAATCGCTGCACAGAGTAGACTTACAGCAGGGTAATTTTTTGCCGCAAGGGAGTCTGTTCTACATGCCGAATCCGCTTCGTCGTTCTGTCTCTGCTGGAACCAGCCTGCTTGTCCCGGCTCTACTGTTGTGCCTCTTCAGCTTCACCGCATCCGAGGCCTTCGCGCAGGACACCCCAGCGCCTTTCCCCTTCCAGAAGCAGTTGGATCGCATGGATCTGGCCGTTAGCGTTACTGGCGTCATCAACTCGGACGTCAACGGCATCGAGCAGCGCGATGCAACGTCCACCCATAACAATCTTGCCATCTCCCCCAGCAGCACGGTCGGCGAACTGATTACTCTGCGCTATACGGCCAAGCCCTACGTCGGCTTCGAGTACAACTTCGGCAACTTTCGCAACGCCCAGAACTACACCTACACGCCCAAGCTCCCCTCCAACCAACTCACCAGCGCACAGGCTGGAGTCCACGAGATCACTCTTGGCTACGTCGCCCATCCACGCAAGATCTTCGGGGTGCAGCCCTATCTCGGCGTAGGAGGCGGAACCATCCACTTTACTCCGACCTCGGGCGGCGGCGAAGGCTTGCCCTTCCAGTACCGCGCCGTCTACTACTACAGCTTCGGCGTGGAGCAGAACTTTCCCAGCAGCCACTTCGGCGTTCGCGCAGGATTCCGCCAACTCATCTATCTTGCCCCCGACTTCGGCGAGAACTACCTGACCATCACCCGTCGCACGCGCACCTCGGAGCCCACCTTCGGCTTCTTCGCACGCTTCTAGTGCGGGAACTCGACTCTGGCGTACCGAGTATTTCCACGCGGCCCAGGGGTGAGAAGCGCCGAAGCTTGACAACGTCGGAACCGCAATTTGCAGCGCAGAGCATTACAAAACCAAGCGATATTCCACTTCAAAGAGTTGAGTGTGGAACATCGCTTTGGTTCTGCTTTTTTAGAGCCAGCAAGTTACATGGACTGCGATGAAGCGGGTTGGCGGATCACTCGCAGCGTCTGCCATGTTTGTGGAATGACCAGGATAATCAGGTAGGACACGATGGTGCCCAGAATGACTCCGACGGCTCCAATCCGCTGTACCCAATAGATTGAAAGCGCCAGATTTACGACCGCCGCCACAAGCGAACACCAGGCCTGCAACCGAGTCTCTCCTTTGGCTACCAATATGGTTGACGTGTTGTTCATGAAGGTGCTGATCAACACCCAGACGCACATCAGGAGAATAAGTTCTTCCCCTGGGACAGCGGCCTTGCCCGCCCATACGCGGACGATCCAGCGTCCGGCCAGGGCGAACAGCGTTGACAGGCCGAGAGTCGTAGCCATCGTGATCAACATGGTGCGGTGAAACGTGCGTCGCACCCATGTCATATCCCCGCGGTCGAAGGCTTCGCTGAAGGCTGGCCAGAGCGAAGGCATAATCATCATTTGCACCACGGAGGCATAGCCCACCAGACGCCACGCGACGCTGTACGAGGCCACCTGAGTTGGTCCAAGATAATGCGTCACGACCAGATTATCGCTATTGAAGACCACCAGTCCGGCAATCTGCAGCACGAAAAACTCACTGCCCGTCTGCATCATCCTCCGCGCCGCATCGCGATTAAAATGACGTAGACGCGGAGACATCCAGGGCTTGTGAAAGCACCAGAGCCACAAGAGACAGACCAGATTGGCTCCCACGATCGACGCGGAGGAAGCGATGACCATGGCCACCAGTCCAGCGTGCAACCGCACCAAAACAATAATGGAGATCAGATTACAGAGGCTTCCTGCGGCGACGAAAAGATTGGCCACGCGCAGTTCCTGATAGCCTCCCAAAATCTTGGGCCCCAGACCAACAGGCAGTCCCACCAGAAAGATAGCAAGTGCGGCAGCCACTGCGCGGCCAACCGTGGGGGCCTCTGACGGCGACGCAAGATGGAACAACTGATCCCAGTGCAGAGCGGGCCAGATCAACCAAGCGATGCCCGCCAACAGCAGCGCCACGGCGGACATAACTCCCAGAGCTGTGGTGCCGAATGTACTCGCGTGCTCACGGTCGTCCCGGGCGTAGGCCTCGGAGATGAAATTGGTGAGAGAATTGGCAACGCCCAGATCAAAGACCAGCAGCATGCAGAGCGTAGTCGAAATTGTGATCCATACGCCAAAGTCCTCGGTGCCCAGATAACGAATCGCAATCGGGATCGATACGGCACTGCACCCGAGCATAATAGCCTTGCTCAGAACTGCGGAAAAGGTGCCTTGCAAAAGCCGACGCGTCCGGGCTGCTGCCAGCGGCTTTGCTCCCATCTCCGGCGAGCCAGACGCTTCTCGGGAAAAACTGCTAGACATAAGAGCAGTATACTAAATAGCGCTCCGGCAGCGATTGCATATCTATGATCCGTTGACCCGTTTCGGAAGTTCAGGACGCTATTCCAGTTTTTCTTGCCGAAGCGTGGACATCTCGGCTTCCAGCATCATGCTGACGACTTGTTTCATGCCGTTTCTGGCCTTCCACCCTAAGCCGATGGCGGCTTTTGACGGGTCTACTTTGTTTCGCAGGATGTCGGTCGGTCGCATCAGATTTTTATCAATTGAGACATAGTCGCGCCAATCCTTGCCCGCCAGTTCAAAGGCTGTTTCCATAAACTCATGCAGCGTATGGCTGCTTCCTGTGGCAATAATGTAGTCGGTTGGGGCAGGCTGCTCCAACATTGCCGCAATTGCTTCGACATATTCTGGCGCCCAGCCCCAGTCTCGTTCAATATGCAGGTTGCCAAGCGACAGGCGCACATCGCGACCCAGCGCCAACGACGCCACTGCGTGCACGATCTTTCGCGTAACGAACCTCCTCGGACGCAAAGGAGAATCATGATTGGAGAGGATTCCGGTGCAGGCGAACATCCCATAGGCTTGACGATAGTTGGCCACGGTCCAGAATGCCGAGGCCTTGGCTACGGCATAGGGGCTGCAAGGGTGAAGAGGCGATTTTTCATCTGCCACGCCATCGCCTGTGTCTCCAAAGCACTCCGTGGAACCTGCGTTGTAGAGGCGAATATCGAGATCGGAAAGGCGGATCGCCTCCAGAAGGCTGAGTGCGCCAAGTGCGATGCTTTCAATAGTCTCGACCGGCTGCTCGAAGGAGAGACCGACCGAGCTTTGGCCCGCGAGACTGAATATCTCATCCGGGCGTATCCGCCGCAGCAGTCCGAGAACGCTACCAACGTCTCGAAGATTGAGCGATACGAGATGAACCGACTCATAAATCCCTAACCGATGCAGATTGCCAAAGGTGGCCAGTTCGGCATCCCGCGAACTGCC
Source organism: Acidobacteriaceae bacterium (assembly GCA_031296325.1). Taxonomy (GTDB): domain Bacteria; phylum Acidobacteriota; class Terriglobia; order Terriglobales; family Acidobacteriaceae; genus Edaphobacter. The sequence continues at coordinate 17,835 of JARLFY010000060.1, read as the reverse complement.
CCAGACTTCATAGCCGCGATCCAGCAACAGCTTGGCAAGATAGGTGCCGTCCTGTCCAGAGATACCGCAAATCAGTGCCCGTTTCGCCATCATATTTATCCCCTGTCAGATCGCGGTCGGCACCGGAGGCACACGGTGATTCTGCGAGGACAATGCTGCTGTTCTCTCATAAAGCGCCTGAAAATTGGCGACTGTGTCAGCAATCGAATATTGCGATAGTATCAGAGTCCCTTTCCGAATCAACTCCTCTCGCAATTCCGGCTTGTCCAGCATCTTTTTCATCAAAGAGGCCAACTCCGCATACGCATCGGGGGCGAAGTAAAGAGCGGCATCTCCCGCGACTTCAGGCAGCGTAGTGGCGTTTGAAGAGAGTACCGGCAGCCCTGCGTGAAACGCCTCCAGAATTGGAAGGCCAAAGCCCTCGAACTTGCTCGGAAACACCATAGCGGTAGCCGTACCGAAGACGGCCTGCAACTCCTCATGAGTCAGAAATCCAAGGAAATGCACTTGCTCAAATACGCCGAGATCTTTCGCAAGTTTATCCAGCGCTGGTCGTTGTCCCCACGACGAGCCCGTGAAGTAAACGTGAGGAGTGGCGTCGTATTCACTCTTCAGGATATGAAGCGCGTGGAGAATAGCTTCATGGTTCTTGTGGGGCCACGTAGCGGCGGGATAGAAGAAAAATTGTGCTGGAAGGCTATACTTTTCCACCGTAGCTCGGATCGCATCCTCCGAAACTGTTTTGTAGGCGTCGAATACCGAACCCCACGGAATCACAACGACCTTGTCTGCCGACAGTCCGTAGTGCTTGATGACATCCTGCTTGGTCCACTCCGCCTGAACGCTGACGAACGAGGCGCGATTACAGAAAGTACGGTAAAGACTTTCACGCAGGCTAAACTCGCTCTTGGAAAAGAACTCTGGATAGTGGAGATGCTGCAAGTCCCAAGGCTGGTAAATCGACGGCAGATTCGTCAGGTAAGCCATCTGTGTTGGAAAGTAAACCACATCGAAATGTTGCGCCTCCACATAACCATCGGAGACCGGAATTTGTTCCCTTCTGCCACGCAGCTTGCGCCAAAGGAATCGAAGCGGAGCGATCCAACGAAGAGCCGCTTTCATACGAGAGGACTTTGACACTGGAATGCCCACCAGTCTACATGGGCCATAAACATAGGGTGCAAGCCAGTCCAGCATGTCCTGTCGGACGAGGAATGTGTATTCCTGATCGGTCGCCTTCGAGTCAGAAAGTGCTTTAGCCAGCGTGATCACCGCCGTACCAACGCCCTGCTGAGAGTTTTCAATCCGGCAATCGACTGCGATACGGAGTTTCCGATTCATGTGCATTCCAGGCTGTTTCCTACGCCAAGTTTACACGATTCCCAATCTCTAGCCGGCACCATAGAGACTGCATTCAAAGGGTGCGACGCGCATCAGGATGCCACCATGCAGGAAGCGGACAGAACGCGCTTCCCCAAACGTTTGCGAAGATCTGCTGAGATATGATGAAGAGGCGATCAGAGCTTTAAACCTCCTACAGATAACGGGCGGACGATGCTCCGGCAATCGGAGTGTGCATCAGGAGTTGCAATGCAATTCGACCACAAAACGAAGTCTGGCGGGGTGCGAATGAAGAGAGTTCTGCCACAGAACCCTGCACCCCATCCCCTGCTCACGATCATTGCTGTTGCTTTCCGGGATCGGGAAGAGGTCGCCGCATTGATTGAGACCGTCGCGCCTTTCCGAGGACCAGACGTTGAACTCGTAATTATTGATGGGAATTCTCAGGATGGAACGCTCGAATTGCTGCAAGCCCGCAATGAGGCAGTGGACTACTGGGTGAGCGAACCGGATAGCGGCATCTACGACGCTATGAACAAGGGCATCGCGGCGGCTCGCGGAGAGTATATCTTCCATCTCAACGCTGGCGACAGGCTGCTTGAACTTCCGCTCGCACAGTTGAAGACGATGGCGAATCGTCACGTCGATGTCGTGTGCTGCCGAGTCCTTGAGGATGACACGCACCTCTACATTCCCCGCAACGACTGGTTGCTATGGTTCGATAACACATGGCACCATCAAGGCACCTTCTATCGTCGATCAAATCATCTGCGCTACAACACAGCCTATCGGGTGTTCGGAGACTTCGATCACAATCAGCGACTGCGCAAAGCGGGCTGCACCGTAGAGTCGCTGGATATAACTGTTGCGACCCATCGAACCGACGGGGTATCCCGAAATAGAGAGACGCGGAATGAAGTTTATCGAAGCATTCGCAGCAACTTCGGTTCTCTGTATATGGTGCCGGCATTTGCCCGCTTTACATTGCTGAAGCTGCGTTCCATGCTCCGCCGAAGACTCGTCGCAAGACACTGAACTCCATCGCCAACCACTTTGATTCGAGTCAGCGCTGGACAAATGTTGAACGCGGGCCGCCATCTCCCGCCGCGACCTTTCCACGCCTTTCTTAGCAGGATAGAAACCAGTGCACCGCTAGGGCAACGGTCAGTTGCACTCGCTTCACAATCTGCTCCTTCAGCCCCATTGTCTGGCTGACATTGCTCGCATGACGCCGATAGTAGAGCAATGGCTCAGCGATATAGACGGTACCGCCGCCGGTCATGGTGTTGCACATGCCGATCCACGCATCATGCAGAAACATGCGCGGTCTGGGAAAAGGCAGCACCAGCGACAACAGGGATGAGCGAAGAGCCATGGAAGACCCCTGAAATCGGTTCCGCATGAGATTAGGCAGCAGGGACGCGGTAAATTCCCTGTTCTTCATATAGTCATCGTTATTGAATGGGTGGCCGTTCTCATCGATCAACTTCAAACCTGAGCAAACGACTCGGGCTTTGGGGTTCTCCGCAAAGGCCTGAAGCGTCTTTTCCACCTTATCGGGAGTCCAGATATCATCCCCGTCGCACAGAAACAGAATGTCGCCGGTCGCGCTTCGTACGGCATGCTCAAATGTTTCAACGACGCCTCGGTTCTTGACCTGCACGATGAGTTTGATCCTCGGATCCTCAAACCCAAGAATCAGTTCTCTGGTCCGATCCGAAGAGGCGTCATCCACCACGATCAGTTCGTCCCTTTCACGCAGTTGAGGCAGAATTGAGCCGATCTGTTCTTCGATATAGCGCTCTCCGTTGTACGATGCCATACACACGGAGACCATCAACAGGCGCTGTGCATCCGCAACCGAGTCATTCAGGCGACCAGCGACCTCACGCTCCCAGATCCGAAGGCGAAACTTGCGCGTGTGCAGTAGCCGCAATTGCAGATGCTTCATCGAAATCCTGCGAAGTTCGGTCTCTCCGCGCCGCATCTGGCGGATAAGTCGACCTGCGAGCTTCGCATTTCTCTCCCAACTCGCCATCCGGTTCATGTGGAGATCCCAGAACGCGGATTCAGCCGCAAGCAGATTTTCGTATCGTGCCGCAGGCATCGAGTTCTTCTCGCCGAGCACGGAGAGTTGATGCTGCACCTGAATATTGCCCGCGACATAGACTCGTTTCCCGTAGGCTGCAAGCGCGTGGAAGATGGCGTGGTCGCTCGCGTCAAGCCAGAATCGCGGATCATACCCGCCCACCTGGCGCAGAGCGCTTACGCGCAGCAGGGATGCGGAGTTGAGAGCATACACGGCCTCGTTCGGAATACCGATGTAGTCCGGCGGAAACCAGATTGGCAATGCGCCCCAGCGAAAGGTGTAAGGCGACAGCGTCCGCCCCGCACCCTGAATTTGTGGCACGACCGCTGCGAACTGTGGGTCGGCATCAATCAGAGCGACTGCATTTCCTAGTTCCGACAAAAAGTTTTCCGGGAGCGCGGTGTCTTGATCTAACGTCAGAAGCCAGTCAAACCCCAGCTCCTGCGCCATGCGAAGAGCTGCATTATAGGCGTGAGCGAGGCCGCGATTTTCCGGCGCTGAACGATACACTTCCTCTGCAAAGAGGCCTAGGGCCGCGCTCGCCTCGGGACTGTTGTCAACCAGCATGACTCGAAGCCGTAGCGCATCAGGATCGGTTGCAGCCAAGGCGCGCGCCAGACTGGTCACGCTTACGCTGTCGTGTGGCGACGTCTTGTAAAGAACAATTACCGCAAGTATGGAAGGTTTCATTTTGTCGCTCAATCTACGACGTCCCTGCCTTGAAAACGACCTCGAAGCTGCGTGGCATCAAAGGGTAGACAATTCTGGCGCATTCTCTTCCAGTTTCCTGAAAGATCGACGGGGAGGGAGTCTCTGGATGAAATATCGTTGAGCCGTAGCTTGGATGCTAAATAAAATTATCACGCTAAGAGTCGCAAAAAAATCCCAAAAGAATATGAATCCCATACAAGAGAGGAACACAGACCAGAAGAGAAAATTTCTGCCAATGCGATTGGCCACGCTGGCGATTCCAGATGCGATTCCGAGCAATAGATTCGCCAAAAATATCCCAAAATATGAAAAATCCAGAAAGTAGCTTGCGAGATAGGTGCTGGTGCCATCAACAATATTGCTGGAAGTCAACATCGCAACATGAGGATTTTCAGGAACCCAGAAAGAGGGCAGCAGCGTATATGAAAATGTCCACGTAGCATGGTCGAAACGAGCTAGGTCAACATACCAACAGAGATTGGAGAGTGCCGTCGAGATATAAGAGATAATCCAGACATAAATTGTTGGCCACTCCTGAAACTCTGGCTTGATGCGCATGCCGGCAAATAATATGGCATTGGTCGTACGATAATTACCAAAAACGCCAAAGAACACGCCTCCGCATACTACGCTGGCGAGAGCTATAAGATAGATCTTTTTCTTTGACATTGAAGTGCGGATGGAGAGGGCGACCAAAGCCTGAAAAAGCATAAAGATTATGCCGCCGCGCGCTCCATAGAACAACATCCACGAAAAGGCATATATCGCATAGAATGCTTTTCGTTTGGCGGATACGTCGAGAAATGCGTTCACGAAAAGCGACATCAGAATCGGGGCCAGCAACTGCTCCAGCCTTCCATAACTATTGACCGACTTTGCATCAAGACCAAAAAATCCAAAAAAGGGCGGAAGTCCCGAAACCACGTAATTGTAAATAATGATCGGCAAAGCCGCGCAAGCCAAGATCAGATTAAAGCGTCGAAGCCGCGTGACCTCGATTTGGTAGCAGGCAGAAGCGCATGAATTAACATGCTTCCGATAGAGACCGCGAATCAGATAATATCCGAGCAGAAAACTCAGCAGCGAAGCTACAAAGATCAGAACCGGAAGCGAGAAATTGGGATAGGAAACAACAGTAATTTTAAACCAAAGGCTCGTCAGCATCACAAGCCATACGAAGATGAAGAGAAGCACCGGATTACAATAAAACGGAAGAGATGAGCGCCGCCTGATTTGAAAGACTTTGGATCTCATGGCTATTTTCCGAAGCTCCGGGTGACGCGATTGTGATAGTCTACAGTGCATCCGCAAATGAACTGCATGGCGTCCATCTTCATGCTAACGTGGGGAGAACCAAGGTGACGAAGCGAAAAGGTCTTTTGTCAGGGATCATCCTGACCCCAATATTAGCATTCTACTGGATGTTGGCACGCGAGACGGTCAACATACCCTTTCTGGACGATTATAGCGGCGTACTCGGATTCCTGAGCGGCTGGTCCCGACTCGGCACGGCTCACGAGAGGGTGATACTGATCTTCACAGCACAGCATAATGAATACAAACTCATATTCGCCAACGCGCTGTATGCCCTCCAGTATCTATTGTTCGGACATATCAACTTTGCAGTTTTATCTACAATAGGCAATTTGCTACTGCTGCCTTTGTTCCTCGTAATATACCGTATGTGGACTGAGGATGGTCGAGCGATCTCGGATCGGCTGTTGTTTTTTGTCCCTGTTTCCTGGGTACTCTTTCAGTTGCAATACTATTCCTTGCTGAATTGGCCCATGTCTTCTTTACAGCATATAGCGGTTGTTATTTTTTCTTTGCTATCGATCTATCTTTTAAGTAGAGAGGAGCAAAGAGCCTATTATTTATCGCTTGTGTCGCTTTTGCTCGCTATTGCCTCATCGGGCAACGGATTCTTCGTTGTCCCAATCGGATGCGTGATGCTTCTCCAATTTCGACGACTGGCGCGGCTTTTGTCCTGGTTGGCTACGTCCGTCGCGATGCTGGCGTTATATCTATATCGATATAACTTCCTGTCGTCTCAGGCGCGTTCGGATCACTCCGTCGTATCCTCGCTGCACCATATTTCTCCGGTTTATGCTCTTTCTTTTCTAGGTGCGTCGATAGCGAGATATGGCGCGTACATGCCATCTGCGATTCTCGGAGGTTTTCTGTTCGCAGTGTTTATCTATGCAATTAAGGATAAGCTCTACGCAACGAGTCCTGCTATTTTCTATTCGATCTGTTTTATTATGATTACCGCGTTGGCGGTTTCAGGACTGAGATCTGATCTCGGGATCACACAGAGTCTGGTATCGAGATATCGGATCTATTCAAATCTTCTGCTTATATTTGTTTATCTTTACGGTGTCGGGAAGATTCAGGGTCAACTGCGTACTCCATGGACACGGCGAACGGCGGCTGCCGCTATTGTATTTCTTACGATTGGGTTCAACCTTGGCAGTAATTATGCCGGATTCAAACTGCTCCGCGCACGAACCGCTCTGACCAAGGAGGGATTGTATCGCTGGGAGCATGACCAGCAGTCGATCACGGCATCTCCGGGGCCTGCGAACGAAGATCCGGTTATTCTGCGTCAGCGAGAGAGTGGGAATTATGCACCTGAGGACGAACCTCTGCGCGAGGCTATTCGCCTGCATATCTATACCTCTCCTCTTTAGAAAATATCTGTAAATAGGCGATACGATATTTCAGTGAAATCGCGGCTTTATCGGATACGTTGCAGTAAAGACGCACCGCTTGTTTCTGTGGTCCCCCGTGCTGCGGGACGCTAATATCGTCGCCGACGCGGGCCGCAGCGGGGCCAATCGGCATGATAAAACGACTGATGTCAGAATTCCTTGGCCAACAAGGTGTTCGTAAAATCGCTGTTGACTGGGATAAAACTCGATCGATCAATCTCTTCGGGCCAGATTGCCCACCACTTGCGATGTAGGCTCATTGCAGTTTGACAAGATCCCCCGCTGCTTGCGACGGGGTCTTCCATTGCCTATTAGCAAAGTAGGCGAAAGGGACAAACTTCCTTGTATTCCCATTCGGCACTCTTGTTTCTCTTTGCCAAACATCCCATAAGTCTTTGGAATATATGGTAGGCACGAGGAGACTCGAACTCCTGACCTCTACCGTGTCAAGGTAGCGCTCTAACCAACTGAGCTACGCGCCTGTAATGCGTAATTCAAGTGTAATGGAAGCCCTTGCATTGGGCAAATTCAATTCACCTATATTTGCATTTTTGGTGCCCTCCAGACGCTTTTTCTGTTCGCGCGCGCAGCACAGGCCCTGAATAGGCTACGATTACTAAGTCCTTACGATGAGTCTTCTGCGTCAGTTTCGCGCCGCCCCCAACCTGCTCACGCTGATGCGGCTGTTTATCATCCCGTTCCTGATCATTGAGATCCTGGCCGGACGATACCGCATGGCCTTTGCGCTGTTCATTCTGGCTGGTTTCAGCGACGGTTTCGACGGCCTACTGGCGCGCTGGCTCTCGCAGCGCACTACGCTTGGCCAATATCTCGACCCCATCGCCGACAAGCTGTTGCTGAGCACGCTCTTCGTCGTTCTGACGCACATGAATCTGGTGCCGCTCTACGTTACCGTGCTGGTTTTCAGCCGCGACGTGGGAATTCTGCTGATCGCCATGTTGTTGTTTGCCACCGGAACCCTGCGCGACTTTCGCCCCAGCCTGTTGGGCAAGTTCAATACGCTGGTACAGATCTTCGGCCTGACCGTGGTTCTGGTGCAACAGGTCTGGCCCTCGGTGGACGGAATTCTGCTGCGTCAGGTTCTGTTGCGCTCTATCGCCGCGCTGGCCCCGATCTCCGCCGCGCAGTACGCTTGGATCGTGGTGCAAAGAGTCAGCGCGCCTGAGCCTGCGGAAGAATAACGCAAGAGGAAAAGCCAGACTACAGAGCCGTTGTGCGCGTCCGCAATCAGAACTGGTAGCGCAGGGCTAGTTGCAGCAGGCGCGGAGAAGCGGCGCTGACCGTCTGACCAAAATCGCCGCTGGAGAGATTGCCTTGGACCGATGCGGCTCCGAAGAACTGTGCGTGATTGAGCAGATTGAATGCCTCGACGCGGAGTTCGAGCATCTGACTGCCTTCGACGACGAACTTGCGCGAGAGTGTTGCGTCGAGGTTCTCCATGCCGGGGCCGGAGAAGAAACGGCGCCGTGCATTGCCCATACTGCCCAGCGCGGGTAGGGTGAGTTGACTGGCGTCGAAGACGGGCTGGCCCTTGCGGGGATTGCGGTTGAGTTGCAGCGAGCGTCCACTCCAGTTTGGCGTGTCCACCCCGTTGTTGTTGATGCCGTTGGGAATTGTGCCCAGCAGCGAGGTGTCGTTGTTGTTGAGCAGAGTGACGGGCAAGCCCGAGGTGAAGCGCGCGATTCCGGCTAGACTCCAGCCATTGGCGAGTCGGTTGAGCCGATTGCCGTCCCTCAGTCTGGGCAGGTCATAGTGGAAGCTGGTGACGAAGTTGTGGCGCAGGTCGAAGGAAGAGAGCGCTCGACTGAGGGAGGGATCGATCGGGTTCACTGGCTCGGATAGTCCGGCGGACTCGTCGATGGATTTGCTGAAGGTGTAGCTGGCCAGCATCTCCACCCCGTGACTGCGGTGGTTGATCGAGGCCTCCAGAGCGTTGTAGCTGGAGTTGGCGATGGTGCGTTGCAACTCGACCGAACCGAAGGCTGGGCCGAACTGCGTGCGCGCAGCCTGCTCATTGAATGGGCCGCAGAGCGTTGAGCCAAGGCGCAGGCAAAGTTCTGGATCGGCCGGGTTCACCTCTTCCAGAGCGAGCAAATGATGCGCCGCCGCTCCGATGTAGCTGAGTGAAAGCAGGGTCGTCGTGTCGAATCGCCGCTCGACGCTGACCATCCAGTGTTCGGCATAGGGCGTTACGTCGCGCGGATCGACGGCAGGAATGCCGACCAGAGGCTCGAACTTGCTCCAGTTAACAGAGCTGTTGGGATGCGAACGACTGGCTCCGTAGGGCACGTCTTGCAAGGGGAAACGCTGTCCCGCGCTGGCTCCTGTCGCTGCTACGGTGAACGGCGAGGCGAACAGCGGCGGAGCTGCCGATGTATAGGTGTAGCCATACGGCGGATTGGCACTCATGATTCCAGCCGAAAGTCCTTCGTACGCGGTGTAGAAGATGCCGTAACCGGCGCGAAGGCTGGTCTGGCCTGCGGAGCCAATCAGTCTATTCAGCCAGGAAGATTCAGCGACGGCGGGAGAGTACGCAATGCCGATGCGCGGAGATAGATTGTTCTGCGCAGGAGCGAGCGAGCGCGGCACGCCGGGATCTCCGGGGAAGACCAACCCCAGTGGTGCTCCGGGGTAGACCTGCGACTGTTCGCCCTGCACCAGCGTCTGTAGCTGATTGAACTTCTCCTCCCACGGACGGATGCGATCCCAGCGCACCCCGTAGTTTACCGTGAGCTGCTCATTCGTCCGCCAGCTATCCTGCGCAAATGCAGCGACATAGAGATTGCGATTGTAAAAGCTGCTCGCCTGTCCCTGCGTGTAGCTGGATGGAACGCCGAGCAGAAAGTCGGCGAAGTCCACTCCCGTCTCCGAGCCGCTGAAGGCGAAGCTGCCATTGAAGATCACGTCGGGGTGCGTATTGATCTGATTCGCGTGAATCTCGCCGCCAAACTTGAGTCCATGATTGCCGACGATGTGCGAAAAAGCTTCGCTCGCCTCATAGATATTTTCAGCCTGCACCAGAGCCGTGGTATCCACTCCCAGCGTGAAATCATTGAATACGATGTTCTCGATTCCTTCCGTGGAGGGTTTCAACGCAACAATCCCATTGCCGCCGTTACTGCCAGAGGTGAATCCCTGCGCGGCCAGCGATGGACCAACGCCGCCCTTCGGCTGGCCCACGGCGTTGGCGTTGCGCATGTAGCTCAGGTGAATCTGATTGAGCGAAGCCTCGCCGATCGGCACAACATCTGCCACGCTGACAAGCTGCGCCAGCCCGCTCGATGTCGCATCGAAACCCGGAACGCTTGCTCCTCCCGTGCCGGTGGGATAGGGATTGTCCAGCGAATACTGATCGAGAAAGTAGTACGCCGTCAGCGTTCCCCGACCGTGCGTCCAGTCCATGCGCAACGCTCCCTTGTCGTCGCGCAGAGTCTCGGTTCCGACTGCGGTCTCAAAGAGACCGACTCCGGCATTGGGCTGTGGAATCGACGTCAATAAATACTGAGCAGGAGCCGACCAGGACGACTGCGGAATCTTTCCGTCGGGAAAGACCGAGGAATAAGCCTCGCCTGCGGTAACTTTGCGTCCCAGCAGGGTGGAAAGTTGCGTCGCCCAGGCTGCGCCATTCACGCTACCGGTTAGCGGAGTTTGGCTGAAGTCTCCACCGCGCTCGGCATTCGACGGCACCGCGATATTGCCCGTGTCGATGCCCTCCGTCAGTCGCGTTCCCTGATAGTCCCCAAACAGAAACAGGTTCTTGCTCTTGCCAATCGGCGTTCCTCCCAGCGTTCCGCCAAACTGGTTCTGACGATAGACTGCGCGATCCTGCGAGAAGTAGTTGCGCGCGTCCAACGCTGTGTTGCGCAGAAACTCAAAGGCCGAGCCGTGCCACTTCGCTCCCCCCGACTTCGTCGTTACCAGAACCTGTCCGCCGCTGGAGTTGCCGTACTCCGCGTCGAAGTTGCTGGTCAGCACACGAAAACTCTCGATCGAATCGAGATTCGGCACGATCGACGTGCCCATATTCACGTCCTCCTCGGCATCGCTCCCGTTCACACGAAATCCGTTGGAACTCTCGCGCTGCCCGCTGATCGAGAGGTTTCCGGGGTTGGCGTTGCCCGACGGCGGCGTTGCAGCCACACCAGTCATAATCACGGCTCCGGGTTGTGAGGTGTTCGACGGAACGATCCCTGGCTGCACTGCCATCAGGTCGGTAAAGTTGCGACCGTTCAGCGGCACTCCCTCCATCTTCCCGCTCTCCAGCGTCTCTCCTAACTGGGTGCTGGTGGTCTCGGCAGCCAAAGCGTCTGCCGAAACCTGCACCGTCTCGCTGCGCTCGGCTGGTTCCAGCGTCAGCGCCAACTTTGCGACTGGCGACTGCGCAGTGAGGAGGATCGGCAGAATGGTTGGTTTGAATCCCTCCGCCGCAGCCACGACTCGGTAGCTGCCCGCCGCCGGAACCTCCACGTGAAACTCGCCCTGTTCGCCTGTTTTAGCCTCTAACACCTCGCCCGCCGCCCCGCTACGAACGGTAATCTGCGCCTGTGCGATGCGCGCTCCACTTTCATCCTGCACCACCCCAGAGAGGCTAAAACCCTGCCCCAGCAAAAATGGCTGGCAGAATCCAGCAATCCAAACAACACAGAGAACGCTCCGCACAAATGACTTCAAATTACTCCCCTATCTCAGCGCAAGATCATCGCTGCCAACACACCCAAACAGAACCCCATCGAGTTCCTCGAAGAAGACACGCAAATAAGACTCATTCGGTCTCTATTCAATATACGACAAATATGGTCTGATTCAAAACCGCAAGAGTGAAGGGAGAGGCATTGCGCTCCAAAAGATCCGCAGCAGAGAATCAGAAGCTTTGCAGGAGAGTGCTGCCTTTGCGGTAGACTTGGCAGGCTATGGCTTGGCGATTCCGTCGCAGTCTCAAACTCGGCCCGCTCCGCTTGAACTTCTCCAAGTCCGGCGTAGGAACTTCCATCGGGGTGCGCGGCTTCCGCGTAGGTACAGACGCCAAGGGAAGATCGTACACAGCGGCCTCCATCACCAGTACAAGCGGGGCAAGTGTTCTTTATTCAAGACGCCAAGGGAAGATCGTACACAGCGGCCTCCATCCCCGGAACCGGCCTCTACAATCGCCAATATTCTTCCAGCACCAGCAAGCCGTCCGCCGCTCCGAGTTCTGTCGATCCTTCCAGTGCGTCTACACCATCGGGAAAGGGCAGCGGCCTCAAGATTTTTCTGGCCTTCGTTGCAGGCGGTGTGGTGTTTTCCATCGTCGGAGCGATGATGTCCAGTTCTCCCACGGTCACACCAGCGCCCGCACCAGCGGCGGTGAGTGCTCCGCTTGTGCCTGTGGCAACTAAACCGGCGAAGCGGCGCGCTGGCAGTTCAAAGCGAGCAGGCGTTCGGAAATCTACGCATCACTCAGCGGCGCCGACTAGCCATACGCCGCAAACATCGCCTCATCCAGTTGACGATATGCCTCCGCCAGCCAACTAGGACGTTGATTGTAGAAGTTGAAGGCCTTTGCGATATTAGCAGACTAATGCGTATATTGTTGATATATAAGGGAATGGCGGAGAGGGGGAGATTCGAACTCCCGGTACCCTTGCGAGTACGTCTGATTTCGAGTCAGGTGCATTCAACCAGGCTCTGCCACCTCTCCGCATTTTTCTACGACTTGGCGTGATGCTGAAATCCCGCCGCTGTGCCGGTGTCAGCTCTGAGGCCCATTCCTGATCCCAGACCTGTTTTCGTAGAAGACACCCATCGCATCTACTGCGACTTGGTTGGCCTACAGCACTATACGAGAATACCTCATTGTCCTCTTATTAGTCGAATGTTCTCTCCCGCTCCCAGCGGTACGCCTCACCACCGGCTGGAGCATTTTTAAATTGCTATAGCCCAATTCACTCTTCCGCATTTACTTTTCCGCAGATAAGCGGGAGGCAACTGACTTTGCCTGTCATTTCTGGGGCGGGTTTCCGTGATTCACGGGGAGGAGAACGTTGCAGAAAGAGCGCCACGCTGTGTTGCGACTGCTGCCAACGCCGAACCTCGGACAACCCTGCGAGGAGAAGAGCAATCTAATGGACTTTGGTAGGCGGACGCGTGGCTGGAGGTTCGTCATGCTGCATAAGTCTGATCTGCAAGGCTGCGCAGAGGCTGCGATGGGCGGGTCAGCGCAGGACGATTCGCGCTTCACGGTCGAAGCCAAATTCTACAAGAAACTTCCCAACAAGAAGATCAAATGCTATCTTTGTCCACGCGAATGCATTGTGGGAGAGGGACAACGCGGCTACTGTGGCGTGCGGGAGAATCGCGGGGGAGTCTATTATCTGCTGGTTCACTCGCGGGTCTGCGCGGCGCACGTTGATCCGGTCGAGAAGAAGCCCATCTTTCACTACCTGCCGGGGTCGCTCGCCTTCTCTCTGGCGACGGCTGGCTGCAATGTGAGTTGCAAGTTCTGCCAGAACTGGGACATCTCGCAGGCTCGTCCAGAACTGGCTCCCGCCGAATACATGCCCCCGCAGCGAATTGTCGAGTTGGCGAAGCTGAATCATTGTCCGACGATTGCCTACACCTACAACGAACCGGTGATCTTCAGTGAGTTTCTAATGGATGTTGCAGATGCCGGACATGCAGCAGGGCTTCGCAGCGTGGTCGTGTCGAATGGCTACATACAGGAAGAGGCGCTACGAACGGCGTACGGAAAGATGGACGCGGTCAAGATCGATCTGAAGTCCTTCTCCGAGCCGTACTACAGAAAAATAGTTGGCGGACAGTTGAAGGTCGTGCTGAATTCGCTGGTCACTCTGCGGAAGATGGATAAGTGGACCGAGATCGTCTATCTGGTGGTTCCGTCGCTCAACGATAGCGACTCCGAATTCCTTGGCTTGGCGCGCTGGATCATGGCGAATCTTGGCCCGGATGTTCCGCTGCACTTCACCCAGTTTCATCCGTCATATCAGATGAAGGATCTGTCCATCACCCCGGTGCAGACTCTGGATCGGGCGAAGGCGATTGCCGATGCCGAGGGTCTCCATTATGTGTATATCGGGAACGTTCCGGGACATCCTGCGCAGAACACCTACTGTCCGAAGTGCCGTCGAATGCTGGTGGAGCGCGTAGGATTTACAGCCAGCGAGATGCTGATTCGCAACGATTGTTGTCCATTTTGCCAGACCCCGATTCCCGGAATCTGGCACGTTTGAGCGAGCCGAAGAGGTGAAACAAAAACGCAAGAGGCGGTGCAAGATGGATTGGCTCAAAGTTCCACTCGTCGCTCTACTGGCAATGGCTCCTTGGCCGCAAGCCTGGGGAGAAGGTTCCCCGAAGATAAGAGAGGCCGGGGTTGCTGGCAGCTTTTATCCGTCCAACCCCAAGGCGCTTTCGGCGATGATCGACGACATGCTGGCCCATGCAACCGCTCCGCCGATCAAAGGCTCTATCCTCGCCGTGGTTGCGCCGCATGCTGGATATCCGTACTCCGGCCCGGTGGCTGCCTATACCTATGCGGAGTTGAAGGGACGCAAATTCTCGCGTGTGGTTGTGATTGCTCCGTCGCATTACGAAGCCTTCAACTTTACCTCTGTCTATGACGGGGACGCTTATGTCACTCCACTGGGAAGCATTCCAGTGGATAAAGCGTTTTCCGGAAAGCTGACTAAGATGAATTCCACCCTGCGGCTCTCCGGCCGTGGGCACGACCACACGCCAGAGGGAGCCGAACATGCCATTGAGGTGCAGTTGCCGTGGCTACAGCGGGTGTTGGGTGAATTTGAACTTGTACCCATCGTGATGGGAGACCAGAGCTATGAGAGCAGCCGCGCTCTGGGCGTGGCTCTGGCGAAGCTGATCCAGGGCGGGGATACGCTGATCGTGGCAAGCTCCGATCTGTCGCACTATTACCCGTATAACGAAGCGGCGAAGATGGATCATAAGACGCTGAACGCTCTGGCAGAGTGGGACTACCTGAGCATGTCGCGGAACTTTCAATCGCGCGTCTGGGAGGCATGTGGCGGAGCGCCTATCGTTGCCGCAATGATCGCCGCCGAGCGCATGGGAGCCAATCAGGCAAAGGTACTCAAGTACGCCAACTCAGGAGATACATCAGGAGATCGCACGCGCGTGGTCGGATACAGCGCAGACGTCTTTGTGAAAGCACAGGATGGCGAGGCGGCGGAGCAGCCCTTTTCCCTGAACGACCACGACAAGAAAGAGTTGCTGGCTCTGGCTCGCAAGTCGGTCGAGTATGCGGTGCAACACAGAGAGATGTATCAGCCAGAGGCAAGCGTCAGCGAGGCGCTGAATCAGGATCGCGGCGCGTTTGTGACCCTGCACAAATCAGGCGCGCTGCGGGGGTGCATCGGCTACACCTCTGCGACGAAACCCCTCTACCTGACCGTGCGGGACACGGCCACCTTCGCCGCTCTGCAAGATCCAAGATTTCGCGCGGTCTCGGCCTCGGAGTTGCCGCAGCTCGATTATGAGATCTCCGTACTGTCGCCTCTCCGGCGCGTTACGAATGTTCAACAGATCAAGGTTGGACAGCACGGTTTACTGATGAAGAACGGAAGCTACGAGGGTCTTCTGCTGCCGCAGGTTCCAGTGGAGGAGGGATGGGATCGCAAGACGTTTCTGGAAGAGACCTGCCGCAAGGCCGGCATGCGCTCCTCCTGCTGGCAGGAGGAAGATACCGACATCTTCCTGTTTACGGCGGTGGTCTTTGGGGAACACAAACCGTAGCTACGCATGCGCCTGTACCCATTCCTGCACCCAGACCGATCCGCAACTACTCTTTCGCGCCACGGTTAAGGCGCGTCCCGGATCCCCCAGATCGCACCATCCGACATCGCTCAGGCGGAGCGCAATCAGGCGTTCGGGCGTTACAGACAACACTTGCTGGGAGAAGTTGATGCTGGGAATGCGCTGGTAGAAGGACTTCTCGATGTGCGTCTCCTGCCCTGTCCACAGGTTCGCCGGGGCAAGTTGTTCGAGCATGCCGGGAAGAGCGGCATGAATCATGTGCAGGAAGGCCTGCACATGCCCCACCATGACGAACGTGTTCCAAACGGAGCCTTGATCGAACAGTCTTTGGGCGATGTCGAGAGTGGGCTTCTCGCAGAAGCCTCTCACCTGAAACAGATCGCTACCTGCGCGCCCGAGAGGCGAACCCAGTTCGATCCATCCATACTCGACCTCCGGGCAATGCGGCTGCGCGCCCAGCAGAATGACGGAGTCCGTGCGTTCTGCCGCAGCCTCAAACGCGTTCTCCAGCGCAGAGACAAACAATGGCTCGTCAGCATAGTGGTGATCGCAGGGCAGGATCGCGACGAGAGCGTGCAGATCCAACTGAGCGATACTGAGCAGACTGTGCAGAATGGGAGGAGCCGTTCCTTTGTTCTCCGGCTGCACCACTCTCTGCGACGGGCGCAGACTGTCTTCCTGCGAATACCATTTGCGGTGATGCCCGGAGAGCGAGACCAGGAGTTGCTCCCGATAGATGGTTCGCTCCGATCGCTGGAGTGTCTGGCCCAACAGCGTTTTTCCTCCGAACAAAGGGCAGAACTGCTTCGGGCGATCATCGCCGCTGATCAGTTTTGTCAGGGGCCGCAGACGCACGCCGTCGCCGCCAGCCAGAACCACACCCCAGCGATTCGCACGGCTGCCCGAGCCTCCGATGCGGGGCACGGCGGGCATCTTTGGCCTTGCCTGCGACTGACCCCTCGTGAAGTGCAGATGCCTATCTTCCGAGTGAGGTTCGCCTACGTTCAGTCCGCTGTATTGCATCATTGGATTCATCGCTCTCCCTTTGTGTGTCCAAATTAAAATTGCAATAGCTGGCTGATTTTTCTTGCAGACAGCTATTCGCTGCCCTGAGTTGCAGGACTCGGCGAATGGCTTCGTAAGTGGAAGGCTATTTCAAAGCTGTAGCGTTGAATACTGGATGTAGTTCTAGGTATGCCCAAGATAATGTTGCGGTTTTGCGGGGCGGCGTCCGTCGCAAGATAGGCTCAAATTACTGAATCAATCCCTGCTCGATGGCGTATCGGGTCAACTCGGCGGTTGTTCCCAGCCCGAGCTTTCGCTTGATGTTTCCCCGATGAAAGGCCACCGTCTTGATGGAGATCGACAGAACATCCGCAACTTCCTTGGCGGCCCGCCCCTCTGCAATCAGTTGCAGAATCTCCCGCTCGCGCATGCTGAGGTGAAGCGTAGCTGCGGCGCGGGAGGGATCCTTGAACCGATCCAGATGTTCGCTGGAAAGGCTGGCAGATACATAGATCTGCCCTTTGAGGACGCTTCGGATTGCATCCAGAAGCTCTTCGCGCGCAGCGGATTTGACGACATAGCCGCTCGCTCCCGCGTTGAGTACGGCCTCCAGATAGGCTGGGCTGACGTGCATCGTGACAAATAACATCTTCACTGCGGGAAGACTTTTCCTGATCTGGATCGCGGCATCGATGCCGTTCAACAGCGGCATCGTGATGTCCAGAATAATCAGATTCGGCTTCAGGCGAAGCGCCGCTTCAACCAGTGCCCTGCCATCGGTTACGGTGTCGACGCTTTGCAGATGCGGTTCAATAAACGAACGAATTCCTTCGAGCATCATCGGATGATCGTCGGCCAACAAGACTCGAGTCCGTTTCATAAGCTGTCGCATATCGGTAAAGATTCAAGGAGCATCGGTCTCTGACTAGTCAGAAACGTATCAGGGGTGGCATCTCAAAAGAACTAGACAAAGTACTAGGCCGTATCGACATATAGCTCTTTTGTGCTTGCAGTTGTGCTTGCTGTTTGTCATTCCTCAGCCTTTTGTTTGTCATTCCGCAGCGCAGCGGAGGAATCTGCTTTTCGCTCGCACCACGAAAATCTATCCCCTTGGGGGGAAATACTATAAAGACAACGGCAAAGACAACCGCAACGGCAAAAGCAGATTCCTCCGCT
>JARLFY010000059.1 GCA_031296325.1 Acidobacteriaceae bacterium | reverse complement strand
GTGTAGGCCTCGGCTGGGGTCTGCTCGGTCGGAACCATGGAATCATCGGGCGGCAGAATCTCGCCCTCGGAATGGGGTTGCGGAGTAATCATTATGCTCCTTCTACGCTAACCCATTTCCGCCGCCAGCGTGGCAAAAGAAGAAACCCGACCGCATAAATCTGCGGTCGGGCTTTGTGAAGGACTCTGCGAATGGCCAGCGTCAGGCGGCATGCTTCATGATACGATCGCGAATCTGCGGCGGAATGCGCTCAATCGCGTCGCTCACCATGCCCGGGATCGGGGTAGAGATGGCGACCAGAATCCACAGCAGCAGAGAGATGACCAGCCCAGCGATGGCGGCCGCCTCCAGCGAGATAGTGATCGACGTGTGGTGCAGATGCACGCTGTTGCTCAGGTGGACGAGCGTCTCGACCCGGTGCAGTACGGCGGCAGCCAGCAGAAAAGCAAACATGGACAACGATGTAACCGTCAGCAGCAGGACGTCGATGGTGCGCGCCAGATGCTGCCGACGACTGCACTGCGCACACTCGTCCAGATGCTGGTCGTAGTCCGTGCGCATCGCGGGAGAGAGGCTGGAGATGTCGTAGCGCCATCCAGCGAGGATGTTTCCGATGAGCGGATCTGTGCAGTTCGGAGCGTTCATGCGGCGGGACCTAGTAGAACCTGAAAATAAATTAATCATATATATAAACACAATTCTAATTGATTTGCTCGCACTCGGCGAAAAAAGTTGCAATTGGATCAGTACTTTCGGAGGCAACCCCAAGGGTCTTCGATGGCAGACTGATTGCTCCGCATCATTCCCTCACGGCAAAAAGTAAGGCAATCAAAGGCAGATCGGATCGAGCGGATCGGCCTGTCGGGCGAGCAGAACGCGATTTCCAAGCAGTCCTCCCCGTTCGCGAATCGCCTCTTCGGCGGCCAGCAAGGCCAGTTCCGGAGCGTTGTTCGCCTCCGAAAGATGCCCCAGAACAATATACTCCGCGCCGCCGTCGTACTCATTCGCCAAAAATTCCGCCGTCGCGTGGTTTGAGAGATGCCCCACCCGCGACAGCACACGCTGCTTCACCGACCACGGGTACGGCCCGTCCTTCAGCATCTCCAGATCGTGGTTGGACTCCAGCAGCATCACGTCGATGCGCTTCAGCGCGGCCTTGACGTTGGGCGGAACGTAGCCGAGATCGGTGGCAATCGCCATGCGCTGGCGTTCGCTCGCCGACTCGAAGACAAAGCCGCAGGGATCGGCCGCGTCATGCGGCGTGGTGAAGGGCATCACCAAAAGATCGCCAATCGAGAAGCCCGTTCCCGGCTGAAAGTACTCGACCGCGGGCAGGCTGGCCGGATCGGCCTTGGACTTCGCTGGAGCCGCTTCCTCGGCATCCTCCGCAGCGGCGGCAAGCTGTAGCGCGGAGGAATCCAGATCGCCGGAGCCATCGTCACCAGCCATCTCTGCGGCAACTCGCGCGGCGCGCTCTTCCTTCTCCTGCTGAACCCGTTCCAGCCATTTAGCGTAGGTAATCGTGCTACGCGGAGTCATCTGGCGAACCCAGGCGCGGTGGGTCGGCTCGGTGAAATATACCGGAATGTGCAACTTACGCGCCAGCACAGAGAGTCCCGCAACGTGATCCTGATGCTCATGCGTAATAAGGATCGCGTCCAGCGCAGCGGGATCTTCGCCCGCAATTGCCATGCGCCGCATCAGCTCGCGGCAGGAGAGTCCCGCGTCGATCAGCACCCGCGTCTCGGCGCTCGCGACTACCGTCGAGTTTCCCTTCGAGCCGGAGGCGAGAATCGTCATGCGCATAATTTCAACCATACGCCGAAGCGATGTGAATTAGTGGATCAGGACGTGCCTTGGCAGATGCCGGCCATCCGCCATTCATCCTACGACAGAACCGAAGTTCTAAGCGAGATCCGCTGGCTACAGACGGAAATGGCGGCGCACAACCCGACCGATTCGTCGTGGCTGCCGCCGCCCGTTCCAATGTACCTGCTTGCGTTCGACTACTGCGCCTGAGCCGCCTGTCCGCCAGCCGAGGGATTCAGCTTCTCGGTGGCGATCATTCCCGCTGCGCCCTTGGCATCGTCCTGCTTCAGCTTCGCGTAGATCTTGTTGGCGTCGTCCGTCTTGCCCTCGGACTGATACACGTCGGCGAGCTGCAACTGCGCCAGCTCGGCCGGAGTCGTCGAGGTCGGCTTCTTGATGATCTGGTTGTAGAGGTCGATGGCCTGCGCATCGCGCCCGGTGTTGCGATAGAGCTGCGCCAGAGCGAACTTCGCCAGACCGGCCAACTCGCCGTCCCATCCTCCCGCAACCTTCTTCAGGGTGTCTTCCGCCTGCTGATTCTGCCCGTCCTCCAGATAGGTCAGGCCGACAAAGTAGCGCGCGTTCTGCCCGTCCGGAGTGAAGCCGTACTTGTCTGCCACGGCCTGAAAGAGCGCGCCGGAGGCCTTGGCCCGCTCCGCAATCGAGGCATAGGTCTTGGTTCCCGGAGCCGTTGGCTGATCGGGCTGCGCCAGCGGCGTCTGATACTCCTGCATCGCCGCGCCAAACGCAACCGAGGCTGCGTCCGAACGGCTGTTGTAAACCACCGCGCCGATGACGACGACCAGAATCACCGCCAGAATAATCGCTCCATTGCCGATCATCGAGCGCCGATGCTCTTCGGCCCACTCAATGCCCTGCGTTGTGGTGGAGACGAACTTGTCTTGCTTGAGAGCTGCCTTGGTCTGCTGATCCACTGTGTCTAATCTTCCTTTGTGCCCGCAGCAAAGCTGCGCTCGGGCTGAACTTGCATGTCGGCTTCTCGGCGGCTTGCGCCGGGGGAAGGAGCTTCCGTTACGCGAACCCACAGCGCAACCCTACAAGTCTACCAGCACACCCCGCCAAGGTGCCAGACTTCCGAGATAAACCACAGGAAAGACACCTGCCAGACATACCCCCCACCCGGGTATATATACCCATCATACTGATTACAAGCGTGTTGCATTTAAGTATATACGAACGAATATAGACTAATCGGCTTTATGCCTTCTGGCTTGAAATTCGTCTTTTCATCCACTGATTTAATTATACGATCTGGGGGATAACTAAAATGCCAAAGAATATTGCACGGCAAGTTGCTGATTAAATTAGTATTGGATTGAATTTATGGAATGCGTGGGCTTGACTTGCGGATTTGCTGCGGTTTTTTGAATAGACAATTCCAGACGATAGAAGCAGATTCTTCCGCTTCGCTGCGGAATGACAAAAAGCTCGTTGTGAAAAATATGGTTTTTGAGATCTTGATCTTGCTCTTAGGTTCCTATGTTTCATTGAGGCAGGTGCAAGCATGAAGACGATGCAGCGAAGGATTCGAGCGGTTATCTGCGGTGTGGCGATGGCCAGCGCATGGCCTCTGGCGATGGCCCAGACCGTTCCGGTTACAGCAAGAAGCGCCCCGCCAGCAGCGGCAACTCAAGCGCCGTCAGCGACGAATTCCGACGCCGCTTCCGACGCCGCATCGTCTGCGCAGTCTTCCCCTGAACAGCCTTCTCTGGCGCAGCAGATTGCGGCTCTGCTCTCCGCGCCCGCCGTCGCCCGCGACCACTGGGGCGTGATCGTCACCACCCTCGACGGCAAGCCCATCTACGCCCTGAACGAGGCCCAACTCTTCCAGCCCGCCAGCAACGCCAAGCTGTTTACGACGGCGATGGCGATGGCTCTGCTGGGGGAGGATGAGCGTTTTGAGACGCAGGTCGTCACCTCGGGTCAGATCGACAAGCAGGGCATCCTTCATGGCGACCTCAAGCTGGTCGGCGGCGGCGACGCGAGCTTCGGCACCAACGACCTGCCCTATCTTCCCCCGGCCCAGCGAGCGAAGACGACTCCACCGACTTCGCCGACCGTGATCGCCGATATCGAAGAGCTGGCGGACAAGGTCTATGCAACCGGACTCCGCCGGATCGAGGGCAATGTCCTCGGCGACGACTGGAGAATGATATGGGAGCCGTATCCTTCGGGCTGGGATCTGGACGATCTGGTCTATGGATATGGCGCGCCTGTCTCCGCGCTCAGCGTGCATGACAACGAGATCGAGGTGACGACCTCGCCGGTGGTGATGATAAACGCTGGGGGCCACAGTTCTTTTCCGCACGCACCGGTTCCAACCTCCCCGGACCTGCCCTACTACTCGATCAATAATGAGGTCCTCCATTCTTGGCAGGACCAACCGCGTGACTGTGACAAATACACCGCATACCAGAGGGCGCT